>JAJDUQ010000076.1 GCA_022826505.1 Gammaproteobacteria bacterium
GACGGTGAGATCGTGCAGCTCGGAAAGACGCCGATGTCGGCGCTCATCGTCGCGGGGTTGCTGGAGAACTACTACACCTGCCTGGAGACGATCTACCTGCGCATCTCGCAGTCGTTCGAGAACAAGCTGGATCCCGCTCGCCGGCACAACGATCTGCTGCAGAAGATGACCCTGGAGATCGAGGGCGTCAGGACGGCGGCGGTGTCGGAGGAGACGTTCTCCCCGCTGTTCGAGCTGCTGAAGTTCCGGCACTTCAAACGCTACTACTTCGAGCTGGAGTACGACTGGGATCGCCTGGACTTTCTCGTGACGAAGCTCCGTCAGGTCCATCCTCTGGTCACACGGGATCTGGAACGGTTCGTGCGTTTCGCGAGCGCACTGGATCAACCTTGAGCGCGAGGCACCGCGCCATGGAACCCGACCCGCCCGGATGCAAGCGGCTCCGCCACCGTTCCATCTTCAGGCCCGCATCGTCCGTGAAAGCTCGGCAGCCGATCGGTTGACCGTGGCGGACGACTTCCCGACGTTCGAGCCTACCCCATGACCCTCCCCGGCGGACCTGCGGACAAGCTCGGCAACCGCTACGAGAAATGGTGGACGCTGTCCGAGTTCGTGCGCCTGCTCCACGGTGATGCGGAGTCGATCCGTATCGAGGACCCCGGCGTCGAGAAGGCGGAGTTCGTCGTGACCATGGGTTCACGGCGGGAATGGCACCAAGTGAAACGCAGCCACCCGAATGGCAAGTGGAGCCTCGCCGCGCTTCGCAGCGACGGCCTTCTTCAAACGGTCGGCAGACAGTTGGCGGACAACGACGATCGCTTTGTCTTTGCCTCGGGCAGCGACGCCCGCGAGCTCTCCGAGCTGTGCGAGGCAGCACGCGACGCGGAGTCGGTGGAGGAGTTCAAGCGCAACTTTCTTGAGGCCAGGGAACGCAGGGTACGGTTCGAGAGGCTGCGGTGCGTCTGGGCGTGCGACGATCCGGCCGCCCTCGATCGCCTGCGCCGGATCGACGTCCGAACGATCGACGAGCGTGAGATCGAGCAGAAAGTGCGATGGGGGGTACAGGCGCTCTTCGTCACGGACCCGAACAAGGTGGTGGCGGAACTCCGAGCGATCGTCGATGACTCCGTGCACCGCACGACGACCCGTCAGGCAATCGTTGAAGCGCTCGCGCGGCGCGGCTATCGGCTCCGACATCTGATCAATCCGGAGAATGCGGGCGTCGCCGTGGAGGGGGCGACGGATACGTACCTGGAAGGGGCGCGCGGCAAGCTCATTGGGCGAAAGCTCATTCCCCGGACAACGCCGGACACGGCGACGCAAACACTGCTTGCGCGACTCGATGAGACTGCGACGGACAGTGTCCTGACAGGCAGGGCCGGCGCCGGAAAGACGGCCTGTGTCGTCGAAGTCGTCGAGGCCTTGCGAGCGCACGGCCAGCCAGTGCTGGTTTTCCGGCTCGACCGTCTGCCTCAGACCTCGACTACCAGGGAGCTCGGTGACCAACTCGGTCTCGAAGAGTCGCCGGTCCTGGTGCTCGCGGCAGCGGCGGAAGCTACCGGACGCCCGGGGGTGCTGATCGTCGATCAGTTGGATGCCGTAAGCACCGTCTCCGGCCGGAATTCCGGCCGGCTCGATCTCGTCGATCGCCTGTTTCGCGAGGTCCGGGGAACACGCGCAAGCGACGATTCACACCGTCGTCGTGTACCGGGAGTTCGACTGGCAGCATGACCCGCGCCTGCGACAGCTCATGCCTTGTTCGAATGACCGGAACCAGCAGAACGAGCGGATTGAAGTCGCCGAATTCACAATCGCCGAGGTCGAGACGATTCTGGCGGACGCGGGCTTCGATCCGGCGTTGTTCCACAAGCGCCAACTGGCGCTCCTGCGACTGCCCCAGAACATGTACCTCTTCCTCGAAGCCGGCTTCGACGTGTCACGCGCGCCTGCGTTCGGCACGGCCAAGGAGCTCTTCGACCGGTACTGGAACGAGAAACGGCGGTCGGTGGCGGAGCGCGTCACGCTCTCGCCGGACCCGTGGCTGGAGGTCATGCAGACCCTCTGCGATGAGATGACCTCCACTCAGCAGCTCTCGGTGCCGAGGGAGAGAATGGATGGATTCCCACTCGACTACCTGGATCAGTTGGCGTTCGAGGGTGTGCTCACCTTCGACGGGCGCCGCTACGGATTCGGCCACGAGAGTTTCTTCGACTACTGCTTCGCCCGGGTGTTCTTCACCGGGTCGGAATCTCTGGTGTCGTTCCTGGAGATGTCGGAGCAGCATCTGTTCCGGCGCGCCCAGGTTCCGCGACCATCGGATCAGCCCGAACCTCCGCCTGGAGCAGGAGCGCATCGGGTTCGGGTGGGTGGCGTCCGCGCTCGGCGAAGCCGGGGAGACTCGAGTGACCGGTGACTCCGGGCGAGCCTGCGGACCTGGCCGTCGACGATGATGGTCCGTACGTCGGTGGACGTCGTGCGGCACGGTCTTCAGGGCCGGAAGCGAACGCTCGCTTCACCCAGACTCTCGATGGCGACCCGGACGGTGTCGCCCGGCTCCACCCAGCGGGTCTCGATGATGCTTCCGGTGAGCACGATGTCGCCCGCGGCAAGGGGACGACCGCTCGCCGCGGCATGGTTGGCGAGCCAGGCCAGCGCTTCGAAGGGGTGGCCCATGACGTCCGCACCGATTCCGGTACCGACCTCGACGCCGTTGATGGTCATTGCCCCGCGCAGCGCTCGGAGATCGAGCTCCCGCCACCCCCGGGCGGAGCCGCCGACCACGGCTCCGGCGCTGAAGAAGTCGTCGGCGATCAGAGTCGGTGCATCGAGTGCGCGGAAGTCGTCGTAGCGGTCATCCACGATCTCGATTGCGGCCATGCAGCTCTCGACGGCGGCGGCGACGGCCGTGCGGTCGAAAGGCACATCCGCGGCGGGAAGCGACTGTCCGAGGCGCACCGCGATCTCGCACTCGACGCCTGGCCGCCAGTGCTCCGCGAATGGCACCGTGGCCTCCATGTGGTGCACCCGGTCCTCGTAGAGCGCTCCGGCGCAAGGGTGCGCGATCCGCAGGTAGCGTTGCATCACCGGGGTGGTACACCCGATCTTGCGGCCGCTCACGCTGCCGAGTGAACCGCCGAGCCGTTCGTTCAACGCCGCCTGTACGAGATAGGCGTCTTCCAGCGAGATCGGCCGACACGCCTCTGGCAGGATGGGCACCCGCTGTCCGCGTTGCCGCGCCGCAACGAATATCGCGACCGCCCGTTCGATCGCCTCGGGCGCCATGCGCGTCAATGTCCTTCCAGCTCTTCGGTACGCTGCTGCTCGGTGTAGACGGTCAGGTCGGGTAGCTCCGGCGTACGCTGGCGTCGCTGGTGGCTTCGTGTTCCGGCTCCTGCACCCCGTCGCAGGCGTCGCCGCACGCGAAGGCGACATCGCCTCTTGTCCGATCGCGATCGTCTTCGCGGCCCGGCACCTCCGATGCGTCCGGACCGGACAGCCCGCGGACCGCGCGTGGGGAGCATGAACCGGAGTCCGGCGATCCCTTCGCAGACCTGCACGGGCAGCACTTCCAGGCTCTTCAGGGACACCGATCACCCTCCGTTCCCGCGCCGGTACGCGCCAGCCTGCTCTCGGGTGAGGTAGCCGCGTGACACGTCCCGTTCGATGAGCGCGTCGGGGCGCTCCTCCGGGCGTCCGTAGCCTCCCCCGCCCGGGGTGTTCACCAGCACCCAGTCCCCTTCGGCCAGCTCGAACCCGTCGCCCTTCGAGCCGAAGGCGGGACGGCTCAAGGCGCCCCCCTGCGAGACCGAGATGTCGTTCAGCTCGCCCGGCTCGCCGCCCAGCATGCCGAATGGACCGGTGCGTCCATGGTCCATCATGAACGAGGCCTTCGCCTCTCCGCGCAGCAGCCGCACCTTGTAGCTCACGCCGAGACCACCCCGCCACCGGCCGGCCCCGGAACTCCCCTCGCGCAGCTCGTAGGTCTCGAACAGGATCGGGAAGTGCTGCTCCAGCATCTCGATCGGCTGGTTCTTCGAGATGCCGATGGTGGACGTGCCGTTCGATACGCCATCGCCGCCGTTCCAGCCTCCGTAGCCTCCGCCGGTGAATTGGTACATGACGTAGCTGCGACCGGTCTCGGGGTCGATCCCGCCGAGGCTGAAGTTGCCGCTCGTGCCGGCCGGTCCCGCGAACGTCTGCTCGGGGATCGCCTTGCCCAGGGCCCCGAACAGGGCCTCCATGATCCGCTGCGAGACCTCCGCCGCGCAGCCGCACACCGGGCGCGGGTACTCGGCGAAGAGGAACGTCCCGTGCGGTGGCTCGATGTGGATGGGGGCGAAGCAGCCGGAGTTGATGGGCACGTCCGCGAAGACGTGCTTCATGCCGCAAAGCGTCGAGCCCATCGTCGTCGCCCACACCGAGTTGAGCGGGCCGCGGCACGGCGGGCTCGAGCGCGAGTAGTCGAAGTGGATGTCGGAGCCCTCGACCCGAGCGTCGAGAGCGACCTCCAGGATGTCGTCGGTGATGCCGTCGCTGTCGACGAAGGTCGAGAAGCTGTAGGTACCGTCCGGTATCGCATCGATGTGCGCGCGCATCAGGGTCTCGGAGCGCTTTCGCATCTCCGCGATGACCGCGCTGACGGTGCGTTCCCCGTACTTGTCGAGGAGCGCGGTCAGACGCTGCTCGCCGATCGACAGCGCGCCGAGCTGCGCCCGCATGTCTCCGAGCCGCTCCTCCGGCACCCGGATGTTGCTCATGATGACGTCGACGACATCCTGGATCAGCTCGCCACGGCGCACGAGATGCACCGGTGGCAGGCGCAGGCCCTCCTGCTGGATCTCGGTCGCGGTGGCGCAGAAGCCTCCCGGCACCATGCCCCCGGTGTCCGACCAGTGGCCGGTGTTCGAAAGGTACGCCCACAGCTCGCCACGGTAGTAGAACGGCTTCACCATCCGGACATCCATCAGGTGGGTGCCGCCGAAGTAGGGGTCGTTGACGATGATCACGTCGCCTTCGTCGAGTGGTCCCTTGTGGTCGATGACCTGCATCGTCGTCTCCTGCATCACCCCGAGGAAGATGGGCAGCCCGAGCTCGCCCTGCGCGATGATCTTCCCGTCGTGCCGGTCGTAGATGCCGTTCGCCCGGTCGAACGCCTCGGAGATGACGGGGGAGAAGGATGTCTTCTGGTGGACGAGGTCCATCTCGCTCGCGATCTGCCCGAGCCCGTTCTGAACCACCGCCAGAGTGATGGGGTCGGTGGCGGCGTCGGCCCCCCGACCGGCCGTTCGGTCCTCGCGTTGAGCGACCGGAATGAGCAGATTGCCGAAGTTGTCGACTTCCGCCACGACTCCCGGCTCGATGGGGATGGTGGTGTCGAGCTGCTCGATGATCGCGGGACCTTCCACCGTTGCACCCGGCGCCAGCGCCGCGCGGTCGTAGATGGCGGTCTCGTGCCATTCGCCGTCGAAGCGCACGGGCCGGGAACCGGTGCGCGGGTCGTTCGTGCCGGCGCCGTTCTCCGACCTGGCGAGCGAGGCGAGATCGAACGAGGCGCTGCGCCCGATCACCGTGGTGCGCAGGTTCACGAGCATCGGCACCATCTCCGGCAGAGCGATGTCGAAGCGGCGCTGGTAGTGCTCGGCGAACGTCTCGCGGACGCGCTCGGGGTCGAACCCCGGGCCCACCACGGGGACGCGGAACACGTGACTCTGGCCCCGATAGAGCATGTCCGCTTCGTGGACGACGTCGATCGCGGTGACCGCGACCCCCTCGGACTCGATGAGGGCCCGGCCCTCGGCCGCCTGCTCGTCGAGAACGGACTGCCCGAGTTCGGGACCGACATCGGCCAGCGGGCGGTGCAGCGAGCGCACGTAGTCGTGCCGCACGTCGGCGAGCACGCAGCCGAGCGCCGAGGTGATACCGGGGAAACGCGGCACCAGGACCTTCGGAATGCCCAGTTCGCGGGCGATGGCCGCCGCATGCATCGGCCCGGCCCCGCCGAAGGCGAAGAGGACGAATTCACGGGGGTCGTGTCCCTTCTCGATCGAGACCATCCGTGCGGCGTTGGCCATCTGGTTGTCGGCGACGGCGAGAATCGCCGCGGCCGCGTCCTCGGCATTCAGCCCCAGCGGCTTGCCGATGGTCTCGACGATGCGGGCGCGTACCCGCTCGAGATCGGCCGGGGCCAGATCTCCGGCGAGTGAGGCGGTGTCGATGCGTCCGAGCACCGCGTTGGCGTCGGTCACCGTCGGCGCATCGCCGCCACGCCCGTAGCAGATGGGACCGGGGCTCGCACCGGCGCTCTCGGGGCCGACCTGGAGCAGCCCGCTGGCGTCCACCCTGGCGATGCTGCCGCCGCCCGAGCCGATGGTGTGAATGTCGACCAGCGAGAGGTGAAGCGGCACCGAGTAGGCGAGGTCCTTCTCGTTCGTGACGGCGGGGCGGCCGTCGCGGATGAGAGTGAGGTCGAAGCTCGTCCCGCCCATGTCGCAGGCGAGCACGTTCTCGAACCCGGCTGCCTGGCACAGTCGGGCCGCCGCAATCGCGCCGGCTGCCGGACCCGACAACACGGTCTGCGCCGCCGCGTGGCACGCGGTACGGGTCGACATCATCCCCCCGTTGCCCTGCATGAGCAGAAGCTGGTGCCCGAAGCCGGCATCCTGCAGTCGTTGCTCGGTCGCGCCGATGTAGTGCGCCATCAGCGGCTGCACCCACCCGTTCAGGGCGGTTGCGCTCGCACGTTCGAACTCGCGGATCTCGGAGAGCACCTCCGAGCCGGTACTGACGAATGCGTTCGGCCACAGCTCGCGCGCGATTTCGGCCGCCCGGCGCTCGTGAGCCGGATTCGCGTAGGCGTGCACGAAGTGGATGACGAGCGCCTCGCAGCCCGCGTCGCGCAGGGTGGTCACTGCATCGCGCAGCTCGTCTTCGTCCAGCGGGAGAACGACCCGACCTTGCGCGTCCATCCGCTCGGTCACGTCGATGCGCAGCTCGCGCGGGATCAGCGCCTCGAAGCTGCCGCTCAATCCCCACCGGCGTGGCCGGGTGCGCCGGCCGAGTTCGAGGGCGTCACGGAATCCGCGGGTGGCGACGAGCCCGCACTTCGCGCCCTTGCGTTCCAGAATCGCGTTGGTGGCGACGGTGGTGCCGTGCACGAGGGTCTCGATGGACGCGGCGGGAGCGCCGCTCGCGTCGATTCCCGACATGAAGCCTTCCGCCTGCGCGGCGGGCGTGCTCGCGACCTTGGCAATCTCGAATCCGCCCGCCTCGCCGTCGAAGGAGAATACGTCGGTGAACGTGCCGCCGACATCGATTCCAACCCGGTATCGTGCTTGTGTTTCATTCATGACAGTACGCTTCGGTGTCCGTAGCTCGAGAGATCGAGGCTCGGATTCTCGTCGCGACCATGCTTCGCCACAAGCGTTCGGCACGCTGATCCCGACAATCGGTCAGCTCGCGCATGCCACGCACCGGACCGTCGTGAACCTGGAGTTGACGAGTCACCTCCCACGCCAAGCTCCCCGTCAGGGCTGCCCGCCGAAAGACAACCCGGGTGGGCCGTGGCATGATGGAACGACTCGCGGCATCGTCCCGTTCGCAAGTCGGGCTCCAAGACCATGAACGCCATCCCCATCCTCGATCTGAAGCGATTCGAAAGCACCGATCCGGCCATTGTCGCCAGTGCCGCCCGGGAACTCGACGACATCTGCCGCGAGATCGGATTTCTCGTGATCAGCAACCACGGAGTGCCCGAGCAAACCCAGAACGCGCTGTACGACACGGGACGCGCCTTCTTCGACCTGCCGCTGGAAGCAAAGATGACGGTCAGGCGGCCGTTCAACGACCAGAATCGCGGCTACATCCCCTACGGCGAGGAGACGCTGGCCCGCATGCACGGCGGCGACACGCCACCGGACTTCAAGGAGGTCTTCGCGATCGGGCCGTTCGACCGGCCCGATGACCGGTATCACTCGCAGGAACGTTCCTATCCGAACTTCGCGCCCAATCTGTGGCCGAGCGCACCACCGGCCCTGGAACCGGCCATGAAGGCGTACTTCCTTGCGGTCGAAGACCTGTCTCGGCGCCTCGCACGCTGTTTCGCCCTCGCTCTCGCACTTCCCGCCGACTGGTTCGCGGACAAGCTCGATCGCCACGGGAGCCAGTTGCGCCTGCTGCACTACCCGGCTCCGGCGCACGACCTCGAAGCCGGACAGTTGCGATGCGGTGTCCATACCGATCTCGGCATGATGACGATTCTGCGCAACGAAGCCGCAGCAGGCGGACTGCAGGTGCGTCCGCGCGAGAGCGACTGGATCGACGCTCCGGCCATCGACAACACCTTCATCGTCAATATCGGCGACTTGCTGATGCGATGGACCAACGACCGATGGGTCTCGACGCCGCATCGCGTGACGGTTCCCGCGACCGACGCCCGCTCCCGCTCGCGCAGGATGTCGATCGGCTACTTCACGCGGCCGAACTACGATGCGCCGATCGCGTGCATCAGCACCTGCACGGATGCTTCGCATCCGGCGCGTTACGCACTCACGACAGTCAAGGAATACAACGATACGCGCTTCGCCCGCGGCGCCGGGCCGCACCGAAGCGGTCCGGTGAACGTATCGAATCCGGCCGTGAATCGTCCGGCCGCGAATCGCGATTTCGCCGCTCCGGGCGGCGCGCGCGCGGGCACCGCATAGTCGGTGACGGGCAGCGTGACCGGCTTCGGCCGGAACGGGCTTGGCGGGCGCAGGCCCCCGAGTACCGCGACCGCAGGGTCTTGACGCGGTCGCCATCGAGCGATTGCGGCCCGGCTCCAATTGCGTCATGGAGCCCGCCGAGGAAAAGCCGGGCCCCATGGACGCACTATTCACACCTCGACAAACTGGTGCGTATGATTGTGACGACGTAACCCGCCCGTACACCGCCGGAGAGAAGGATGCGAAACGACATCATCGAGTTCAGGCCGCTCACCCGCAACATCGGTGCCGAGGTTCACGGCGTCGATCTTCGTGAACCGCTCGACGACGAAACGGTCCACACGCTGCGCGGAGGGTTGCTCGAACACCTCGTGCTCTTCTTTCGCGATCAGGACATCAACCACGAACAGCACGTGGAGTTCGGTCGCCGCTTCGGCGAGTTGCACATCCACCCTTCCGCACCCTGCGTGGACGGTCGACCGGAACTGATGAAGATCCACGCCGACGCGACATCGCCCTTCGCGGAGGGAACGGCCTGGCACTCCGATGTGAGCTGCGACGAAGAGCCGCCGATGGCGAGCATCCTGCACCTGTCGGACGTACCGTCGATCGGCGGCGACACGCTGTTCGCAAGCATGTACGCGTCCTACGACGCACTCTCCGACACCATGAAGCGCATCCTCGATCCGCTGGAAGCGCTGCACACCGCCGACGTGCACGTCGGGCGCTACGAGCAGATCGGAGGCGGCCTGCGCCGGGAGAAGCACCCGGAGGCCGTACACCCGGTGATACGCACCCACCCCGAAACCGGCCGCAAGCTCATCTACGTGAACGAGCCCTTCACGCAGAGCATCGTGGGAATGAGGCGCGACGAGAGCGACGCACTGCTCGGCTTTCTCTACGCCCACAACGCGAACCCGCAGTTTCATTGCCGGTTCCGGTGGCGGAAGAACTCGATCGCGATGTGGGACAACCGCTGCACGCAGCACCACGCCACCTGGGACTACTATCCCGAGACGAGAAGCGGGGTGCGGGTCACCGTCAAGGGCGATCGCCCCTATCACTGATCGGAGCACTTCGCGCTGACGACACGCCCGGTGCCCTTGCCGCGCGCGGAACGCACGCCGGGCGCCGGGACGATGAACGGTATGCTTTTCACCGACCGAATCGCGAAGGCGATGGAGGCGGCAGGTTCGCTGCTCTGCGTCGGACTGGATCCGCAACCGGGTCGGACTCCTGCGGATCAACTGCTCGATTTCAACACCCGCGTCGTCGAAGCGACGGCCGACCTGGCGTGTGCCTTCAAGCCGCAGTCCGCGTTCTACGAGGCGCACGGAATGCCTGGCTGGCAGGCGCTTGCCGACACCGTCGCGATGATCCGTCGGGTCGCTCCGCACGCACTCGTGATCCTGGACGCCAAGCGCGGCGACATCGGCCACTCCTCCGCCGCGTACGCGAAGGCCGCCTTCGACGTCTTCGGCGCCGACGCGCTCACCGTCAGTCCATACCTTGGCGGCGATGCCGTCGCGCCCTTCCTCGAGCGCCCCGACCGCGGCGCCTTCCTGCTCTGCCGTACCTCGAACCCGGGCGGCGCCGACCTCCAGTCCGTACCTACCGCAAACGGTGAACCGCTCTACCTCACCGTGGCCGAGCGCATCCGGGAGTGGTCGAATGCACACCACGCAAACGCCGGACTGGTCGTCGGCGCGACCTGCCCGCACGAGCTGGCTCAGGTGCGCGAACGCTGCCCCGGAATGCCGATCCTGCTGCCCGGGATCGGTGTGCAGGGAGGCGACCTGGAGACATCTGTCGCCGCCGGCGTCGACGCCTCAGCACGAGGATTGCTGGTCAGCGCGTCCCGTTCGGTCATCTACGCGGGCGACGGGGAGGCCATTCGTGCCGAGGCCCTCCGCCTTGCACGAGCGATCGACCGCGTCCGCAGGCCCACACGTGACGGCTGATGCCGATCGTGCGAGTGGACATGACTGCGGTTGTCTCGTGACCGGCCACGACCGTTTCCTGCCCTTGCGCGGACCATGACTCGTTCCACCTGCAATGCGATCCCGACCCCGACCACGTTCGCCGAGCGCCGACCCCGCGCCGTTCGAGGCTTGCAGGTCCGCAACATTCCGTTGCTCCTCATCCACTACGCGCGCAATGCAACCGGCGTCGAGCCGGCCTCGCCGTGGGCGCCGGGCCGACGCTCGATCCGCATCAGGAGGTTCCGAAAGTACCGATGGCCAGCGCAGAGCTCGAGAAACTGATCGCCGCCAGGCGGGCGGCCCGGTACCGGCCCGAGGCGACCGTGGCGGCGTTGCGCGAAGCCTCCGTGGCCCGCGCCCGCGGCGTGCCGTTGCCCGAGGGTACGCGGTATGAACCGGTGGACGCGGGCGGTGTGCCTTGCGAGTGGATCGACGCACCGCAGGCCCGACCCGATCGCGTCTTCGTCTTCATCCACGGCGGCGCCTACTTTCGAGGTTCAGTGGCGGCTTCGCGAGCGACGGCCGCCAACATCGGCGCCGCGGCCGGGGCCCGGGCGCTGTCGATCGACTACCGCCGGGCGCCCGAGCACGTGTTTCCCGCCGCCGTCGACGACTGCCTGAACGTCTATCGCTGGCTGCTGGACTCGGGATTCAGGTCGGCGCGCATCGTCATCGGAGGCATCTCGGCGGGCGGCGGGCTGACGCTCGCGTTGCTGCTCGGCGCGCGTGCGCGTGACTGGAAACTCCCTGGGGCCGCGGTCCTCCTCAGCGCCTGGACGGACCTCACTCAGAGCGGAGCGTCGTTCGAGACCAATGCCGGCGCCGACCCGTCCGTCAGCAAGATGTACCTGGATCGATTTGCGTCCATGTACCTGGCCGGTACCAATCCGCGCGAACCCCTCGCCTCTCCGCTCTACGGCAACCTGGTCGGACTGCCGCCCGTGCTCCTCCAGGTCGGGAGCATCGAGACGATGCTCGACGACAGCACCGCGTTTGCCGAACGCGCCGAGGCCGCCGGTGTGGACGTGACCCTGGAGTGCTGGGAAGGGGTGTTCCACGCGTGGCACGAATCGGCGCACGTGTTGCCCGAAGCCCGGCAGGCCATCCAGCGGATCGGCGAATTTTTTTCCGAGCATGTCGGCTGAGGCTCGCAGGGGCCCCCGCAGGGCGACGGAATGGCGGTGCCCGGAGCACTTCTCTCGTTGCCTGCCGACTGATCACGGCGGCCGGCTGCATGGACCTGGTGCAGCACCCACGCTAGGATTCGATGCCGAATTGCGAACCACGGTTGCCCCTCGGAGGGCCGTGCATTCGCGCTGCGTAACGTCGACGGAGCCAACACGAGAGGAGGCAACATTGATGAAGACTTGGCGCAAGGCGGCTCTCGCCGCCACTACCGGCATGTTTGCCGCCGCTGCGGTCACCGTGACTCAGGCGGCGGAGATTCCGAAGCCCGGCGACTACCCCAAGCGGCCGATTACCATCATCGTGTGCTTCGGCAAGGGTGGAGGGTCGGATCAGGCGGTGGCCGCGATGCAGGGGCCGCTTTCGAAGATCTTCGGAGTGAAGGTCAACAAGATCAACAAGCCCGGCGGCGGTGGCGTGAACTGTCTGCCCGACTTCCAGCAGGCGCCCGCCGACGGATACACCATCCTGCAGCACGGGGACGGCATGGCGTCGAAGTACGTGTCGGGAGACATGGATCTCCATCCCACCAGGACGCTTTCGCCGATCGCCATCACCAACGTCGCGCCGACGGCGATGTTCGTCAATCCGGAGGACGAGCGGTTCGTCGAGGACGGCAAGGCGAGCTGGGACAAGGTGGTCGCCCATGCCAAGGCCAATCCCGGCCAGATGACCGTATCCAACATCAACGTGGCGATGGAACTCGCCACCATGGGCAAGGTCGAGGAGTTCTTCGGCATTTCCACCAAGCAGGTCATGTTCGACAAGCCCGCGCAGCGTTACGGCGCCGTGATCGGCGGCAAGCTCGATGTGCTGATGGAACAGCCGGGCGACGTCCTGAAGCACGTCCAGGCCGGCAAGCTGCTGCCCGTCATCGCCATCTGGCCGGAGCGATTCGGCATCTTCGCCGACACCCCGGCGACGGGGGCGGACTACGGCATGGACTGGAATCCGCTGCTGCGCCTTCGCAGCTTCTGGGTCAAGAGCGAGACGTCCCAGGAAATCAAGGACTACCTGGACGCGGCATTTCGCGAGGCCTACCAGAGCGAGGACCATCAGGCGTTCCTGAAGCGCAAGGCCCTCGACATCGTCAACTCCTACTACGGTGCCGCCGACATGGCCGGGATCTTCGACGAGGCGATCGGCACCTATACCAAGGTGTTCAAGGAGACCGGCCAGCGCGTGCGGGCTGATCTGCAGTAGTCCCGTCACCCCGAATCCGTCGCCGGTGCCGTCCGGGCACCGGCGACGGATTCGGACAGAATGGACCCCGAGTGATGGCGGAGCGGAGTTCGGCCATGGGCGGCGTGAGCGATCGTGTCGTCTGGGAGGTCTTCGCGTGGGTGGTGCTCGTCGCCGGCGCCTTCGCGTTGTCGTTCGGGTTCGACGATCCGCTTCCGCACTACGCGCCCGGCGCGGCGCTGTGGCCGCGCATCATCCAGGCGATGATGACGGTGGCCGCGATCGTGCTGCTGATCTCGCGCTTCCTTCCGCAGTCCGTCCGCGAGGAGCAGGCCAAGGCCCCCGAGTACCTCGAAGAAGTCCCGGACGATCTCGCCGGAGTTTCGTGGCGAACGGTTGCCGTGTTCGTGATGCCGCTGGTCTGGGCGTATGCCATGCACAAGATGGGGTTCCTGCTGGTCACCCCCGTATTCCTGGTACTGTTCACCTGGCTGATGGGCGTGACGCGGTGGCGCACCCTGCTCGGTTTCGGAATCGGTTTCTACGCGGTCCTGGTCCTGGTGTTCTACAAGCTGATTTTCACGCCCCTGCCGATGGGCGCCGGGATGTTCCACACCATCAACGCCGAGCTGCTGGCCGTGCTGCAGTGACGATGTCCGGATAAGCGTCCATGGGAGACTTCCTCAACGGCACCGAGCTGCTCTTCCTGAGCCCGGTCGGGATCGGCGTGTTCGTCGGGGGGCTGGTCGGCGGATTGGTGTTCGGCGCCATTCCCGGCCTGAACGCGCTGACGCTGGCCGCGGTACTGCTGCCGTTCACCGCCTGGATTCCGGCCGAGTACGCCATCATGCTCTACGGCGTCATCTACGTCGCGGGCGTGTACGGCGGGGCAATCACCGCCATCCTGTTCAACATTCCCGGCTCCGTCGAGAATGCCCCCACCGCCTTCGACGGATATCCCATGACCCGCAGGGGCGAGCCGTCGAAGGCAATCGGCTACGCGGTGACCTGCTCGGCGGTGGGCGGCACGCTGTCGGCCATCCTGATGATGCTGGCCACCGAGCCGGTGGCCGACTTCGCCATCTCCACGTTCGGGCCGATCGAAATCACCGCACTGATCTTCTTCGGCCTCACCGTGGTGGCGGGCGTCGGGTCGCGATCGCTCGCCAAGGGGTGGCTGTCGCTCGGGCTCGGCCTGATGCTCGGAACCATCGGCGGCGATCCGGTCGCAGCGACACCGCGCTACACGTTCGGAACGCTGTACCTGACCGGCGGCATCGGCTTCATCCCCCTCATCCTCGGCCTGTTCGCGGTAAGCGAGGTGTTCATCCAGGGACAGCGCATGGTGCGCGGCACCTACAAGTCTCCGGAGCTCTCCGTCAGCTACCCGTCCTTCGCCGAGTTCTGGTCGATGAAGTGGGCGGTCGCGCGCTCCACCGTGATCGGCTGGTTCAGCGGCATCCTGCCCGGCGTCGGCGCCACCCTGGCGGCGTTCCTGTCCTACAACGAAGCGGTGCGCTGGTCAAAGACCCCGGAGAAGTTCGGCACCGGCGTGCCCGAAGGGGTGGTCGCGCCCGAGACCGCCAACAACGCAGCCACCGGCGCCGCGATGATTCCGCTGCTGGCGCTTGGCCTGCCCGGCGGCGCGCTGACCGCGATGATGATCGGGGTGTTCAATCTCCACGACATGGAGGTCGGCCCGCTCATCATGGTCGAGGCGCCCGAGCTGGTGTGGATCCTGTTCGCCTCGATGTTCTGGGCGAGCCTTGCGATCCTGGTGCTCGGCATGGTCGAAGCGAAGGGCATCGTGCACCTGCTGCGAATTCCCTTCTCCATGCTGGCGCCGGGAATCCTGGTGTTCTCCACCATCGGCGCCTACGCGCTGCGCGGCAACATCTTCGATGTGTACATCATGTTCGTGGCGGGCGTCGCGGGGTACTTCCTGAGGCGCAGCGACTACTCGGTGCCGGCCATCGTGATGGGCGTCATCCTCGGTCAGATCGGCGAGAACTCGATGTCCCAGGCGCTTACCATTCTCGACTACAGCTTCCTCGGATTCTTCTCCGAGCCGGTCTCGGCCGTGTTCTGCACCCTTGGGTTGCTGACCATCCTCTGGGGCGTGGTCCGGCGGGCACGGCAGTTCTTTTCGCACTAGCAAGGCGAGAGTTTCAGCGGCTCGCGAAGCGACAGCGCAGGGATTGCCGGGTTCGCCAGACGAACGCGCCACCGGGCACCATGGATCTCTCGCCCGACCCCATTCGTCCCGGGGGCACTGGAAACCGCTTGTCGCCTAGCCTGAACTTCGAGAGTATGCACGAATCAACCCATTGTTTTTCGGGATAAAACAAAAAAATGGCAGGCGTGCTACTGGGTACGTTCCAGCCGAACACCGAGCAGCTTGAAGGCGCGGCGCTGCTGCGCAGTGGGTCGAGTGA
>JAJDUQ010000269.1 GCA_022826505.1 Gammaproteobacteria bacterium
GACGAAGGTGGCGCACAGGCGAACGGAGTGGTTTTTTCCGGGAGGGATCATGATTTCTCCTACTCTTCGGTCTACGGGATTTACGCTGCGATGCAGCGTATTTCCGCGACACGAAGGGAGTCAAAAACATGATATTTATCAGCGTTTTAAGAGAACCTTGCGGCTTCCCCTGACACTCCGAAAAACACCCGATAAGCATGCCCCGCGGGAGCGCTGAACGGAAGATCAGGCAGACTGAAGCAAGACCATATGAGCGAACTCGCGGCCGCCCCTGCAGCGGCCGCGAGTTCGTTGCGTATGCCGATGTGCTTGCGGACCGTGGCGGCCCGTCACGCCACCGACATGTACCGGCGGGTCAGAAGCAGCAGCAGCACCGGCCGGCGGCAATGGCCTCGAGCTGTTCTTCGGGAATGTCCGTGGCCGGGAGCGAGAGATGAATGGTGTTCATGTCGTTCTCGTGCACCTTGACCTCGATGTCTTGCGGGACCTCGATGCCGAGCTCGTCGAAGATGGCGCCTTTGGGGTTGGCCACGAGCTTGTCGCGGAACGCGTCGTCGACCGCTGCCTTTTCCAGCAGTTGGGTGTGCATTTCCTGTACGGAGTTCATTTGCAAAACCTCCTGAGTTGAAAAAATTTTCAGGTGGCGTTTTCCTGTGGGAAAAAACCTTTCGCGCACAGCCGCCGACGACTCCGGTCAGAAGTTCCCGGGTGTCTTGATAAAATGGTAGCACGGACAGCAATTCCCGCCAGGGCGGAACCCGCGCTCGAAATTGCCCCGACCGGACGCTCCAGAGGCCGAAATCTCGCCGAAATCGCACCACAGGTCGATGTTTCGGAGCGTCAGCGGGAATTGCTGTAGCACGGAACGCATGATGGTATTTTCTCGGTATCGTATCGCTGGTGGGGAGATCCCTTGCTCAGTCCGTTCCGCGCAGAAGCGGTGGCAGATCGCACCAAACGCCAGCAACTGGATCACCTGCTGCAAACGACGGCCCCGAGTGAACGCGCCGTCGCCGGGGCCGTCGGCCTGTTGCTGATCGGACTGGCTGTCTGGGCGATCTTCGGCAGCGTCGAGGTCGGGGTGACGAGACACGGCGTGTTCGTCGGGGCCGCGCCGGCGAGGGTGAAGCTCCTGGTGCCGGCGCATGCGGCCGAGCACATTCGGCCGGGCCTCGAAGTCCGGGTCGAGTTCCGCACGGGGGACGGCGAAGTCCGTGAAATGCGAGGCGAGGTTGCCGCCATTGCCGAAGACGGGGTTCCGAGCTGGCTCGCGGGGCTGGCGCCCGCGGCTGCGGACCTGCATCACCGTGTGGATGTTGCGCTCGAAGGAGCGGCGGACCTCGACGTACCGCACGGCACGCCTTGCCGAGTGCGCATTGCCCTTGGCGATCGTGCGCCCCTCGCACTGATCGACTTCGGACGGTCCTGAGCTTGTTCGAGAGGCTGCGGAGCTCGAGAGCCGCCCGGGCGCGGCGGCAGCCTGCGCGGCCGCCTCGAAGACGGCGCGTCGTTGCGCCGGTGGTCCTGCAGACCCACGCCACCGAGTGCGGTGCAGCCTGTCTTGGCAGCGTGCTCGCCTACCACGGGCGCTGGGTGCCGCTGTTCGAGCTGCGCGAACGCTGCGGAGTCGGCCGCGACGGCTCCACCGCCGCCGGCGTTGCGCGCGCGGGCAGACACTACGGCCTGGAGTGCAAAGGCCGCAGCATCGACGTCGGGCTGGCCAAGAGGCTCCGGTTGCCGCTCATCCTGTTCTGGGAATTCAACCACTTCGTGGTCCTCGAAGGGTTCGACGACAAGTGGTTCTTTCTGCTCGATCCGGCCAGCGGCAGGCGGCGGGTCTCGGCCGAAGAGTTCGGCCGCGCCTTCACGGGCGTTGCGCTCGAGTTCAGCCGTGGCGCGGACTTCGAGCCGGGCGGCACGCGCCAGGGCCTGCTGCAACGCATCCCGCTGTGGTTTCCCCGTGCTCTGGGCGCACTGTCGTTCGTCGCGGGATGCGGCGTCCTGCTGGCCATGCTGGCGCTCCTCGTGCCGGCGCTCGTGGCGGTGTTCGTGGACTGGGTGCTCGTCAACGGCGAACCGTGGGGCGCCGTCGTCGCGCTCGCCCTGGCGGCCGGTGCGGTGGTGGTCTACGCGCTCACCTGGGTCGAGCAGCGAGCCATGCATCGGTTGACGTTGCGCACCTCGATATTGAACGGCGACCGTTATCTGTCCCATCTGCTCCGGCTCCCGATGGCGTTCTTCAACCATCGCCTTGCGGGCGATCTGGTGGAGCGCCTGAGCGCCGTCGACGCGGTCGCCGTCATGCTGCCGGGGAACATCGTCGGCCTGGCCGTGCAGATGGTGATGACTCTGGTGTTGCTCGGCGTGCTCCTGGCGTTCTCTCCCGCGCTTGCGCTCGCCGTGGCGGCGCTGGCGGTGCTGCACGGTGCCGTGACAAGCGTTCTCCTCGGCCGGCAGGCCGACGCGAGCTACACCTGGCAGCGCGAGGAAGGACTGCTGGCCGGAATCGGCATGCTGATGGTGCATCAGGCGGACAACCTGCGCATCACCACGAAGGACGACGCCTACTTCGGCCGCTGGTGCGGGCACCAGGCCAGGGAAGTCGTCGCCCGCCAGCGCTTCCAGGAGTCCGAGGAGATCGTCGAGACACTGCTGGCGGTGTTCGTTACCGCGCGTCACGCCGCGGTGCTCGTGATCGGCGCGGCGGCGGTCTCCGCCGGAGAGATGACTGCGGGCACGTTCGTCGGACTGTATCTCGTGTCGGGGCTGGTTCCTCCCATCGGGCGGCTGTTCTCGGAGGTCCGGCATCAACGCCAGGCGGCGCTCACGGGCATGGAGCGCCTGGACGACATTACCGATACGCCGCAGGAATCCATGCTGAAGGAGCGCCCCGAGGGTGCCGTCGCCACCCTGAACGGCCGGCTGCGATTGGCCGGGCATGTCGAGCTGCGAGGCGTTTCGTTCGGCTACACGAAAGGCCGGCCGCCGCTCATCAGGAATTTCGACCTGACGATTCGACCGGGACAGCGGATCGCCGTGGTCGGTCCGAGCGGCTCGGGGAAGTCCACGCTCTCCAGGCTGATCGCGGGCATCTACCAACCCTGGACCGGCGAAATCCTGTTCGACGGCCGCCCGCGCCGGGAGATTGCGGAAGTGGTCGGCCGTTCCGTGTCGATGGTGGACCAGCACATCGTGCTGTTCACCGGGACCGTGCGCGACAACCTCACGCTATGGAGCGCGGCCGTGCCGGACGAGATCATGGTCAGGGCCGCCAGGGACGCGTGCATCCACGACGACATCCTGAGCCGACCGCTCGGTTACGGGGCGCCGGTCGTGGAAGGGGGCCTGAACTTCAGCGGCGGTCAGCGGCAGCGGCTCGAAATCGCCCGCGCCCTGGCGAGCGACCCGACGGTGCTGATCTGCGATGAAGCGACGAGTGCGCTCGACGCCACCACCGAGGAGCGGGTCGACGACGCGCTGCGGCGACGCGGAATGAGCTGCCTCATCGTGGCGCACCGGCTGAGCACCGTGCGGGACTGCGACGAGATCATCGTGATGGAGGGCGGCGAAATCGTACAGCGCGGCACCCACGACGAGCTGATCGCGGACACTCGCGGACTGTACTCGCGCCTGGTTCGGACACACTGACGAGGCTGCGCCTCGGACCGACACACGCCATGTTCGAAGTCACCGCATTGCTCTCGAGCTCACGGCGCGGCATACCGGCCGCGGCCTCGTGCCTCTCGTCCACGATACCGCGTGGAAAATCCGACTCGACCGTGAAGATCCGGGGCGCCCGAGGAGTCTG
Source organism: Gammaproteobacteria bacterium (assembly GCA_022826505.1). Taxonomy (GTDB): domain Bacteria; phylum Pseudomonadota; class Gammaproteobacteria; order HK1; family HK1; genus HK1. The sequence goes on from JAJDUQ010000269.1 coordinate 3,809, forward strand.
ACAAGTCGTGACTGTTCGGCTGCGATCCACTGCCGATCTGGCGCGGGATGCCGGTGTCGAGGTCCCGTGCGCGGGGAATCTGACACAGGCCCTGACGGACCCGCGGTACGCGTGGTTCGTCGCGCGGGGCGCCGTGGACCTGTTCCTCGTCGAGACCGCCGGCGGCGAGCGGCAGTCGGCGCCGGAGCATCTGTTGCGAGCGCAAGCCGGCCGCCTCCTGCCGAGCGTCGGCCGACACGAGGAAGACACCGTTCTCGAGGTCATCGCCAAGGGCTTGCCGGATACCATACTGCGGCGCATTCCGGTCGCGAGACTGGCTACGGCTCGTCTCGCCGATCTGGCGGAGCAGGTCGAGACCTGGGTGCTCGATGTCTGCGCCATGCTGTCGAGAGATGTCGGACCCTGGCGTCCGGACGGCGTGGTGGAGGCCGGCAGGCCCGCCGAGGCGAGGCGAGGCGTGCTGACCGCCCGCCGGGGAGTGACCTGGGTGCCGCTCGCCCCCCTTGACGCGACGTTGTACATGGGCCTGGTCGATCCTGCCGCGATCGAGCCGGACGACATCGGCGAAGCGACCGCGCGCGCCACTGGCCCCGGTGCCGAGTACTTCCCGCTCACGCCCGCGACCTGGATCGATGTGACCCACCCGTTGACGCTGGCCGGGGAGACGTCGCAGGCGCTCGCTGCGCAAGACCTGCTGTTGCCGGCGCTCGCACGTTTCCATGCCGTCGCGTTCGCGCTGGAGCACCTCAATCGACGTCTGGCGCTGGCCGACGATCTCAACTTGGCACGCGACAAGGCGACGGATCGACGCGCGGACGAGGAGGGGGCCCGGCGGCGGCTTCACGGCCTGTACGAGCCCGTTCCGGATGTCGACGGCAGTCGCGAGGCCGAGCTGACTGTAGCGCTTCGGGCGATCGGGCGTCACGAGGGCATCGACTTCAAGTGGCCGCGTGCGGACGATGACGCGGCAACCTCGCTCGCGAGCGTACTCGACCTGTCCGGGGTGCGCGGCAGGCGGGTTCGGCTGCCGCCGGACGAACGCTGGTGGCTCGGCGACGCCGGTGCGTTGCTGGCCTTCAAGTCCGACGGGCGTCCCGTGGCCCTGCTGCCGGGCGTGCTCGGGCGCTATCGGGAAGTGGACGCGGCCAGCGGGCGGAGGACGCCGGTGACGGCGGCGCGCGCCCGCTCGATTCAGGAAGGCGCGTGGTCGTTCCATGCCAGCCTGCCGCCGACCGGCGCCGGCATCGATGACCTGCTCGGACTCGCTTGCCGGGGACAGGCCGGCAGCTTCGTGCGCCTGATCGTCTCCGGCTCGCTGGCTGCTCTCGCGGCGCTGCTCTGCGCGGTCGTGCCCGGGTTCGTCATCGATCGGGCGATCCCCGCCGGGGAAGGATCCCTGCTGCTGGTCGCGGTGATCGCGGTAATGGCCGCCGGCGTGCTCGGTGGGCTGCTCGAAACGCACAAGCGCCTGATGCTCAGGCAGATCGAGGCGCGTGCGATGGCGCGCCTGGAAGCGGCGTTCTGGGACCGCCTGCTGCGCCTCCCGATGGATTTCCTGCATCGCTATCCCGCCGGCGAGCTGGCTCTGCGCGGCATCCTGTTCCGCCGCCTGCGCGATGGCGCGTTGCACACCGTCGCGGACGGTGGCCTGTCGGTGATCTTCATGCTGCCGGCGCTGGCCGCGGTCTACTTCTACGACCCGATGCTCGGTGGGGTCACGACCGCGATGGGCTTCGCGTCCGTGCTCGTCGTGCTCCTCGCCAGCCTTGGACGCAGCACGCTGCAGGCGCGCCTCGTCCGCGCCCTGCGTCGCATGGTCGGGAACCTTCATCAGCTCATCAGCGGGCTTTCGAAGCTGCGCGTCGCAGGCGCGGAAGGCACCGCGTTCGCGGTCTGGGCCCGGCATTACCGCGAGCAGAAGGAAGCCGAACGGGCCCTGACCCGAGGAGACGGACACCTGCAGGCGTTCGCCACCGCGTTGCCGCTGCTGTCCGGCGCCGTGCTGGTGCTCGCCGCGACCATCCCGCAAGAGCGAACCATCTCGACGGGTGACTTCGTTGCGGTCTTCCTGCTCTTCATGCTGTTCGAGTCCGCGGTCGCGAAGCTGGCGAGAGCCTTGCGGGAGAATATCGCTCTCATGCCGTCGCTCGAGGAGATCAGGCCGATCCTGGCAGAGAAGGTGGAAGTCCTCCCCGACCAGGCGTCCGTCGACATCCTGGGCGGCGAAGTCGTATTCGACCACATCACGTTCCGGTACGACCCCGACGGCCCGGCGATACTGGACGACGTGACGATCCACGCCCACCCGGGCGAGTTCATTGCGGTGACCGGCGAGTCGGGCGCCGGCAAGAGCACCCTGTTTCGCATTGCGCTGGGGTTGGCACAGCCCTCGTCCGGCACCGTGTACTACGATGGTCGCGATCTCAGGCAGCTCGACATCGGACAACTGCGCCGTCGGATCGGCGCCGTGCCGCAGCACGTCGGGCTGCACCCCGACGACCTCTGGGACAACATCGTGGGTGACCGCGAAGGCGTCGCCGACGACGACATCCAGCGGGTGCTCCGCCTGGCGGCGGTGGAACGGGAAATCGCCGGCATGCCGATGGGCATGTCCACGAGCGTCGCGTACGGCGCCGGCCTCACGTCCGGGGGCGAGAGCCAGCGCATCATGATCGCTTCCGCCCTGATCGACAATCCTCGCGTGTTGCTGCTCGACGAAGCGTCGAGCTGGCTCGACAACGACAGCCAGTCCGCCGTCATGCGCAACCTGGCCGCCCTGTCTTCGACGCGTATCGTCATCGCCCATCGGGTGTCGACCCTGCGCGAGGCGGATCGCATCTACGTCCTGCAAGGCGGCAAGGTGGTGCAGACCGGGGCGTTCGACGAGCTGGCCGGCGTCGAAGGCGTGTTTCGCGACCTGATCCGACGGCAGATGGCTTGACCGGCGTCGCGCCGGCGCTGCCGCGCCCGATCAGGCGGTGTTGGCCGGATGTTCCGGCCCCGCCGGCGGTCCGCCTATCAGGAATTCGCCCACCGTGCCTTCCACGAGCGGGTCGAGGCCGGTGATCTCCGCGAATCGCGCCGAGTTGCCGGCGCCGATTCCGCAGGGCGACAGCCCGAGCTCCGTTGCGGCGAGGTAGAGGGTCTGATAGAGCGCGCCGGCGTCGCGCAGGATGTTGCCGTAGGCGATGGCCCGGTACTTCCACATCATGCGGGCGAATCGGGCGGCGATGGCAAGCACGATCTGGGGCTCGACTTCGTCGCCGGCGGCGCGTTTCGCATCCTGGAGGTAACGCGCCACTCCGGCGCTCGACGCCCGGATGCGCACCAGGACGTGGCGCGCCGGATCGTAGTGGTAGATGCCTGTCGCCAGGCCGTCGCATCGTACGACGACAGGATAGATCTCCAGGGCGTGGGTCGCGCCGGCGCTCGGGAAGGGCCGTCTGGTCACCTCGAAGCGGGTCGTCCTCCCCGACGGGGCACTGACCTCGGAGCGCCGGACGGCACGGATGCGAGCCGCGCGGTCGAGCAGGGCGCCCAGCTCGGCGACGGACACGGGACGCCGGTAGCGACGTTCGGAGCGCCGTCGCGCCAGAACCTCGGCGAACGGCTCGCTGCCTGCCGGTGCGTCGCCGAGCGCGATGGGTGCGCCGGGCCAGCTCGGCCGGACCGCGGGCAGCGGCTCGATCTCGCCGATGAACGAAAAGTGGGCGCCGAAGGTGTCGTGATTCCAACCCTGGCGCTGGCGGGTGTGGAACAGCAGATCATGGAACTCCCACTGAGCGAGGATCTCCCGGCGCGGGTCCTCGTCGGGTGCAGCCGATTCGAGCAATCCCGCACCGGCCAGCGCCCGCCGCACCAGCGGTTCGTCGAGCGCGGCCAGGTCCGGCAGCGCCAGGCGTGCACCCGCCAGGGGGGATTCGACCAGCCAGTCGTCGCCGGCCCGACGCAGGCAGGCGAGACGGTCGAGGCGCAGCGCTGCGGGCGGCGGCGCCGGGGCGAGCGCCGGGACCCAGGCGCGCCGCAGCGGCGCGATGACGCCCCGCTCGCCGCCTTCTTCGACGAGCGGAAACTCGACGAAGCCGATTCGGCAGAGCATGGCCAGCCGGGCGAGATAGACCGCGAGGAAGGCTTCGTCGCCGCTCGCGAGCACGAGGTCCCGGAGCTCGGCAAGCGATGCCCCCTCGGCGAGCCTGGCGTTGGCGGCGTCATAGCAGCGGGCGTACCGCGCGACGGCGACTTCATGCCCCCCCTCTGCCTGCACCGCGAGCGATGCGCCGTCCCTCGACCGCACCATCCGACAGCCGGGGCGAGTGCGTATGCGCACCGCCGGCTCGTCGAACAGATGCCGAAGCGCCACGGCAAGTCAATCCACGCCGTGGTCTCCAAGGCCCCGGCTGCGGGTACACTTGAACACTCTTGAACGCATGGCACACATGATCGGCTGGAGCACGGCCGGCACGCAACATGGCGATTCGACTGGAGCGGGCATGAACGAAGGCCCACCCTGCGAGGCGGTGGTCTTCAAGCTCCACAATACGCGCGATGCCGTGAAGAGCATTACTCGAGGCGCCACGCGAGCGGGCCGGCGTTCTCGACGGAGCCGGTCGTTCACGCCGCCGGCACCTGGCGTTCTGCCGAAACCCTCATGTCCCAGCGAGTCGCAACCGTCTCGTGCAGGGTCAGCAGCGCCGGCACCAGCAGCAGCACCAGGAAGGTGGCGAACGCGAGGCCGAAGGCGATCGACACCGCCATCGGGATCAGGAACTGGGCCTGGAACGAGGTCTCGAACATCAGAGGAGTGAGGCCGCCGATGGTGGTGAGCGAGGTGAGCAGCACCGCCCGCAACCGGGAGCAGGCTGCGTCCACGACCGAGTCGCGCCACGCCAGGCCACGCTCCTTCATCTCCTTGTAGAAGCTGACGAGGATGATGGAGTCGTTCACCACGATGCCGGACAGCCCGAAGAAGCCGAACATCGACAGGATGGTGAGGTTGATGCCCATCACCCAGTGCCCGAAGATGGCGCCGACCAGACCGAACGGAATCACCGCCATCACCACCAGCGGCCAGCCGTAGGAGGCGAAGACGAAGGCGAGCACCAGGTAGATGAGTGCAAACGCGAGTCCCGCACCCCAGGCCATGTCGGCCAGCGTCTCGCCCTGATCCTCCTGCAGGCCCTTCAATGCCCACTTGACCCCGTGACGCTCGGCGATCACGGGCAGCGGCCCCGAGGTCAGATCGGCAATCACCGCGTTGGCGTTGGTGACAGCGGCATCCACGTCGGCGGAAACCCTCACTGCCAGCCGTCCGTCGTGGTGGCGCAGGACGTCGAAGCCCCGCCGGGTCTCGATGTCGATCGCGGTGGGCAGAGGCACGGCGCCGCCTCCGGGAAGCGCGATCGCGAGGTTGGCGAGGCTGGCCAGGTCGTCCCGCTCATTGTCGGGCAGGAGCACCCGCACCTCGATCTCCTCGCCCTCGTGCTGGAAGATCTGTGCGATCTGCCCGTCGTAGGCGGCCCGTAGCTGTTCACCCACCTCCGCGACCGTCAACCCCAGGGCGCTCGCCTGCGGGGTCAGCCGAACGATGAACTGCTCCTGGCCGAACGGCATGTCGTCCTCGACCGCGCTCACGCCGGGCGCCGCGGTGAGTACCGACGCCAGCTCCAGGGCCGCCGTCTTCAGGGCACCGGGCTCGCCGCCGGTGATGCTGACCTCGATGTCCCGGCCGGGCGGCCCTCCCGAGGCCTCCCTCAAAGTCAGCGATTCGAGGCCGGGCGCCGGCTGGATACGCTCGCGCCACGCGGCGATGAGCTCGGGGATGCGGGTCTCCCGGGCGTCGGGCTCGACAAGCTGCACGCGCAGGCTCGCGAACTGGTCGCCTCGCGCGCCGCGCATGCCGTCCGCGCGCTCCGTCTCCCCGAAACGAGCGACCGCGAGGTCCACCAGCTCTTCACCAAAATGCGCCTCGGTCTCTGTCAGGGTGCGCTCCATGTGGGCGATGAACCGCTCCACCCGCTCCGCCGGGGTCCCCGCCACGAAGCTCACTCCGGCGAACAGGATCTGCCCCTCGGGCGTCGGGAAGAAGTTGAACGCGAGCCGCCCGCCCGCAACCAGACCTACCGCGAGCAACATCGCTGCCAGGGCGCTGCTCAGCGTGGTCCACGGCCGGTGCACCGCGGTGGTGACCAGGCGCCGGAAGGCCCCGTCGCGGAACCGCTCGAACGCTGCATCGAACCTGCGACGGAACCCTCTGGTCCCCACCACGCCGCCGGCGCCTCGGAACGCGTGGTGCAGATGGCCCGGAAGAATCAGGAAGCTCTCGATCACCGAGGCGATGATCACGCAGATCACCACGAGCGGGATGTCGAACAGCATCTGGCCGATGATGCCGCCCACCAGCATCAGCGGCATGAATGCCGCCACCGTGGTCAGTGACGAGGCGAGCACGGGAGCGAGCATTCGGTGCGCGCCCTCGCGCGCGGCGGCGAGCGGTGCCGCGCCGGCCTGGCGCTTCGCAAGGCTGTCCTCGCCGACCACGACCGCGTCGTCGACGATGATGCCGAAGGCCATGATGAGGGCGAACAGGCTCACCATGTTGACGCTGCCGCCGAGCGCCCAGAGCACTGCGAGCGCGGCCATGAACGAGACCGGGATCCCGACCGTCACCCAGAGCACGACCCGGCGGTCGAGAAACAGGAACAACACCGCGATGACCAGAACGAGCCCGGACAGGCCGTTCTCGAGCAGCAGCGTGATCCGCCCGCGGAGCAGCTCCCAGGACTCGTCGTAGGGGATGACCTCGACCCCGGGTGGCCACCGTCCGCGCTGCTCGTCGAGCCAGTCGTGAAGGATGCGAGCCGATTCGAGGGTGTCCGACTTCTCCGCGCGGCTGAGCAGCATGCTCACCGAGGGCCGGCCCTCGACGGTGGTGCGGACTTCGCCCTTTCGGGGGCGCCGCTCGACCGTCGCCACGTCGCCGAGGGCGAGATAGCGCCCGTCGTCGCTGGAGCGCAGCGCCAGACGCTCGAAGCCGCTCTCGTCGCGTCGCTGGTCGAGCGTGCGCAACTGCTTGGACGTCTCGTCGCGCCCGATGCTGCCGGCCGGAAGGTCCCGGCTCGAGGCCGCGACCCGGCGCGCGATGTCGGCGAGCGACATGTCGAGCTCCCGTAGCACGGCGCTGGGCACCTGGACGGCAATCTCTTCGCGCGGCAGGCCGAAGATGTCGATCTTGGCGATGCCCCGCGCGAGCAGCTCGCGCTCGATCGAGCGCACGACGGGACGAAGGCTCTTCCAGTCCCGGCCGGTCACGAGCAGCCGCGCCACCGGCTCGTAGCTGACGAGGCGCGTGATCACGGGCGCCTCCGCGGCCGAGGGCAAGGCGCGGACCGACGCGACCCGCTCGTGCACCTGGTCGAGGGCAACCGTCATGTCGGACCCATCCTCGTATTCCAGGACGATCAGTCCCGACCCCTGGCTCGACGTCGAGGTCATCTCGCGCACCGTGTCGATGCCCTGCAGTTCGCGTTCCACCGGCCCGGTGATCGCCGCCTCCACGTCTTCCGCCGACGCGCCTGTCCACTTCACCTCGACGGTGATGAAGTCGAGGCCGTAGCTCGGGAAGAACTGGGTGTACAGCCGGCTGACGGCCCACGCTCCGGCCAGCAGCATGATCACCATCAGCAGGTTGCAGGCAACGGGATGGCGGGCGAAGGCCGCGATGAGGCCATGCGGTTGGGCGGGGGCGTCGGGCGATGCGGCGGGAGGCGTGGTCATATCGGGACAACGACGAGGAACATGACCGGTTTCGGGACTCGGTGGATGATACGCGCTGGCCATACCACATTCGGAAAATCGCGGTCATGCCGCAAGTGCGTCGATGTCCGCGACGGCGCGGGACGCCGTCTCGCGCACCGTGGTGGCCAGAGCGGCGAAGTCGTCCATTCCGCACGCCCGTGCGACGACCGCTCGTCTCGGCGAGCTTCTGCGTCATGGTGGTCTCCCGCCGTGTGCCGGCGTGTCCGCCTTCCACAAGCGCTGATTGTCCCCTCCCTTGCCTGCCGTTCCCGGTAAAGCGTTATGAATTCAGCGAGGTACATGCCGGCGCGGTGCCACGATTCGCCGCAGACTCTCGCAGCTTCGACCTTCCCCTCCCATGCGCCGAACGTGCACGCATGCGCGTGTTCGGGATCACACGCGCGTCCACGCCCGAGCGGATCGAGCGGACCTCGGCGTCAGACGGTCGAGTCGGTGCGCTCAGGTCGCCGGGGCCATCGCGTCGAGCCCGTAGATCCTCTCGACGATGAACAGGCCGATCACCGCGACCAGGAGCTGGATGCTGCTCGCCGCCGCCACCGACGGGTCGAACTGGTGCTCCAGGTACGAGAGCATCACCACCGGCAGGGTGTTGGTGTCGGCGCTGCCGAAGAAGAACGAGATGGGCAGGTTGTCGATGGAGATCAGCATCGCGAAGAGCATCCCCGCGAAGATGCCCGGCTTGATCATGGGCAGGGTCACGTGCCAGAAGATCTGGAGGCGGTTCGCTCCCAGCACCGCGGCGGTCTCTTCGTAGTCCGGCGATATTCCCCGATACACGCCCGCCACGGTGCGAATGATGTACGGCACGCTGATGACGGTGTGGGCGATGAGCAGCGAGGTGAAGGAGACGCCGAGCCCGAGCGCGGAGAGGTAGAACAGCAGCGCGAAGCCCACCACGATGAGCGGCATCGACAGCGGCGAGAGCAGGAACGTCATGATGGAGTTGGCGAAGGGCACCTTGCCGCGCGTCACCGCAAGCGCCGCCGGCACCCCCATCAATCCGCCCACCACCGCGGTGGCGACGGCAAGCTCGACCGAGACGATGAAGCTGTCGATGAACGGCTCGTAGTCGAAGAAACGCTCGTACCAGCGCCAGGAGAATCCCTTCGGCGGAAACACCACGTACTCCGTGGTGGTGAAGGATATCGCCACCACGATGGCGATGGGGCCGAGCAGGAAGATGAAGAACGCGATCATGTAGGCGAGCAGAGAGATTCGCGGCGCCCGCGTGCGGATTGCGTATCCCAGGCGTCCCGTCATCCCCTCACCCCCTTGCGCTTGATGAGCCGGAGCTGCAGGTAGAGGCACCCCACCGCGATGGCGAGCAGCACGTTGCTCATGGCCGCCGCGAACTGGAAGTCCCGGCTGATGGTGAACTGCTGGTAAATGAGCAGCGGCAGAGTCTTCAGCTCCCCGCCTCCGAGCAGCAGGAGCGTCACGAAGCTGCCGTTGGCGAGCAGGAACACGATGATGAACCCGGTTCCGATTCCGTCGAGACTCAGAGGGAACGTGACCTTGAGGAACGTCATCACACGGTTCGCGCCGAGGATCCGCGCACTTTCCTCCAGATGCGGGTCGATGCTGCGCAGCACCGATGCGATCGACAGGACCATGAACGGCACCAGCACGTGGACCAGGCCGACCACCACCGATCCCGGCCCGTTGAGGAACGAGACCGGCCGCTCGATGAGGTCGACGCTCAGCAGGAAGTCGTTGAGCATCCCGCGTCGCGCGAAGAGCACCCGCCATCCGAAGGTGCGCATGATGATCGAGGTCAGCAGCGGCGCGATGAGCAGGAAGATGACCAGCCCCGACCACTTTCCGGAATGGCGCACCAGGAAGAGAGCCACCGGGTAGCCGATGACCACGCAGATGAGCGTGACCCCGACGCTGAGCAGCACCGTGATCCAGACGATGTTCAGGTAGTACGGGTCGGTGAAGAGCTTCGTGTAGTAGAAGCCGGCGCTGCGTTGCTCGGCGAGCGTCGCGAGCGAGTCCGTGTTCAGGATGTTGTTGATGATGGGCGTGATGAAGAAGACGACCAGGAAGACCCCGGTCACCAGGATCCACCACGGGCTCACGGTACCGGAGAAGCCTCTGGCGCGCCTGCCGCGCGAGGCGCCGGCCGCGGCGGGGAGGCTGTCTCGGGACTCCGGGACGCTACTCATGCCGTTCCGTCCTTCACTGTCCTGTCCGGCAAGGGTGAGACCGGACTCCCGGCTCGTGTCCGTTCAGGGCCGAATGTGGATTCCCTCATCCGCAGGGCTTCACCGGTCTTGTCCGGGCTTCGTCCGGCACGTTCGGTTGCCGCCGGCGGAGTTGACCCCGATCGACCTCCTTCCCGAACAGGGCGCCATGCACGAGCGCCGGTGCGCGAACGCGCGGGTCCGGAGATCGAAGCCGGGGAGCGACGGGCGACGCACCGGCCGCCCGTCGCTCCCGAATTCCGGGTCATGTCCGTGCAGGCAATTCGGCCCGGCTCAGAACCCGACCTCCTTGTTCCAGCGCTCGATCCAGTCGGCGGATTTCTGGCCGATCGCGCGAGGCGGCCCGTGGCGCGTATCCTCCCACGGGGTGATACGGCTCTTCATCTTGTCGGAGTAGGTCACGTTGGTGTTGGTGACACCGTACTGGAGGTGGTTGGAGAAGCACGACATCGGACCCGGCTCGTAGACGATGTTCAGGTACTCCCACACCGAATCCGGCGCGTTCGTCACCTTGTTCATGGCCACGCAGCTCATGACCGACTTGTCTTCGGGCACCACCACTCCCAGCCAGTCGTTGCCCTTGTCGATGAACGCCCACGCACGGCCGTCCCAGTACATGCCGATGTCCGCCTCACCGGTCTGCATCTGGTTGAGAAAGTCGGTCACGCTGCTCCACGCGATCAGGTTGCCGCTCGCCTTCATCTTGTTGACGATGTCGATGGCGGGGTCGATGTTGTCGACGCCACCGCCGTAGGTGTCGGCGAAGCCCCAGATCATGATGGTGGGCGCGATCGCGTAGCTGATCGACGGCAGGGTCGCCATCCAGTCGCCGGCGATGGTGCGGTCCACGAATTCCTTGATGGTCTTCGGCGGGTTCTTCACCGTGTCCTTGTTGTAGGCGATGATGAACGCGCCGTAGTCGAAGCACGCGCCGTAGCCGTCCACCGCGTCCTTGAAGATCTGCGGGACGTCCGCAAGGTGCTTGATGTCATCCTCGGTCGGTTTCTCGATAAGGCCCTTGTCGCCGGCCGCGATGGTGTTCGGCTCGGTGGTGACCAGAACGTGGATCGGCGGGTTCTCGGGATTCGCCTCGATCTGGCTCATCCACTGCGGGGGACTCCCGATGAGCACGTTGGCCTTGTAGCCGGTGCGTTTTTCGAATTCGTCGGCATAGCACTCCTTGATGGCGGTCTCCCAGATTCCGCCGTACGACGTGACGGTGATGTCCTGCGCCGCGGCGCCCGCGGTTGCAGCCATTCCGGCCGCGGTGACGGCCGCCGTCATCAGCCCCCTTGCCCAGTCTTTCGTGCTTCTCGTCTGCATTGCATTGCTCCCCCTGTGAAGAGATCGCCTCCGGGACCCGATGCCCCGAAATGGTTCCTCGCCCGCGCTTCCCGTCCCCGTGGGTGAGAATGCGGGCCTGCCTTTACCGGTGGCGCGGTACCCTGCCGCCCGCCGGTCAGTCCTGCGTCAAGATGACGGAATCCTCCTCGCTCCAGCTCAGGTGCACGCGTTGCCCCGGCTTGAACACCTGATCCCCCGAGCGGCTGCGCGCCTGGCTGTATACGAACACCGGGTCTTCGCGGCCCGCGAGTGTGACCTCGTAGGCATGGTAGCTGCCGCGGAACACGTGGCCGAGCACCTGACCCTCCAGCACGTTGCCGTTCTCGGGCCGGTGCTCCGACGGCGTCATCTTCTCGGGCCGCACCGCCATCGTCGCCGGGCCTTCCGCCACGTCGTCTTCGGCGGTGACTCGCAGCACCATGGTCCGATCCGCGAGTTGTACCGCGAAATTCCGCGCACCGCCGCCGTTTCGGGCCTCGATCCGCCCCTCGAACAGGTTGGAGGTTCCAAGAAATTCGGAGACGAATCGCGTGCGCGGATATTCGTAGACGTCGTTCGGCGCGCCGACCTGAAGGATGCGGCCCTCGTTCATCACCACCACGCGATCGCTCAGCGTCAGCGCCTCCTCCTGGTCATGGGTGACGAGGATGGTGGTGATCCCCAGGGTCTGCTGGATCCTTCTCAGCTCGAACTGCATGTTCTCGCGCAGGTTCTTGTCGAGTGCGCCGAGTGGCTCGTCGAGCAGCAGCACCGACGGATTGGTCACCAGGGAGCGCGCGAGCGCGACGCGCTGCTGCTGGCCCCCGGAGAGCTGGTGGGGAAATCGCTCCTCGTGGCCGGGGAGGTGAACCAGATCCAGCATCTCGCCCACGCGCCGACGGATCTCGTCGGCTCCGGTCCTGGCCATCTTCAGGCCGAAGGCGATGTTCTGGCCCACCGTCATGTGCGGGAACAGGCTGTAGTTCTGAAATACCATTCCGAGCCCCCGCTTGTTCGGCGGGAGCAGGCTCACATCGTGTCCGTCGATGACCACCTGCCCGGTGTCGGGCGCTTCGAAGCCTGCGATGATCCGCAGCGTGGTGGTCTTTCCGCAGCCTGACGGCCCGAGCAGCGAAAGCAGCAGTCCGGGCTCTACCGTCAGGTCCGCACGCTCCAGGGCCGTCACCGTCCCGAAGCGCTTGCTCACGCCTTCCAGCCTGAGCTCCAGGCTTCTGCGCGATGCACCGGTGGTGGAGTTCATGGCGTCGCTCGCGCGGCGTGCGCTCAGCGCGCCACGTGCTCGGCGAGTTCGGGATACTCCGCCGCGAGCAACGAAAATGCGCGGCGTACCTCCTGGCCCTGTCCCGAGCGTTCGTCTTCCCGCATGCGCTCGATGGCGTCGAATACGCGGTGCTTGACGAAGAAACGCCACTCCGCCGGCACCTTCGCCAGTATTCCGGTCAGCGTCTCGTAGTTGCCCCGCGTCCACACGCGCTCGAATGCCTTGCGGGCCTCGCTGTATCCGAATCCGCGGTGGCCGTCGGCGGCGAGCATCTGCCCCCGCAATTCGGCGGTCGCCGTGTCGTCCACTGCGTCATTTTCGATCACGACGCCGTATTCCGTTCTTGCCGACTCACCGCTGACGAACCCCCTGCGCACGTCGGTGAGCACCCGCTCGGGCTCGCGCTCCAGCGGGCTGCCGTATCCCCCGGCCCCCGCGCTGGAGATCCGGAGCACGTCGCCGGGATCGAGAGTCACGACGTCGGTATTGCCGAGGTTCACCTCCCGGTTCGAGTCCGGGTTGAGGAAGAACGAGGAAGGTTTGCCGGCGTGGCCTCCCTCCATGCCCCACGGCGTGAAGTGGGAGCGGTCGCGGTTGCGGGCGGTGACGATCGAGTTGGGCGAGAAAACCTGAAACTCCAGGGTCGTTCCGCTTCCGCCGCGCCAGCGGCCGGCCCCGCCGGAGTCGGGGGCAAGTCCGTACCTGAGAATCCTGACCGGCACCTCCGCTTCGTTGATCTCGACGGGGGTGTTCTTGAGAAAACTGAAGTTCGCACCCGACCCTTCGGTTCCGTCCCTGAACGCGACAGCGCCCGCACCACCGGTGATGGGGTCCAGATTCGCCATCAGGTGCCGTCCGGTGCGCGGATCCGTGGTGCGTACGTTGATGAGCGGACCGCCGTCGCCGCAGGCTGCGGGAATGATGTCGGGCAACGCCTGCGCGAACGCGCCGAACACGCACGATTGCAGTCGCATGGCGCCGAGGCTGCGCATTCCCACCGCCGCCGGGTACTTCGGGTTCACCAGGGATCCTTCGGGGATGATGCAGCGCGCGGGGCGAAGCAGCCCCGTGTTCAGCAGGACGGAACGGTCCATCGTGTACATCACGTACATGTAGGGAACCATCAGCAGAACGTGCCGGGGGTCGCCTCCGGTCGGAATGTTCAACGACGAGGTGAGCTGGGGGTCGGTCTCGGAGAAGTCGAAGACGACCTCGTCGCCGTCGACCACCATGTTCACGGCAATGCGGCAGGGCTTTCCGTCAACCGCGTCCTCGTCCATGTAGTCGGCGAAGAAGTACTCCCCATCCGGGATGCGCTCGATGAGGCGTCTCGCCTGCTGCTCGCCGTGGTCGAGCAGGTCCGTGACCCCTTCGCGAAAGGTGTCGATGCCGAAGCGCGCGATCATTTCGTGGACCTTGCGCTCCCCGGCGGCCATGGCCGCGATCTGTGCCTTGAGGTCGCCCCAGTTCTGTTCGGGCATGCGCACGTTCATCAGCATCACGTCCACCAGCTCGCGGTTGAGTTCGCCGCGCCTGTAGAGCTTCGTGGGCGGGAAGCGGATGCCCTCCTGGTGCACGTCGGTATTCGCCCGCGACAGGCTCGCCGGAACCGCACCGCCCACGTCGGTGTTGTGGATGTGCCCGACCGAGAAGCACACCAGCTTCCCCTCGTGGAAGATGGGCTTCCACAGGTGGATGTCCGGCGAGTGGGTACACACGAACCCGCTGTAGGGATCGTTGGTCATGCACAGATCGCCTTCCTCGTAGCCGTCGATGAGTTCGATGGCACGACCGTAGTCGAGGCCTACGAACCAGGTGGCGCCGAGATCGTAAGGGGACGCGAAGGTCTTGCCGTCGGGGGTGGCGAGTCCCGTGGTGAAGTCCTCGGTCTCCTTCACGAAGGTGGAGTGCGCGGTGCGGAACAGCGTGTGTCCCATGCTTTCGGTGGCGGCGGCACAGTGGTTGGCCAGGATCTGCAGGGTCACGCGATCGATTGGCATTGACTCGCTCCTTGTCCGTTGCCGACGGCTGCGGGGTTGGTGATGCGCTCAATCAGTGAGTGATGGGCCTCGGGGTCAGGATCAGGTTTCCGAACCCGTCCACTTCTCCGTCGAGCCCGTCCGGTACGCAGGTGGTGCAGTCGCTCTGGGCAACCACTGCGGGACCCGGGAAGCGGTGTCCGGGAACGAGCCCGGTGCGAACGTACAGTGGCACGGAGCGTGGAGCACCGTCCATGAACACGTCGAGGTGGCGGGCCGGCGCCGGGGTGTCGGCCACGCATTCGGATTCGGGAAACTCGGGCTTCGGGCTCGATCCGACAATCACCATGCGCAGGTTGATGATCTGCACCGCGGCGTCGCGGTCCGCATGCTCGTAGACCTGCTCGTGGCGCTGGTGGAACGCTTCGGCGAGACCGGCCAGGTTCCCATCGGCCACGTGCCCCGGATCGATCTCGGTCTCGATCTCGTAGGACTGTCCGCGGTAGCGCATGTCCGCGGTGTAGACGAGGCGATGTTTACCCTGGTAGCCCTGCTCCTCGCACAGCCACTGGACCGCCTGCTCCCTGAGCTTCGTCCAGGCGTCGAGGATGGTCGGCATGGTGCTTTCCTCGAGGTCGAGGAAGACGGTGGCGATGAAGTCGTTCTTGATGTCGGCGATGAGACCGCCCAGCGCACTCAGCACGCCGGGGGTGGGCGGGACCACGACATGGGTCATGCCGAGCTCCTTGGCCAGGAAGCACGCGAGCATCGGTCCCGCGCCGCCGAACGCCTGCATCGCGAACTCCCGGTGGTCGATGCCGTCGCGCGAGATGAGCTTGCTCACCTCGACGTACATGCCGGACACGGCGATGTCCACGATGGCCTGGGCCGTCGTCTCCACGCCACGCCCGATGCGCTCGGCCACGGTGCTCACCGCGGCACGGGCCTTGTCCGGATCGATGGAGATGGCGCTGTTGTCCATCGCGAACTGGCCGATGTATCCGAGCACCGCGAACGCGTCGGTGATGGTCGGGCGCTCGCCGCCGCGCCCGTAACAGGCCGGCCCCGGACTGGAGCCGGCACTCTCCGGACCCACCTTGAGCACTCCCAGATCGTCCACCCAGGCAATGGAACCGCCACCCGCGCCGATCGAGGTCACGGCGACGGTGGGGATGTAGATGGGGAACTCGCCGATCATCTCGCCGACACCGTACTGCGGCATGCCTTCGCGGATGAATGCGATGTCGGCGCTGGTGCCGCCGATGTCGAGGCTCATGGTGTTGCCGAAGCCGGAGAGCTGCGACACGTAGCTCGCCCCGATGACCCCCGCGGCGGTGCCGGAGAGGATCATCTGCGCGCAGGCGCTCTTGCCGAGCTCCGCGCTCATCACGCCGCCGTTCGACTTCGTCACCAGCGGCTCGGCCGGCACCCCGGCTTCGGCCAGCGCGCGCTGCAGGGAGTCGAGGTAGTGCGCGACGCGCGGCTGCACGTAGCCGTGAATGACCGCGGTGGTGGTGCGCTCGTACTCGCGGATGATCGACCACACGTCGCTGGAGCAGAATACCGGCAGGCCCGGCTCGATGCGCCCGATCATGGCTTTCGCCGCGTGCTCGTTCGCCGGATTGCGGTAGGCGTTGATGAAGGCGATCACGATGCCTTCGGCGCCGAGCGCTCGCGCCTGCGCCACCGCGGCCTCGATGCTCGACCCGTCGACGGGCAGGTCCACGGTGCCGTCGGAACGCATGCGCTCGTCGACGGGAATCACTCGATCCTTGGACACCAGGGGGTCGGGGCGCTTCGAGTGCAGATCGTAGGGGTCCGGCATCTTGAGCCTCGCCACCTCCAGCACGTCCACGAAGTTCCGGGTCGTGAACAGGCAGAGCCTGACTCCCTTGCGCTGAATCACCGTGTTCACCCCCACCGTGGTGCCGTGGGTGAAGTAGGTGATGCTCTCGGGCGGGACACCGTAGCGGTTGTGCAATGCCGCGATGCCCTCCATGACCTCGGCACCGGGCTTGTCCGGCGTGGAGAGCACTTTCAGGGTATGGAGCTCGTTGGTGCTTTCGTCGAAAGCGCAGAAATCCGTGAACGTGCCGCCGACGTCCACACCGACGCGGTATGCCATGCTGCGATCGCCTCCCCGGAATTCGCTCGCCTCGCGCCGACCCGGCCACGGGGGCAGCCGGGCGCGTGATATATCAGCCAGACCAATGGTAGCACGGTGTCCCTTGCGTCAGCAGTGAACTCGCGTGCGGCAGTCGAGGCTTCTGCGCCCGGCCGGACTCGAGAAGGGGGTGCGCGAGGGCATTCGCCGAGGCGACACATGCAGCCGTGCGGGAACGGGTTGGCCGGGAGGCGGAGGCCTGGAGACTGCGGTGCTTCAAGCCACGGATGCGTGGTCGCGGTGTCTCCCGTGTGCGGGAAGGACGGTGGAATTCGTCGGCGATGGTTGCGACTACGGAAAGTTCGAGGGCGCGGGATTCCGTTTCGAATGCGATACGTGGACCGCCGGCAAGCGCGGTTGCTGCACGCTGAAGACCTGCGCGTCCGGGTCTGCGCGGTAGCGGTGGGCGGTGCCGAACCGACGGTTCGGCGCATGTCGGGCCGGATCCGGCGGACTTGGTGCCTCGATGGACGGTCCCTGCGCCGCGGTGCAATCGGCGTCCTGATCTTTCGTGGCCGTCGGGACCGGTGTCCCGTCAGGTGAGCGGGGGACGTGGGCTCGGCGTTGACCAGTCCACCCCGTGCGCCGATGATGCGCGCATGCGCGGGTTCAGGATTAGCGGCACTCCCGCACGCGAACGGGTGAAGCCACCGAATGTCGCGGGCACGTTCTATCCGGGCGACGGGGACGTGTTGCGTCGGGAGGTCGACGCCCATCTCGAGCAGGCTCGCACCGACGGCCCGGTACCCAAGGCCCTGATTGCTCCGCACGCGGGATACCGCTACTCCGGACCCGTCGCCGCCAGCGCCTACGCGCGCCTGAAGCCCCGGGCGCGGGAAATCCGGCGGGTGGTGCTGCTCGGCCCCGCGCACTTCCACCCGGTGCGCGGTGTGGCGACCTCGAGCGCCGAGTGGTTCGAGACACCACTCGGCCGCGTCCCGGTCGACATGGCATCGGTTCGCCGCGCGCGCGAGTTCAGGTTCGTTCAGAAGCTCGACCCGGCGTTCGAGCGCGAGCACAGCCTGGAGGTTCACCTCCCGTTCCTGATGCGAGTGCTCCCTCGGTTCTCCCTGGTGCCGCTTCTCGTGGGCAGCGCGAATCAGGTCGAGATTGACACGCTGATCGAGACACTCTGGGGTGGGCCGGAGACAGTCATCGTCATCAGCTCGGACCTGAGCCACTACCTCGACTACGAGACGGCGCGGCGCATCGACGCGAAGACGTCCGCGGCCATCGTTGCGTTGCGCCACGACGATGTCGGGTACGAGCAGGCGTGTGGCCGGCATGCCGTCAACGGACTGCTGCATCTGGCGAGACGACACCGCCTGGACGCACGAGCGCTCGACGTGCGCAACTCGGGCGACACGGCGGGAACCCGAGATTGCGTGGTCGGCTATGGTGCCTACGCGTTCTTCGAACCCGCCATGACCACGCTCGGCTTCGAAGCCCGGCGGCACCTGCTCGGCATCGCCGCGCGTTCGATCCGCCACGGAATCGAACATGGCTCGGCCTTCGAGGTCGATCCGGATCTCTTGCCGCCGGCCTTGCGCGAACCTCGCGCGACGTTCGTGACCCTGGAATCGGACCGCCGCCTGCGCGGATGCGTCGGCAGTCTCGAGGCCACCCGCGCGCTCGCAACGGACGTCGCCCACAATGCTCGTGCCGCAGCATCGACCGATCCGAGGTTTCCCCCGGTCGAGAAGGATGAGCTGGAAGGGCTCTCCATCAAGATTTCCGTTCTCTCCTCACCGGTGCCGTTCCATGCCGGGTCGGAAGCCGATCTCGTCGACGGACTTCGACCCGGAATCGACGGTCTCATCATCGAGGACGACGAGGGGCGCGCGACCTTCCTGCCGAGTGTCTGGAAGAGCATCCCGGAGCCGGTGCGCTTCGTCCGGGAGCTTGCCGGAAAAGCGGGCTGGCCGGCCGGTCACTGGTCGGAAACCGTACGAGTCTGGCGCTACACCACCGAAGAGTTCGACTGAGATTGCAAGTTTTCGCCCAACACGAGGGAGTCCGCGCGACATGCGAACCGCCGACTGGTACTTCGACGTCATCTCGCCCTTTGCATACCTGCAGTTGGTGCGCTTCGATCGACTGCCCGACGATCTGGCCGTCACCTGTCGCCCGATACTGTTTGCCGGACTGCTGGGCCACTGGGGCCACAAGGGCCCGGCCGAGATCGAGGCGAAGCGCCTCCATACCTACCGATATTCCCAGTGGCGGGCCGACCGGGAAGGCGTCCCCCTGCGCTATCCTCCCGTCCACCCGTTCAACCCGCTCAAGGCGCTCCGGCTGTGCATCGCGCGCGGCAGCGACCCGGCGACGGTGCGTGCGGTGTTCGACCACATCTGGCGCGACGGAATCGGCATCGACAGCGAGGCGGGCTGGCAGGCGCTGGCCGAGCGGCTCGAGATCGATGACGCCGATGTGCTCGTCTCCGCGCCCGAGGTAAAGGATGCGCTGCGCCGGTCGACCGAAGAGGCGATTGCCGCGGGCGTCTACGGCGTCCCGACGTTTCGCGTCGCAGGCGAGCTCTTCTGGGGCGACGACGCGACGGGAATGTTGTTGGACTACCTGGCCGATCCCCACCTGTTCGAGACGGGCGAGCTCGCGCGTGTCAGCCATCTGCCGGCCGGCTCGCAGCGCAAGGTCGCGGCGATCCGGGGCATCTGAGGAACGGCGACCGCCGGCGGCAGGAGCGCGGCCGGTCGACCGCACGGTCGCACGACCCGAACTGTCCCGCCGGGTGTTTCCGGCGGCATGACCCGGCGGGCGGGCCCGCCGCTCAGCGCGCGATTCGTGCGACGACCGCACCGACAAGCTCGACGAGGTCCTTCGGTGCGAGCCCGATCTCGAGGCCTCGCCGGCCGCCGCTCACGTGAATGCGGTCGAGCCCGAGTGCACTCTCGTCGACGGCAACCGGAAGGCGCCGGCGTTGGCCCAGCGGGCTGATCCCGCCAAGCACGTATCCCGTCGCGCGTTCGGCTGCGGCGGGTTCCGCCATCGTGGCGCGTTTCACGCCGAGCGCCGAAGCGACGGCCTTCAGGTCGAGCCGCGCGGCGACCGGGATGATCGCGGTCGCGAGGGCATTGTCGGACAGTTCGACCACCAGGGTCTTGAACACCCGTTCGGGCGCAATCCCGAGTGCTCGGGCGGCACCGACGCCGTAGGGCTCGTCGGAATCGCCTGCGTCGTACTCGAGCACCTTGAAGTCGATGCCCGCGCGCCTTGCCGCGGTGACTGCCGGGGTCACGGCTCCAACTCCCTCAGGTTGCGCACCTTCCCGGGCCCGAAGGTAGCATTGTGGTCATGAAACACCGGAGACGGAAACTCCGTCTCCGATTTCCTGGTTCGGCGGCATCGGTCGATACAGCACGGGAGAGGAAAGCGTGGCGGAGCGCAAGTTCGATTACATCGTCGTCGGAGCGGGCTCGGCAGGATGCGTGCTCGCGAACCGGCTCTCGGCGGACGGCCGGCAGCGGGTGCTGTTGCTGGAGGCGGGGCCGAAAGGCCATTGGCTGAGCAGAATGCCGGTGAGCTTCGCGAAGCTCATCGACAACCCGGCCGCCAACTGGTGCTTTCGCGCCGAGCCCGACGAGGGATCCGGCGGCCGGACGATACCCATCCCCCGCGGGCGACTGCTCGGAGGATCGAGCGCCATCAACGGGCTCGTCTTCGTGCGCGGGCAGCGGCTCGACTACGACACGTGGGCGCAGTTCGGCAACCGCGGCTGGAGCTACGACGACGTCCTGCCAATCTTTCGCCGCATGGAGCACTACGAAAGCGGTGCGAACGAGTGGCGTTCACAGGGTGGGCCGTTGCGGGTGAGCGAGGTACCGGACCGGAGCCCGCTCTACGACGCGCTGATCGAGGCTGGCGTGGAACTCGGAGTACCACGCAATCCGGACTACAACGGAGCGAACCAGGAAGGCATCTGCAAGACCCAGACCACCATCAGCCGGGGCCGGCGGATGAGCACCGCCCACTGCTACCTCCGGCCCGCCCGCGGGCGGTCGAATCTCGACGTGCGCTGCGGGGCGCTGGCGAGCCGGCTCGTCCTCGAGGGGAAGCGTTGCATCGGGGTCCGCTATCTGCGAAACGGCCGGGAAGAAGAGGCGCTGGCTGCGCGCGAGGTCGTGCTTTGCGGGGGATCGATCAATTCCCCCCAATTGCTCGAGCTTTCCGGGATCGGCCGGCCCGAGATACTGCGCGAGCAGGGCATCGATGTCGTGCACGAGCTGCCCGGGGTGGGGGAGAACCTCATCGACCACATGGCGCCGCGGGTGATGTGGCGCCTCCAGCCGAGGGGCGTGACCTACAACGAACGCGCACGCGGCCTGGGGCTGGCGTGGCAGGCGCTGCGGTACGCGGCGACCGGAGGCGGTTTCCTGAGTCTCCCGTCCGCGCCGGTGCTGGGATTCGTCCGGAGCCGCGAGGGCCTGGAAGCGCCGGACGTGCAGTTCCATCTCGCGCCGTATGCGATACGTGGACCGACCGATCGCAGGCTGCTTCCCGAGCCGGGCATGACGTGCACCATCTACGCGTTGCGGCCCGAGAGCCGCGGTTCCATCCACGTGCGCTCGCGCGACCCGCGCGAGGCGCCGGCCATCCGCTTCAACTTTCTCTCCGACGATCTGGACCGGCGGGTCCTCGTGGACGGGGTGCGCTGGGCACGGCGCCTCATGGCGACGAGCGCGATGGACGAGTTCCGGGATGCGGAGATCCGACCCGGCCCGGAGACCGAGTCCGACGACGAGATCATCGAGTGGATTCGGGCGAACGCGGAGACCGCGTTCCATCCGGTCGGGACCTGCAAGATGGGCCCCGATCCCATGGCGGTGGTGGACGACCGGCTCCGGGTGCACGGCATGGAGGGATTACGCATCGCGGACGGTTCGATCATGCCGACGCTGGTCTCGGGCAACACCAACGGACCGTGCATCATGATCGGGGAGAAGGCGTCGGAGATGATGCTGGCGGCGGCGTAAGGGCGGAGATGTGAGGAAATTGTCGCATGGCTGCCGGGTTGGTCAGTGACCAAGTTCCCGGACCCCTCCGTAACTTGGTCACTCGGCCAGTGACCAACCTGCGCCGATTCACCGCAACGATCGCCGAGGGAACTCAGTCGGGTCGTGCCGGCATGACTTGTTCGACAGCCAGGAGCAACACCGGGGCACGAGGGTCTGCAGCACTCCGGCCGTGCAAGCCGCTTTCCGGGTTGAGGCGGCACCGGAGCGGGAGCAGCCGGCTCGACAACGGCGTCGCGTCCGCTGGTCTCCCGTCACCCGTCGGCGTTATCCGCTCGCTGCGACGTCGACTCCATGCACCGCCTTCGCCGTCTCCCGCGAGATGCGTCCCGCCGCGACGTCCGCCGCCACCTCGGCCGGATCGCGGTCGTGCGGGTCGCCGAAGCCCGCGCCGCCGGGGGTGTGCAGGATGAGCCGTTCGCCGACCGGGATGCGCTGCGTGCCCTTCCCGTTCAGGACCGCGCCGGAGGCGAGCCAGAGGCCGCCGGGCTCGCCGTCGTGGCCGCCGTAGCGCCCGCGTGGAGGGTGGTCGACCCGGTCGAAGGAGGCCAGCAGCTCGAAGTCCTCGCCGATGGCGGATTCGATTTCGATGACCTGACCGAGTCCGCCGCGATGGCGCCCGTGGCCGCACGAGCCGCGCCGCAGCTCCTTGCGCCAGAACACCACCGGAGAGACCGATTCGTTGATCTCGACCGGCGTGCCCCGCACGCCGCTGGGATAGGCGGTGGCGGAGAGCCCGTCCTTCGACGGCCGCGCGCCGGTGCCCCCGTTGCACACCGCGGTGACCATGAACAGCGCTCCGCTCGTCTGGTTCGCGGAGCGGTCGCTCTCGCCGCGCATGCTGACGTTCCACAGACAGGCCGCCCCTTCCGCCGGCACCCGGTCCGGGACCGCCTGGGTAAGGGCGCCGAAGACCACGTCGGGCAGCATCTGGCCGATGATGTGGCGCGAGCAGACCGGGGATGGATAGGGCGCGTTGAGCACACAGCCTTCCGGTGCCAGGACCTTGAACGGCGCCAGCGAACCCCAGTTGTTCGGCACGTCGGCGGAGACGATGCAGGAGAGCCCGAAGCACGTATAGGCCGAGGTGTACGCCATCGGCACGTTGACGCCGTAGTTCGACTTCGGCGAGGTCCCGTCGTAGTCGACCGTGATGCCCTCGTCGGTGATCTCGAGCTTCGCGACGAGATCGATCGGGCTCTCGTAGCCGTCGACGCGCATCGAGCTCCGGTACTCGCCCCGAGGGAGCTTTGCTATCTCGTCGAGCACCGCACGGCGGGAGTTGTCGCAGATGTACTCGCCGAGCTCGTCCAGGTCGTCCAGGTCGAACTCCGTCATCATCTCCACCAGTCGCTCGCAGCCCACGTCGTTGCATGCGGCCAGCGAGTAGACGTCGCCCTCGGATTCGACCGGTTGGCGCGTGTTTGCCCGCACCATCGCCATCAGGGTCTCGTTGAACACGCCACGATCGGCGAGCTTGAGCATCGGGATGTAGATGCCTTCCATGTGCACGTCGGTCGCATCGGGTCCGAAGCCGATGCCGCCGATGTCGGTGAGGTGCGACGTGCACGAGAACAGCCCCACGAGCCTGCCGCGATGGAAGCACGGCGTGGTGAGCACGAAGTCGTTGAGGTGTCCGGTGCCCATCCACGGGTCGTTGGTGATGTAGATGTCCCCTTCGTTCATCGTCTCGACGGGGAAGTGGCGCAGGAAGTGGTTGACCGACTCGGCCATGGAGTTCACGTGACCGGGAGTACCGGTCACCGCCTGCGCAAGCATCCGACCGCGGGGGTCGAACACCCCGGCGGAGAGATCGCCCGCCTCTCGCACGATGGGCGAGAACGCGGTGCGCAGGAGCGCCTGCGCCTGTTCCTCCACGACCGCGATCAGGCGATTCCACATGATCTGCATGCGAATGGTCTTCAGGGCGTCGGTGGTCATCTCGTTGCTCGTTGCTGGTTCCGTAGGTGCCGCATTGTACGCGGGCTCATCATAGATCCTTGCAGATTCGCAATGAATCGTAGAGTGCGGCGTGGATGTTGCGCGACGCCACCGCGTCGCCCACGCGAAAGAGCGCGAACGCGCCGGGAGGACCGAGCGGCTGCGGGGCGCCACGCGCCAGCGCGTCGACGTCGGTGCGCCCGCGGTTGACGGATTGTGCTGCAAGTTCGTCGAACAGCTCCACGGCGGGAACCGTGCCGTGCTCGACCACGACCTGGTCCACGATGCGCACGCTCGTCTCCCCGCTGTAGACGTTGCGCAGTTCCGCTTCGAGCGCATTCCCCTTCGGCTGCACCGACAGGAGCTGGACATCCGGCGTCAGGGTGACCCCGGCGCGGTAGAGGTGCTTCAGGTGCACGGAGAAGTTGGTGGCGCCGAGCTCGAACGCGGTCGAGCGGTCGGGCGTCGCGAGCTCCACCTTCGCACCCCGATCGGCGAGGAACTCCGCACCGGACGGTCCGTGGTGGTCGCCGTGGTCGTCGAACAGGAGGACGTTCGAGCCGGGCTGCACCTGCCCGCTGAGCACGTCCCACAGACTGATCACGTGCTCGGCACCGTTCACGCACTCGGTGTCCGGCAGGCCGCCGGTCGCGATGATCACGACGTCCGGATTTTCGCCGAGCACGTCGCCCGCTTCCGCCCAGGTGCCGAGACGCAGATCGGCGCCGAGGGTCTCCACCTCACCGGCGAGCCATTGCACGATGCCGATGAGGTCGCGCCGCCACGTCGCGCGCGCGGCCAGACGAATCTGACCTCCGACTTCGTCCGCGGCCTCGAAGAGCACCACGTCGTGACCGCGCGAGGCGCTCACGCGCGCCGCCTCGAGTCCGGCCGGCCCGGCTCCGACCACCACCACCTTGCGCTTCGGCCCGGGGCTCGCCTTGATGACGTGCGGCATTGTCCGCTCGCGTCCCGTGGCGGGATTCTGCAGGCAGAGGGCATCGGCGCCGACATAGATCCGGTCGATGCAGTAGCCTGCGCCGACGCAGGTGCGTACCCGATGCTCCTCGCCGCGCGCGAGCTTCGCGACCAGGTGCGGATCCGCGATGTGGGCGCGGGTCATGCCGATCATGTCGACGCAGCCTTCCTTCACCGCCCGATTCGCCGACGCCAGGTCCGCCACCCGGTTCGCATGGAACACGGGGACGCCGAACGCGTCCCGGATGCGCTTCACCCGGTCGATGTGCGGCGCGATGGGGTGCGACATGTTGGGCACCGTGAAGCTCAGGCCCGCGTTGTCGAACGAATTGCCGACGGTGACATTGAGGAAGTCCACGAGTCCGGCGTCGACGTGCAGACGCACGATCTCCATGGCGTCGCCCTCGTGCAGCCCATCGTCCAGGAGTTCGTCCATGCTGAAGCGCATGCCGATCAGGAATCGATCGGGTGCCCGCTCGCGCATCGCTTCGAGGGTCTCGAGGGTGAACCGGGCGCGGTTGGCAAGGCTCCCACCGTAGCCGTCGGTGCGGCGGTTCACCGCCGGCGACCAGAACTGCCCGCCGAGGTGTCCGAGCACCGAGATCTCGCATCCGTCGAGGCCTCCCCGGTGCGCGCGGCCCGCCGCGGCCGCGAAGTCTCCGATGACTCGGTCGATGTCGTCCTGGTCCATGGCCTTCGGAAACGAGCGGTGCGCGGGTTCGCGCACCGCCGACGGCGCGATGGTCGGCAGCCAGCCGTGCGAGCTCCAGCCGGTGCGGCGTCCCATGTGGGTGATCTGAATCATCGTGGCGCAGCCGTGGCGATGGACGCTGTCGGCGAAGGATTGCAGCCACGGAACGACGCGGTCGTCGCCGATGTCGATCTGCCCGAACGGCGGCGGTGAGTCGACCGAGATCGTCGAAGAGCCCCCGAACATTGAAAGCGCGAGTCCACCCCTGGCCTTCTCCTCGTGGTAGCGCCGATAGCGCTCCTTCGGCATGCCGTCCTCGGCGTAGGCCGGGGCATGGGCGGTGCTCATGATTCGGTTCTTGAGCCGGAGGCGGCCGATGGTCAGTGGCTCGAAGAGGGCGGGGTAGGGCGTGGTCATCGAGAGCGGCTCGCGTCGGATGTTCGGTGCGGTCGGAGGATCACGATTATTGCGGACTCGGGGATACAACTTCACACGACCGCCCGCACGGACCGTCGGGATGTCGCAGCGTTTCAGCGGATTCCCTCGTGCGGCGGCGGGACAGGTTCCGTCGCCGGATCGGGACCAGCCCCGCTTCCCGTTCGGGGTCCGGCGCCATCGCGTACGGATCGCGGCGAAGTGCGGACCCCATCGGACCGGCGACCGGCTTCGCGCAGTAACGCGAGTTCACGATGTCGGCCCTCGATGGCGCGGCATCGGACAATACACGTGGAGCGTCGGGGGTTCGCGGGTTACATTCCCGTTGCCCTGACGAGTCGAGGAGTGCAGCGCATGGGGCAGGTCACCGAACTGCTCGCCGAACACGCCGTCGCGGATCCGTACTCGCACTTCGCGGACCTGCGCGAGGCGGCGTCGCTGCACCGGGACGAACGGCTCGGGGCGTGGCTCGTGCTGCGCTACGATGACGTGCGGGCCGCCTTCCGCGACTCCCGCCTGTCCGCCGATCGGGTGAGCCCTTACTTCGAGCGCCGCCGGATGCAGGGCGTGGCGGAGAGCGAACGCGCGACCTGCGAGGTGCTGACGCGCTGGATCGTGTTCACCGATCCCCCACGCCACACGCGGCTGCGCAAGCTCGTGGACTACGCTTTCCGGCCGCGTGCGGTCGAGCGCATGCGCGGCTGGATCGCCTCCCTCGCCGACGAGTTGGTCCAGGAGCTGGGAGACGAAGACGAGTTCGATTTCATGGAGCGGTTCGCAAACCCGCTGCCGGTACGCGTGATCGGTGATCTCTTCGGTGTCCCCCATGAGAACCGAATCGATCTCACGCGCTGGTCGGAGGACATCCTCACCCTTGTCTTCGGCGCGATGCACAGTGCGGACCGACACCAGCGGGCCGAACGCAGCCTGATGGAATTCTCCGAGTTCCTGCGAGGTGTGATCGCCGAACGCCGGGTACGCCCGGGCGAGGATCTGATCAGCGACCTGGTCGCGGCCGAAGAGCGCGGTGACGTGCTCGAAGAGGAGGAGATCGTCGCCACCTGCGTTCTGCTGCTCTTCGCCGGACACGAGACCACCCGCAACCTGCTCGCCAACGGACTGAAGGCAATCCTGGAGCACGGCGGGGCGCGGGAGACCCTCCTCGCCGATCCGTCGGCAATGCCCGGTGCGGTCGAGGAGATTCTCCGCTTCGACGGGCCGACGAAGGCGATGTGGCGGCAGGTCGTCGAGCCGGTCGAGTACGGGGGGCAGTGGATGGAATCGGGGGAACGAGTGTTGCTGGTACAGGCGTCGGCGAACCGTGATCCGCGCCGTTTCGAGGCGCCGGAGACGTTCGACATCTCCCGCCGGGCGAATCGGCACGTGGGATTCGGCTACTCCATACACTACTGTCTCGGAGCGGCCATCGCGCGCCTGGAGGGAGCGCTCGGACTTGGCGCGTTCCTCGATCGATTCCCGGGAGTGTCGCTCGCGACCGACCGATTCGAGTGGGATTCGCTCATCCTGAGCCGATCGCTCAAGCGCCTGCCGGTTCGACTCGGTTGATTTCGGTGGGGGGGTGGGCCGTGACCGCAGCCGGGAAGGTGTGGACGCAACGTCGGCGAGAGCCGGGTCCCTCCCGTCGCCGCCGGCACGGATTGCGCGCCGTACCGATGCAGCGGTTCTCGCGAGAGCGCGGCTCGACGGTCGACACTCGCCGCACGCACGAGGGTTGCGGGATCTCCGCGTTGCGTTGCGGCATGCCGGCTTGCCGTAGAATCCCCCGGTGATGAAGCTCACGCCCGAACAGGTCGAATCGTTCCACCGCGACGGTTGCCTCGTGGTCGACGGGTATCTCGACGACCACGAGATCGATCACATTCGTGCCTGCTACATGGAGACGGTCGAGCACCTGTCGCGTGAGAACATCCTCGAGAACGTGCAGTCGGGCGAGGACCGGGACGACCAGTATCAGGTGTACCAGATCCGGACCGCACATCTGCGCCATCCGATCTTTCGCATGATCATCAATGACTCGCGGCTCCTCGACATGGTGGAGTGCCTGCTCGGACCCGACCTGCGCCTGATCCACTACCAGGGGATCTACAAGCCGCCGCACACCGGCGGCGAGGTCGGCTGGCACCAGGACAACTACTATTTCAACGTCGCCGGGGACCGCACCGTGAGCGTATGGCTGGCGCTCGATGACGCGACGGTCGAGAACGGCTGCATGTGGTACCTGCCGGGCCGGCATCGCGAACGGCTCGAACACACCCAGCTCTGGGACACGTCGGAGAAGAAGGGTTTCTACTTTGCGCTGCGTGACCTCGACGAGTCGGGTGCGATGCCGGCGGAGGTGGGCAAGGGCGGCTTCGCCATCCACCACTGCCTGATGCCCCATCGCTCGCTCAAGAATCGCACCGGACAGCCCCGGCGAGGGCTCGCCATGCACTTCATGGACGCGAAGATGCCGGACCCGGACATGCTGAAGATCCTGCCCGACGGAGCGACGCCGCTGCTTCGCGGCCGTGCGAACGGCCTCGGAGCATCGTGATGCCATCGCCGAAGGATGTATCGGTGACGCAGGGTTCGTGCCAGGTGCCGTTATCGTTGGCGGTGCGCTCCGGAGATGCGCCTGGGAGCGCGAGCGTCCCGCCCGCAACGGACCGCGGGGCGGGTGTGTTCAAGCGGACGCGACGCCTGCCCTCCCAGCGGGCACCCGGAGGGAGGGGCGCAGCGGGACCGATGAAGCGCCACCGACCGAATGGACGGACCCACGGGTTCGGTGTCTGCGCGATCGGGGCAGTGCTCGCCTGCGCGAGCGTTGCGAACGCGACGACTCCCGGCGCCTACACCATTCAGCACACCG
This sequence comes from Gammaproteobacteria bacterium, assembly GCA_022826505.1. Lineage (GTDB taxonomy): Bacteria > Pseudomonadota > Gammaproteobacteria > HK1 > HK1 > HK1. The sequence continues at coordinate 32,523 of JAJDUQ010000269.1, forward strand.
AGAGCCACGCGGTACGCGTGACCATTCTGACGGACGGGCTGGAGCACCCCTGGTCGCTCGCATTCCTTCCCGACGGGCGGATGCTCGTCACCGAGCGGCCCGGCCGACTGCGCTACGTCGGAGCCGACGGCACGCTGGACCCGACGCTGATCGACGGGCTCCCGGCGACGGTGGCGGAAGCCGGGCAGGGCGGACTGCACGATGTGGCGCTGCACCCGGACTTCGGGCGCAACCGCCTCGTCTACATCGCCTATGCCGGCAAGAAGGGCCGCCGCTACGGCACCGAGCTCGCCCGCGGCAGGCTCGACGGCCACCGGCTCGAAGACGTGGAGGTGCTGTTCCGGGCGCTGCCGAAGTCGCACGGCGGCCGGCACTTCGGCGGGCGCGTGGTGTTCGACGGCAAGGGGCACGTATTTCTCACCCTCGGGGACCGTGGCGACCGGCCGCGCGCGCAGGACCTCGGCGATCACGCGGGCTCCGTCATCCGCCTCGCGGAGGACGGCGGCGTACCCGCGGACAACCCGTTCGTTTCGGTACCTGGCGCACGGCCCGAGATCTTCTCGCTCGGCAATCGCAACGTGCAGGGGGCGGCGCTCAACCCCTGGACCGGCGAGCTGTGGACCCATGAGCACGGCCCGCAGGGCGGTGACGAGGTCAACGTCATCCGCGCCGGCGCGAACTATGGCTGGCCGGTCATCACCTACGGGAAGAATTACGGCATCGGCACCACGATCGGCGAAGGTACGCACCGCGACGACGTGGCCTCGCCCGTCCACCAGTGGACTCCGTCCATCGCCCCCTCGGGGATGGCGTTCTACGACGGCGACCGGTTCCCCGGCTGGCGCGGGAGCCTGCTGGTCGGGGCGCTCAAGTTCCGCCTCCTCGTGCGACTCGAGCTCGCCGGAGAACGCGTGTTGCGCGAGGAGCGGATGTTCGAGGACGTCCTCGGCCGGATCCGGGACGTGCGCGTGGGGCCGGACGGGCTCGTCTACATTCTGAACGACCATCCGAACGGCGTGATCGCGCGCCTGGAGCCGGAGGGCGGCTGACGCGGGTTGTCCCCCGGCGCCTCATGCGCTCATGATCGGTGTGGAAATGGACGCAACGACTCCCGATCCCCACCTGACCGAGCGTCTCGCCGCGCTGCTCGATCCTCGCGAGGAGATCCTGGAGGCCTACCTCTTCGGCTCGCGTGCGCGCGGACAAGCGCAACTCCACAGCGACGTGGACGTCGCCGTCTACGTCGACGACGTACGCGCCGAGGACACCGGCTACGGCTACCGGGCGAGCCTGACCACCGACCTCATGGCCGGACTCGGCTTCAACCATGTGGACGTGATCGTGCTCAACCGTGCGCCACCGCTGCTCTACCATCGGGTGCTGCGCGATGGGGTGCGGCTGCTGACCCGCGATCTGCGCGCGACGACGACACGAGAAGGTCGCGCCGTATCCCGCTACTGCGATTTCGTGCCGCAGCTCGCGAAAATGGAAGCCGCGCGGCGCTCGGCCGCCCGCCGCGACCGGTGAGTCCCGGACGTGCCGACTCCTCGGTGGTGCGGCGTCACCTTGCGGCGCTGCGCGAGGCGCTCGCGAACTTGCGCCGCCACTCCGGAGCGAAACCCGAGACGCTGCGCGCGGACATGGATCTTCGGTGGACGGTCGAGCACGGGCTCCAGCTCTGCGCCCGGAACGCCATCGATATCGCCACCCATCTCGCGGCCACCGCCGGTCTCGATGCCCCGGACTACGCGTCCGCGATCGATCGACTCACGGGAATGCACGTGCTGCCGGCCGAGTTCGGCGCGCGGTTCCGGCAGATTGCGGGTCTGCGCAACGTGCTGGTGCACGACTACATCGAGGTCGACCTGGAGGTGGTCGCCCGGGTGCTCGACGCGAACCTGGACGATTTCGAGGAATTCGCGCGATGGGTCGAGCGGCATCTGGACGAGTCTCCGGCGGCGTAGCCGCAACTCGATGTCATCGGTTTCCGCCCCCTGCCGGTCAAGGACTGTATAGAATGACGGGCACGGTCCATCGAGGACCATGTCCAATCGGTTCAGGAGTCCACTGCAATGCGACGACGTGCGTTTCTTGCCGTTTCCGCGCTCGCGCTCGCGATGCCCGGTCCGGCAATCGCCGGCGAGGGGCAGGTCGAGTACACCCGGGCGGCATTCGACGAGCTCCGGCAGAGCGGGAAGCCGGTGCTGCTCGACTTCTACACCACCTGGTGAGGGACTTGCCGAGCACAAGGGCGCACCGTGCGTGCGCTCATCGACGGCAATCCCGCCTACCAGGCGGTGACGGTGATGAAGGTCGACTGGGATCGGTTCAGCGGCGATCCGATCGTCGGCGAGCTCGGCGTCAGGGGCCGGGCCACGCTGGTGATGTTCAGCCGGGGTGAGGAAGTGGGCAGGGTCGTCGGCCAGACCGGCGCCGGAGCCATCGAGCCCCTGTTCAAGGCCGCGGTTTCCTAGTCGAGCATGAGGCCAGGTCCGGAGGTGACCGCCTTCGGACCGCTGCCGGCAGTGTCGCACCCACCACGGGAAATGCCGCGTCCCGGCCCGAACCACGGGCGCGGGCTCATTCGGCTCTCCACCGTTGGCGCATCGAGCCCCCGGAGCGTCGTGCTCACCTCGGAGCGGACTGACCGATGACCTACGTGTGGGCCTACGTCGCCGGTCTGCTCACCCTCATCAATCCGTGCGTGCTCCCGTTGCTGCCCATCGTCATCGCGGCGGCGTTCCAGAACAGCCGGCTCGGACCGCTGGCGCTGGCCGCCGGTCTGACCGTCTCGTTCGCGGTGCTCGGGGTCTCGGTGACGGCGTTCGGCCACCTGGTGAGCATCGACGCGGATTCGGTCAGTCGTGGCGCCGCGGCGGTGATGATCGGGTTCGGCGTCGTGCTGCTCGTTCCGAGGGCTCAGACCATTGTTGCAACGCTCGCCGCGCCGCTCGCGAGCCGCGCGAACGCACGACTCGATGCTCGCGAGGGGGACGGCGTCGCCGGTCAGTTCGGCGTGGGGGTTCTGCTCGGGGCGGTCTGGTCGCCGTGCGTCGGACCGACGCTCGGCGGTGCCATCGGCCTCGCCGCGAGCGGCGAAGGTCTGGGTCAGGCCGCGGTCACCATGCTCGCCTTCGGCGTCGGCGTGTCCACCGTGCTCCTGGCGCTGGCCTACGGTTCGAGGCAGGCGGTGAGCGCCCGCCGGGAGCGGCTCGCTGCGTGGATGCCGTGGGCGAAGCCGCTCATGGGTGCGGTTCTGCTCGTGGTAGGAGTCGCGGTGCTGTTCCACGTCGACCGCATGATAGAGGGCTGGTTGCTCGACCAGATGCCGATCTGGCTCCAGGACCTGTCGGTGTCGGTCTGAAGCCGACCAGGTTCGGATTCCGCCCTGGCGCGAAGATGGTCCTGATGTTCGACGTCCCCATGGACCGTGTCGATCAGCACCGAAACCGAGGTCCGGATCAGAAGGGCGCGGTGAGCCGACACACGCCGGGCGGGATGCCGTGCCCGTTCGCGGGGTTCGTTCTCCGCAGGCACCGGGCGGTCCCGCGGGTGACCGCGGATAGCAATGATCCGCGACTCTCGTACGCCCTCCGAGCTACAGGTCTCCGTGCAGGAGCTTGTACACCGCACTGCAGTCGAGCTCGCCGCCGCCGTTCCTGCACAGAATTCGAAAGAGCGCCGCGGCATCCGCCCCGAGCGGGGTGCTCGTGCCGGTGTCCGCCGCCGCACTCTGCGCGAGCCCGAGGTCCTTTGCCATGAGCGCGGCCTTGAAGCCGGGCGCGTAGTCGCGATTCGACGGTGCGGATGCGACGATCCCGGGTACCGGATTCATGGTGTCCATCATCCTCGTCTGGCCTGTCGACGTGGAGAGAACGTCGTAGAGCTTCTGCGCATCGAGGCCGAGCGCCTCGCCGAGGCAGAAGACTTCCGATGCCGCGATGATCGCGATCCCCGCCATCATGTTGTTGCAAATCTTCGTCGCCTGACCGTGTCCCGGACCGCCGACGTGCGCCACGTTGCGTCCCATCGCGGCCAGCACCGGCCTTGCCCGCTCGAATCCGGTCTCCGAGCCGCCCACCATGAACGTGAGGGTGCCCGCCGCGGCACCTGCGACGCCGCCGGAAACCGGAGCGTCGATCATCTCGTATCCGGCCTCCGACGCCGTCGCCGCCACCTCCCGCGCGGTCGCGATGTCGATGGTCGAGCAGTCGGCCAGCAACGCCTCGCGTGGTGCATGGCCGATGATGCCGTCGTTGCCGCCGTCACCCAGGTAGACCGCCCGCACATGCTTTCCTTCCGGCACCATCGTGACCACCATTTCCGCCGCGGTCACCGAATCGGCGAGACTCACCGCCTCGGTGGCTCCCGCCTTCGCCGCCTCGGCCAGCGCGTCGGGCGAGATGTCGCAGGCGCGCACCTCGTGCCCGGCGGCGAGCAGGTTGCGGACCATCGGCAACCCCATGTTGCCGACGCCGATGAATGCGATTCGTGCCATTGATTCCCGTCTCCTACTTCCTCGCCGCTTCGCCGATGTTGTCGATTCCCCGCCGCTCCAGCAGCCCGTCGAGCCAGTCCGGATCCATCTCCGGCACCGAGGAGAGCAGCAGATCGGTGTACTCGTGGTGCGGTGGCTGGAACATCTCGTCCTTCGGACCCGCTTCGACGACCCGGCCCTCCTTCATCACCACCACCTCGTCGGCGATCGCACGCACCGTCGCGAGATCGTGGGTGATGAACATGTAGGCGAGGTTCAGATCCTCCTGGAGGCGGTCGAGAAGCTTGAGAATCCCCTCGGCCACGAGCTGGTCGAGGGCGCTCGTGACCTCGTCGCAGATGATGAACTCGGGATCGGCTGCGAGCGCGCGGGCAATGCCGACACGCTGCTTCTGTCCTCCGGAGAGCTCCGACGGAACGCGGTGGTAGTACTGGGAGGGCTCCAGCTCGATCTGGTCGAGCAGCTCGTCGACCCGCTTCTTCAGGTCCGCACCGCGCAGACCCCGGTAGAAGGCCACCGGGCGGCCGATGATCTCGCCGATGCGCTTCTTCGGATTCAACGCGGTGTCGGCCATCTGATAGATCATCTGCGCCTGGCGGAGCTGGTCCTTCGATCGGTCCCTGAAGCTCGCCGGCAGGACCGAGCCGTTGTGCCGGATGTCGCCTGCGGTGGGCGGCAGGAGGCCGGTGATGCACCGCGCCGCGGTCGACTTGCCGGAGCCCGACTCCCCGACCACCGCCACCGTTCGGCCGCGATGGATGTCGAAGGAGACCTCCTCCAGGACCTTGACCGGGCCGTAGGCGGCGCTGACCCCGTTCACCGAGATCACCGGCGTCTCGTCCGGGCCGGCCGGCGGCTTCTGGGTGCGTTGGAAGCTGCGCACCGCCCACAGCGACTTGGTGTAGTCCTCCTTGGGCTCCGCGAGCATGGAGCGGGTGTCCGACTCCTCGATCTCGTCGCCCTTGAGCAGCACCTTGATGCGATCGGCCATCTGGGCGACCACCGCAAGGTCGTGCGTGATGTAGAGCGCGGCGGTGTCGAACTGGTCGACGATGTCGCGGATGGCGGCGAGCACCTCGATCTGGGTGGTGACGTCGAGCGCGGTGGTCGGCTCGTCGAAGATGATGAGGTCGGGCCGGCAACTCATCGCCATCGCGGTCATCGCCCGCTGGAGCTGCCCGCCCGAGACCTGGTGCGGGTAGCGGAAGCCGATCTCGTCCGGATTGGGCAGGCGGAGCCGCCGGTACAGCTCCATCGCGTCCTCCTGGCTCTCCTTCCGGGTCTTGATCCTGTGCTGCACCGGCGCCGCGGTGTGCTGGTCGATCAGCTTGTGCGCGGGGTTGAACGACGCCGCCGCGGACTGCGCCACGTAGGCGATGCGCGCGCCGCGCAGCATGCGGAGATCCTCCTCCGGAGAGGAGGTCAGCTCCATGCCGTCGAACTCGATGGAGCCGCCCGAGATGCGGCAACCGTCGCGGGCGAAGCCCATGGCGGCGAGCCCGATCGTGGACTTCCCGGCCCCGGACTCCCCGATGAGGCCCATGACCTCGCCGCGGCGCAGGTCGAGATCGACGCCGTGCACGATCTCGAACCACTTCTCGTCGGCCCGGCCCTCGATGCGAAGACCCCGGATTTTCAGCAACAGACCCTTTTCGTCACTCATGGCTTCACTCCTTCAGGCCGGACGAGAGGTGGAGCATCCAGTCCACCACGAAGTTGACGGCCACCGTCAGCAGAGCAATGGCCGCGGCCGGGATCAGCGGTGTGATCTCGCCGAACGAGATGAGGGTCGCGTTCTCGCGCACCATCGAGCCCCAGTCCGCCGTCGGCGGCTGGATGCCGAGTCCGAGGAACGAGAGCGCCGAGATGGCGAGGAACACGAAGCAGAAGCGCAGCCCGAACTCCGCCACCAGAGGCGCGGTGGCGTTCGGCAGGATCTCGCTGACGATCAGGTACCACGTCTTCTCGCCACGCAGACGCGCCGCCTCGATGTAGTCCATCACCACGATGTTGCCGGCCACCGCCCGGGCGAGTCTGAACACGAGCGGCGAGTACAGCAGCGCGATCACCAGGATGAGATTGACGACGTTGGTGCCGACGATGGTCAGCAGCAGCAGCGCGAACACGAGCTGCGGAATCGCCATCAGCGTGTCCACGATGCGCCCGCACACCTGGTCGACCCAGCCGCCCAGCGTGGCCGCCATGAGGCCCGTCAGCGAACCGACGAAGAACGCGATGGCGGTGGTGAGCAGCGCGATCCCCACCGTGTTCCGGGCGCCGTAGATGATGCGGCTGAACATGTCGCGTCCGAGCTGGTCGCCTCCGAGGATCATTGCTTCGTCGGGCGGCGCATAGGAGCTGCCCACGACCTCCGCCTCGCCGAAGGGCGCGATCACCGGGGCGAATATCGCGGCCACCACGTAGACGACGATGACGAACAGGCCGAACGAGGCAGTGAGCGGGGCTTGGCGCATCACCTTGGCGATGTCGCGCGGAAGGGTCTGCACCAGGAACTCGCGGAAGCTGTAGGCGAGGCCGCCGCAGGCGTAGAGCAACCCGATGGCGACGGCGATGTAGCGCAGCCACACCTCGCCGCCCAGCAGCCCCATCAGGAACGAGATCAGCGTCAGGCTGAACAGCACCATGAACGCGTCGCGCCGGTGGTAGTACGCGGCCATGCACGAGGCCGCGATCATGAGCGTGTAGAAGACGATTGCGAATGTGCTCATGGTGTGGCCCTCACTTCGGATGCCGCAGGCGCGGGTTCGAGAGAATCGCTCCCACGTCGGCGGTCAGGTTGAGCAGGATGTAGGTGGCGGCGAAGACCAGGCAGCAGGCCTGCACCACCGGGAAGTCCCGCTTGGTGACGCTGTCGACCAGCAACTGGCCGACCCCCGGGTACACGAAGACGATCTCCACCAGCACCACGCCGGTGATGAGGTAGGCGAGGTTGAGCGCGACCACGTTGATGATCGGGGCCAGAGCGTTCGGCAGCGCATGCACCGCGATGACCTTCCACCGCGGTTCGCCCTTGAGCCTGGCCATCTCGATGTAGGGCGAGGCGAGCAGGGCGATGATCGCGGCACGGGTCATGCGCATCATGTGCGCGATGACCACGAGGGTGAGGGTGATGGCGGGCAGCAGGGTGACGAAGACCCGTTCCGCGAACGGCATGTCCGCGCTCACGCTCGATATGGACGGGAACCAGGGGTTCTGGACGGACAGGAAGAGGATCAGGATGTAGCCCAGGAAGAACTCCGGCGACGAGATCGAGGTGAGGGTGGAGACGTTCGCGATCCGGTCGAACACCGAATCGCGGTAGAGCGCGGCCAGCACCCCCAGCACGATCGAGATCGGCACGGAGAACGCCGCCGCCAGGGCGGCAAGGAAGAGCGTGTTGGCGAAGCGCGGACCGAGCTGCTCGGCCACCGAGCGCTTGTTGGCGAGCGAAGTTCCGAAGTCGCCCTGGAGCGCACCGCCCAGCCATTCGAAGTAGCGCACCGGAGCCGCTCGATCGAGCCCCAGCTCCTCGCGCATCGCCTTGACCGTTTCCGGCGTCGCGGCCTGCCCGAGAATCTGCTGGGCGAGGTCGCCCGGCAACAGCTCGACCGCCCCGAAGATGATGATCGAGACCACGAGCAGCGTGACGAAACCAAGCCCCAAACGCTTGGCTATCAGTGACAGAACGCCCATAAGCTCTCCTCCTCTTCCGGCGCCTGGGGCGAGCATGCGCACCCGACTCCGCCGGCTGTCATTGCGCTCGCGTGACTCGAACTATTTCATGCTGTTCCGCGGACGCGGTGTGCGCGCGACCTCCTGATGTCGCATTGCTTCCGGCCACATGGCCCGTTCTTCTTCTCGACCGTGCATTCCGGGCGGCGCGGCGTCGCACCGCTCCGGCCGGGAGTTGTCGACATTCCGCCTCGGATCAGGCGAACGACCAGCGTTCCATCCAGCGCTCCCCGTCCAGATCCCGGTTCGAGGCCATCTGGTCCGGCAGGGCGAGCTTGTCGGAGGTGGCGAAGACGCAGGAGGCGAGCATCGGGATCATGGTGCCGCCCTCGTCGCGCACGATCTGTTGCATCTCCGCGTACATCGTGCGCCGCCTGGCTTCGTCGAGCTCCGCCCGCGCCTCGATGAGCATCCTGTTGAGCTTCTCGTGTTCCCACGCGGCGTCGTTCCAGGGTACCCCCGCCTCGCAGGCGGTCGCGAAATCCGAATGTGCGGCCAATGGTGGCACGGTTGATCCGAATCAGGCAACGGTCGCTGTCAGTCGTGTCAGGAGCAAATGGTCTGTCGGGTGCAGTAGCACGTGAGTTGTCCGGTCTGGTGGGCACCGGGGAGGTGCCCTGTCAGGAGCAAATGGTCCGGCCGGAGGGCATCAGAAGTACTCTGCGTCCGGCATGCTCTCCTTTCGTCTCGAGATGAACGCTTGCAGCGCCTCGTCGACGGCCGGGTCGAGGCCGGGGTCTTCGTAGTCGTCGAGCAGACGCTTCCATTCGGAATTTGCGCGGCGGGCCGCATCGAGGGCGCCCTCGGCGGACCACTGTTCCCAGGAGCTGGCGTCGCAGGTCGTGGAGGCGAAGAACGCAGTGAGAAAGTTCGCCTGCGTGTGTGCGCTGCCGAGAAAGTGGGCGCCGGGCCCCACCTCCCGGATGGCGTCCATCGCCTGCCCGTTCTCCGACAGGTCCACCCCTTCGAACAGACTGGCGACCTTGCCGCACAGATCGGCGTCGAGGATGGTTTTCTCGTAGCCGGTGACGAGCCCGCCTTCGAGCCAGCCAGTGGCGTGATTGATGAAGTTCGCGCCCGCCAGCATGGCCATCAGCAACGACCACGCGCCTTCCTGTCCAGCCTGGCCGTCGGGCAGCTTCGACGCCGAGAGCGACCCTACGGTGTGCAGGGGCACGCCGATCCGGCGCGCGAGCTGGCCGGAGGCGAGCACCATCTTCCCCGCCTCCGGAGTGCCGAAGGTCGGGGCGCCGCTGCGCATGGACATGGTGCTCGCGAACGCGCCCATGAGGCAGGGGGCGCCGGGGTTGACGAGCTGGACGAGGCAGAGCGTCGCGAGCGCCTCGGCGAGCACCTGGGCGAGCGTCCCGGCCACGGTGCACGGGCTCATGGCTCCGGCGAGCGTCCACGGTGTGCACGCGACGGGCTGGTTGTTGCGTGCGTAGACCTTGAGCGAGCCTGACATGGAGGCATCGAGCACGAGCGGCGCATTGGTGTTGCTCACCGCGTAGAGGCAGGCGTTGTCTCGCAGGAATGCGTCGCCGAACACGGTCTTCGCCATGTCCACCGCATCCTGCGCCCGCTCCTCCCCGATGAAGGCTCCCATGAAGGGACGGTCGGAGTAGCGGATGTGGTGGTAGAGCATGTCGAGGTGGCGCTTGTTGGCAGGGACATCGACCGGTTCGCACACGATGCCGCCGGAGTGGTGCAGGTACGGAATCGAGTGGTGGATCTGCACGAGGCGGCGGAAGTCGTCGATGGTGGCGTAGCGCCGGCCCGCGTCGAGGTCGTGCACGAACGGCGGACCCCACGAGGGGCAGAGCACGGTGTGGGCGCCGCCGAGCCGGACCGTGTTCGCCGGGTTGCGCGCATGCTGCTCGAACTCCCGCGGAGCGCTCGCCTGGATGATGCGGCGGCACATCCCGGGCTCGAAGCGCACGTGCTCGCCCTCCACGTCGGCGCCCGCGTCGCGGAAGATCGCGAGGATCTCGGGGTCGCCGCGAAACTCCATGCCGACGTCGCGAAGGATCTCGTCGGCATTGCGTTCGATGAGCGCGAGGCCCTCCTCGTCGAGGATGTCGAGCGGGCGGAGTCGCCGCCGGATGCATGGCACGCGCTTGGTCGCGGGACGCCGGCCTGCGTGGGCGGCCCGCCCGCGGCCCGGACGTCCCCCTTTCGCGTCTCTTCGTGTCCGCCGGCTTGTCGTGGTCATCAGTTGCTCACGCCTGCGCGCACCGTGCGCCGTCGACATCAGGGAAGCAGCTTCTCCCAAGCTACTACGATTTCGGCATTTCGGGGCGCTTTTCGCAATTCACGCAATCCGAGTATGATTTTTCCAAATCGATCTTCACACCGAGGTCGTCATGCGCCTTTCCGAGCGAGGCCGGATCACCATTCCCAAGGCGTTGAGAGATCGGTTCGGCTTGAACCACAACGTGGAAGTCGAGATCACGCCGACCAGCAAGGGGCGTCTCATCCACAAGCGCGCGGCCGCGCAACACCCGGTCGAACGCGTCCACGCGGTGCTGGCTCGCGGAGGCAACACGGACGCGTACCTCGAAGAGATTCGGGGAAGATGACCACCACGGTCGACATGAGGTCATGACCCCTGTGTGAGCGATGGCGGGTACCGTCAACCTGCGGGCTCGGGACGTCGTTTCTCCGACTCCGGATTCGCAGTGCAACGGGAGCCGACATGACGAGTGCTCCGACCAATCGCGCCCGCACCCGCGGGAGCCGCACCGCCGAGATCGTGGCGGTCAGCCGTGCGCGACACCTGCTCCGGCACCGCAGGCCGTACGTGCTGGAGGACCCGTTCGCGATCCACTTCGTGGGGAACCGCTGGCGCAAGGTCATCGGGTCGCGCGTGCTCGATGCGCTGTTCTCGAAGGTGCTGGTCAGGAAGCTCATGCCCATCACCACCCAGCACCTCACCCGGGCCCGGTTCGCCGAGGAATGTCTCGAGGAGGCGGTCCGGCGCGGGGTGAGGCAGTACGTGATCCTCGGGTCCGGCTTCGACTCGTTCGCGTTCCGGCGCCCGGACCTGGGAGTGACGGTGTTCGAGGTGGACCTCGCCGCCACCATCGATCTGAAGAGGGAGCGACTCGCGGCCGCGGGCATGACGCCGCCCGAGACCCTGCGGTTCGTGCCGATCGACTTCGAGAAGGACGACCTCCGGACCAGGCTCGTCGACTCTGGACTCGACCCCGCCGAACCCTCGTTCTTCAACTGGATGGGAGTCAGCTACTACCTGACCGAGAGCGCGATCCTCTACAACCTCGACCGCATGGCCGAAATCGGGGGTCCGGGCGCGGAGATCGTGCTCGACTACCTGCTCGCGGCCGAGTGCGTGCCGCACGAGGACCGCGCGCTCTTCGACGCCATGATGGCGTTCGTGGGCAGGCGGGGCGAGGCGATGATCTCGCGCTTCGATCCAGCCGAGGCCGGGACCGTCCTGAACCCTCGCGGCCTCTGGGATGTTGTCCGCAACGAGTCGCCCGCGGAGCACCGCCGGCGGTACTTGGGAGAGCGCAACGACGTTCCTCCGCTTGCGCCCATTACCTGGACGCTTCACTTGCGGAAAAAGGCCTCCGGAGGGCCTCTGGAGAATAGTTGATGTAGTCATTTTTGTGATACGTTACGTAGGTCAAACCGTATCGCGAATCGCAAGACAGATGTCTACCATCAGTATCCGACTCTCCGACGACCTCGACGCACGACTGAGCGAGGAATCCCGCTTCGCCAGCCAGCCGAAGTCGCTGCTCGTTCGTACCGCGCTGGAACAGTTTCTGGCCGGACGGCGCCGTGAGCGCCTTCTCGCCCGTCTTGCCGCGGCCGCCGCGGCGACGGAAACCGACGCCATGGAATTCGCAGCCGAAGCACTGCCATTCGACAACGAGTCGCTTGCGCTTGCCGAAAGGCGGAATCCGGCCGCGGAATCGCCGGGCAGTGACCGCGAATCGTGACGGCGGCAGTCCGGCGGGGTCAGATCTGGACCGCCAACCTCAACCCCAACCGCGGCCGCGAGGTGGGCAAGATCCGGCCCGTGCTGATCGTGCAGGGAGACTGGTTGAGCGCGGCGCAGTCGCGAACGGTGGTGGTCCTCCCGCTCACAAGCGACGTTCGCCGAGACGCGGAGCCGCTTCGCGTCACCGTCGACGCCCGTGGCGGCTTGCGCACGGCGTCGCAGGTGGTCGTCGATCAGCCTCGTACGCTCGACCGCCGGCGCCTGGGCGAGGGGCCGCTGACGGAGCTCTCGGACGACGAGATGGCTCGCGTGGAGCAAAGTCTGCTCGCGGTCCTGGGCGTGATCGTCGCCTGATGCGAGCGAGTGTCGCACCTGCGGGCCGGGAGCCGCGCCGCAACCTCCGCCCGGCGCCCCCGAATCCGCCCCACCCGAGGACGCTACCATGGCGACAGCAGAGAAGTTGAACGAACCCACCCCCAACGGCTCGACCTACGTCCGTCCGCAGGACATGGACTGGAAGCCCACCCGATTCGATGGAATCTCGATCAAGGTGCTTTACGAGGACCGGGACAAGGGCGAGATGACGTGCCTGCTGAAGTGGGAGCCGGGGGCCAGCCTGCCGTTTCACCGGCATCCGGAGATCGAGCAGAGCTACGTCATCGAAGGCTCGTTCTACGACCACGACGGCATCGCGCGCGCCGGCGAGTACGTGTGGCGGATTCCGGACTCGCGCCACGAGACCCACACCGACGAGGGCTGCGTGATTCTCGCGGTGTACCGGAAGCCGAACGTCTTCCGCTCGAGCGCCGGATTCTGAACGACGTTCGCGTGGATTGATCGCGGCCGTCGCCGATTCCGGCCGATGGCGGAACATCGCGCTACCGAAAGAGGAGAGCGTGCATCGTGTCCGGTATCGGAATTGCATTTTCCGGCGGGCTCACCGCCTCGGAAATCACCGCCTGCGCGGAACGGGCCGAGGCGCTCGGATACGAGTCGGTGTGGGTCGCCGAGGGGCATGGCGGAGATCAGTTCGCGGTCCTCGCCGCCTGTGCGCTGCGGACTCGTCGAGTGCGGCTCGGCACCGCCATCAGCAGCGTCTTCGTTCGGAGCGCGCCCACCATCGCGATGGCCGCCGCGGCGGTGGACGAGCTGTCCGGCGGCCGGTTCGTCCTCGGGCTCGGGTCCAGTCACCGGGTCCAGGTCGGACCCGAGCACGGGGTGGAATACCGCAAGCCGCTCGGTCGCGTGCGGGAGACGGTGTCCGTGGTGCGCGAGTTGCTTCGGGAGGGCGAGGTCGCGCACGCCGGGGAGACGGTGCGGATCGAACGCTTCGACCTCTGGTTCGAGCCGTTACGGAGCGAGATCCCGGTCTACCTCTCGGCGCTGTTCCCGAAGATGACGGAGCTGTGCGGCGAGATCGCGGACGGCGTGATCCTTGCTCGGGGGACGCTGGCGAGTGCGGCCCGGGCACGGGCGCATGTCGCCGCCGGTGCCGCGCGGGCGGGTCGCGAAGCAGGATCGGTCGAAATCACGTCGCTCCTCCCCGCCAGCGTCGATTCGGACCGAAGGAAGGCGTTCGCGGCCGCACGTCCCGGCCTGGCGTTCTATGCGGGATTTTTCCCGCGCTACAACCGGCTGCTCGCCGAAAACGGATTCCCCGCCGAAGCGGCCACGGTCGCGACCGCCTGGCACGCGGGCGACAAGGCCGCCGCGGAGCGGGCGGTCACGGACGAGATGATTGCGGCCACCAGTGTCGTCGGTACGCCGGCCGACTGCCGGGAGCGGCTCGAAGCCTATCGCGCCTCGGGTCTCGATCTTCCCATCATCAGCCCCTTCGCCCGCGGTCCCGGCGCGAAGGAGAGGTTCCTGGCCGCCATCGAAGCCTGCGCGCCCTGATTCGCGGAGCATCCTCTCAACGGCAGCTCCACGAGGTGACCTGCCACGGATTCGAGGCGCACTCCGATTGATTCAATCCTTCGCGAACCGGGATACCGCCCAACTGTTTCGCACGGGCCGCAACCGCCGCTTCGCGGGCATATGGCTCGGGCCATTGGCGTCGCCCCTCGTGCGATCAACGAGATCGTCCATGCGAGACGTTCGATTACGCCCGCGATGTCCGTACGTTTCGGTGCCTTCTTCGGCCAGTCCGACGAGTTCTGGCATGGAATCCAGGCGGAGTGCGATTTCCGCAAGCTGGCGGGCGAGAGGAAGAAGCTCAAGGAGGGTATCCGTCCGGCTTCCACCCTGCGTCAGGCGGTCTGACGACAGGCCCATCCAGGGTCGATGGTCTCGAATGCAGGTCGAGTGCGGGGTGTCGAGACCTCAGTCCAGGTGGTCTCCGGGAAGTCGTTCAATCGGCCGCGTGGCGCCTCGCAGTCGTTCGTTGGTCGGATCGTAGGGTGGTGCGTCAAGCAGCCGGGCGCGACTCCGGCGGCCGAGGATCGAAACCTCCAGTCCGCCGCCGGCGCCGCATGCGTCGGCCTCGGACGCTTCCGGACGCAGGTACGCGAGAGCGAGTACCGTGCCGGTGCGGTGTCCGGGTGCAGCCGAAGTCACGATGCCGACCGCTCGCCCACCGTTCCAGACGGTGTGGACGTAGAACGGATCGGCCTCGCCGTGCGGCTCGATCGACAGCAGCACCATTCGCCAGAGGTTCCGATTCGCGGCACGCGCAATCAGCGCGCCGCGACCCGTGAATACCCGGCCCTCGGTGCGCACGAGGTGGCCGAGACCCGCCTCTATCGGGGTGCGCTCGGTGGTCAGATCGACGCCCCACGCGCGATAGCCCTTCTCCAGGCGCATCGAGTTCATCGCGTAGGCGCCGAAGGGCCTGAGACCCACCGGCTCCCCGGCCGCGCACAACGCTTCGTGCAGGGCCGGAAGATCGGTCATTGCGACGTGGAGCTCCCAGCCGAGCTCGCCCACGAAGGACACGCGCAACGCCCGCGCCTCGACCGCGCCGATCCGTATCGCGCGCGCCGAGAACCACGGAAACGCATTGTCGTCCAGGTCGGCATCGGTCAGGGCGCCGAGCACGGTGCGGGCCTCGGGGCCCGCGAGCCCCAGGATGCCGAGATGATCGGTGCGGTTGACCACCTCGACATCGGAGAACGCCGCCGCGTGCCGGCGAAGGATGTCCTCGTCGTGGCGCTCGGCCGCCGCCGCGCTGGTGAGGTAGTAGCGGTCCGCGGCGAGGCGGGTGACCGTGAGCTCCGAGGCCACTCCGCCGGCTTCGGTCAGCACGTGGGTGAGCCCGATACGACCGACCGCTTGCGGCGGGCGGTTCGTTCCGAGCCGCTCGACGAAGGCGGCCGCGTCCGCTCCGCAGACTTCGAACTTGGCGAACGCGGAGAGGTCCACGAGACCGGCCCGGTCGCGCACCGCCCTGCATTCGGCCGCGACTGTCTCCCTCCAGGCGGGACGAAGAAACGTGAGCGGCGCATCGCGTGGATCACCCCCCGGATCTTCAGTCTTGTCCCATCGCATGTCCGCACCGGACGCAAAGTGCAGTGCATCGTCGGATTCGAGGTGCGACGCCGAGCGGGATTCCGGCCCGGTCGCGAACCAGTTCGGCCGCTCCCAGCCGTACGCACAACCGAACACTGCGCCGCGTGCCGCCTGGGCCTCGTAAATCGGTGTCACCCGGCGCGGTCGTCCGGCGGGGCGTTCCTCGAAGGGGTAGTGCACGCCGAACTGAAGACCGAAGGATTCCGTCGCCTTGGCGACCCGGTAGTCTCGGTCCGCATAGCCGCCGAACCGCCGGGGGTCCACGGCCAGCGCGTCCATCGGAGGGGTGCCGTCGACCATCCAGTCGGCGAGGAAGCGCCCGGCGCCCCCGCCTTCCATCACCCCCATGCTCGAGCCCGTCAGCAGCCAGGCGTCGTCGAGTCCGAAGGCCGGACCCACCAGTGGATTCGCGTCCGGCGTGAACGTGATCGGCCCGTGCACGATGGTCCTGACGCCGGCGTGCGAGAGCGCCGGCACCCGCTCCATGGCCATCGCGACGATGGACTCGACGCGGTCGAGCTCCGGCGGCAGGAGCTCCATGCCGAACTCGGGCGGAATTCCGTCCACGCCCCAGGGTCTGGGGTTGGCTTCGTACGGTCCGACGATGAAGCCGTCGCGCTCCTGGCGGAGGTACCAGCTTTCCTCGGGGTCGCGGATGATCGGAAGTTCCGGCTCGCCCGCTGCCATCCGCGCGGTGATTTCCGGTACCTCGGCGGTGACGAGGTAGTGGTGCAGCATGGGCACCACGGGCAGGTCCACGCCCATCATGTCGCCGATCTCGCGGCACCAGGTCCCCGCCGCGTTGACGACGTGCCGGGCGCGAATCGTGCCCGGATCGGTATGGACGACCCAGGTGCCTGACGCGGTGCGTTCGATTGCCTCCACCGGTTCGCGACGCCGAATTTCGGCACCGCGCGAACGCGCTCCGGCGGCAAGCGCGTTGGTCGCGAGCGCCGGATCGACGTGGCCGTCGTTCGGTTCGTGAATCGCGCCGAGCAGGCCGTCGACACGAGCCAGCGGATAGACCCGGGCCAGCTCCTCGGGGGTCAGGATGCGGAATTCGTGGCCCACGAACTCTCCGAGTCCCTGAACGTGGCGAAACTCGGCCATCCGCTCCGCCGACCGCGTGACGCGAAGTGCCCCGCACGGATGGAATCCGACCGTCTCGCCGGTCTCGCCCGGCAGGATGTCGCGGTACAGACGCACCGAGGCCGCACGCATCTCCATGACGGTCGGGTTGTGGGCGAAGTGGGTGCAGAGCCCGGCCGCGTGCCAAGTCGATCCCGCGGTCAGCTCGCTCTTCTCGAGGAGCACCACGTCGTGCCATCCCCGCCGGGTCAGGTGCCAGGCGAGCGAGACACCCATGATGCCGCCGCCCACGATCACCACACGGGTATCGGTCGTCATCGCCTCCGCCCTTCGATCATCGCCCGAACCCGGTGGTGCATCTCGCGCGCGAGCGGGGGGGAACACCTTGTGCTCGGAGGGTGGTTGCGGGCGCCGTGGCTTTCGCTTTTCGCGCGCGAGCAGGGGGCATTCGCACGACAGGCGGGCACCCGATCCGCACGATGCCACCGAGAACCGCAACCGCTTCGCCTGGAGTTCATCGGTCGGAGGGAGTCCTGCCCCATGCCGTCAGCTTCGAAGCCGGACCCCGTCGGGGTCGTACGCCGCCCGTGCCAGGGTGCGGAGCGGGAAGCGTTCGCCCGCGACGTCGATTTCGTAGTCGCCGCCGAGCAGGTCGCCGCGTTGGGTGCCCGGTTCGCAATCCACGTAGGCGAAGCAGAGCGAGCGATCGGTGCGGAAGCCCCGGCCGCCCGACGTGGTGCACCCCACGATCGTCCCGCCGCGATGGACGGGCTCGTCGTGGAGCAGGAGCGGATGCGCACCCGTGACCTCGAATTGCAGCAGCCGGCGCTCGATGCCGGCGTCGCGCCGGGAGAGCAGGGCCTCGCGTCCGATGAACCCCCCGGCCTTGTCCCACACCACCGCGAACCCGAGGCCGGCTTCGAGCGGCGTGTCGTGCGGACCGATGTCGTGGCCCCAGTGCCTGTATCCCTTCTCGTGCCGGCAACAATCGAGTGCGAAGTGTCCGCAATGCACGAGACCGAGTTCCTCGCCGGCACCTGCAATCGACTCGTGGACAGCCCGGGCGTTCTCCACCGGGATGAAGAGTTCATAGCCGAGCTCGCCGGTGAAGCTCATCCTCGTCATGCGGATACTGGCCGCGGCCAGCTCGGTCCGTCGCGATGCCGCAAACGGCCAGGCCGCGTTCGAAAGGTCGGCCGGCGTGAGTCGCTGCAACAGCTCGCGCGAGCGCGGGCCGACGATACCCAGTACGACTTCGCTCGAAGTCGCATCGAAGGCTTCCGCGGCCAGGCCCATTCGACGTGTCTGGCGTTCGACCCACGCGAGGTCCCTCATCCGCGAGGCGGCGCCGCTCACGATGCGGAATGCGCGTTCGCCGGTCCTCGTGACCGTCACGTCGGCTTCGATTCCGCCGCGATGGTTGAGCATCAGGGTGTAGACGGTTCGGTCCGGCTCGACGTCGACTTCGTTGGTGCAGAGCCGCTGGAGCAGCGCCGGCGCATCCGCCCCGCGAACGTCGATCTTGGTGAACGGGGTGAGCTCCAGCAGTGCGACTCCGTCTCGGACCGCGGCGGCTTCCTTCGCCGCCGCGGGCCACCAGTGCTGCGCTCCGTAGCTGTAGCGGATGCGGGACTGCGAATCGTCGCGCGCGAACCACAGCGGCCGCTCCCATCCCGCGGGAGCGCCGAACACCGCGCCTGCGGCTGCAAACGCATCGTGCAGTGCAGAGCGCCGCACGCCCCGTCCGGCGTTCGCCTGCCGGTAGGGCCAGTGGATATCGAAGACTTCGCCGACCGCCTCCGTCACCCGCGCGGCGAGGAAGGGGCCGGCGCCGGCGGCGCGGTCGAATCGCGCGATGTCCATGTCCCAGAGATCCATCGGGGCCTCGCCGTCGGCGATCCACTGCGCCATCACGCGGCCGACGCCGGCGGAGGACATCATTCCGGTCGAATTGAAGCCGGCCGCGACGTAGAAATTGTCCAGGAACGGCGATTCGCCGAGCAGCGGCCGGGTATCGGGGGTGAAGCTCTCCGGCCCGTTCATGAAGTGTCGGATGCCCGTCCGTTCCAGAGCCGGCACCCGTTCCAGGCCCGCACGCATGAACGGCTCGAACTGTCCCCAGTCCTCCGGCAGCTCGAGGAATGCCCGATCTCCGTCCGGCCCCTGCGGATCCCAGAGCTTGGCTTCCGGTTCGCAGCCGCCGAGCACCAGCTTGCCGGCGTCCGCCTTGAGGTAGATTCCGCCGTCGAGATCGCGCACGTTCGGGAACGGATTGGGAAGGTCGTCGATCGGCTCGGTGGTCACGTACATGTGCTCCGCCGCCTGAAGCGGCACCGGCACGTCGGCCAGGGTTCCCACCGCACGAGCCCAGGCGCCGGCGCAGTTGACCACGGTCTCGCAGCGGACGGTGGTCCCGTCGCTCAGCCTGACCGCGTGGACCGCTGCGTTGCGACGTTCGACCCCGGTGCAGGCCGTACCCTCGCGGACGCGAACCCCCGCTGCTCGTGCCGCCTTGGCATACGCCATGCAGACGTCGACGGGGTTCGCCTGACCGTCTTCCGCGACCCACAGCCCCCCCGCGAGGTCGTCCACCCGGAGGTTCGGAGCGACTGCCTCGACCTCGTGCGGTGTCACCATGTGCGCGTCGAAGCCCGCCATCTCCCCCACGGCGGCCATCCGCCGCAGCTCGAGGAGCCGGTCCGCGGTGCGGGCGAGCCAGAATCCGCCCGTTCTTCGATATCCCGTGCTCTGGCCGGTCTCGCGCTCCAGTGCCGGGAACACCTCGTTCGCGGCGATCGCCAGGCGGGTGGCGTTCATGCTTGCGCGCAGGGTCCCGATGATGCCCGCGGCGTGCCACGAGGTGCCGCTGGTGAGGCGGTTGCGTTCGAGCAGCAGGACATCGCCCATGCCGAGCTTCGCAAGGTGGCAGGCAACACCGAGCCCGATGACACCACCGCCGACGATGACGATTCGGGCCGATTCTTCGCTCGACATCGAATTTCCCTCTTCACTGCACGACGGGCGGCGGCGCCCGAACACTTCAACGAATTGGTGGCAGATTGTAGGTTCGGTCCGAATCATGGTATCGGCTTCCGCCGGTGGCATCGATGACCGCCTGGAGACGGACATGACCCATATCGCCAGCGCACCTGGAGGTGCGCTTTACCCCGCCGCCGGAGGGATTCCGGAGGCACTGCTCGAAGAAGCGGCCTACGAGGCGCACCGGCTTGCCGCGACAACCCTGCCGGACGACGTCAAGCAGGCGTTCGTGCGCATGCGCGATCGCGAATCGGAGGAATTGCCGAGGCAGGTGCTCGGGGCCATCGTGGAGAACTTCCACGCCGCCCAGGAGGATCAGCGGCCGGTGTGCGCCGATGTCGGCGTACCGCGGGTCTATGCCGTCATCGGGAACGAGACGGTGCTGGCCGGCGGACTGGTCGGCCTGGAGGGCGCGGTGCGGCGTGCGACGGAACGCATTACCCGTGATCTGGCGCTGCGCTCCAATCGCTGCCATCCGATCACGCGGCGCAATCCCGGCAACAACGTCGGCGTGTTCGCACCCAACATCGAGTACCGGGTGGAGCCCGACGCGGACTGGATCGAGCTCTGTGCGGTGCACAAGGGTGGCGCTTTCGGCACCGACTTCCGCATGCTGGTGGACGGGGACGGACTGCCCGGGATTCGAAAGGCGGTGCTGGACGCCATTGCCGAGTTCGGACGCCGAGGCCTGACCTGCCCGCCGGTGATCATCGGGGTCGGCATCGGCGGGACCAAGGACCAGGCCTTCGGCATCGCCAAGCAGGCGGCGCAGCTTCGGCCCATCGGCGATCGCCATCCCGGTCCGGTGGTTGCGGATCTCGAGGACGAGCTGCTGGAGATGGCCAACTCGCTCGGCATCGGCGCCATGGGGTATCCCGGCACGGCCGGGTACGCGACCGACGTGCACGTGGAAATCGCCTACACCCACAGCGCCCTGACGCCGCTCGGCATTCACCAGCTCTGTCAGGCGTCTCGCCGCGGCATCGTGCGAGTGCACCTGGACGGCCGCATCGAGATTCGGCCGGTGCCCTCGTGGTTTTCGACGTACTCGCGCCGGCTCGGCGTCGAGTAGGGGAGGGGGAATCGCGATGGCGACGCACCGGCTCTCCATTCCGCTTGGGGACGACGATGTCCGGTCGCTCCGCATCGGCGACATGGTGTATCTGGACGGCAAGGTCCACACCGGGCGGGCGCTGGTCTACCAGCACGTGCTGGAGGGCGGCCACGAGCCGCCGCTCGATCTGGCGAACGAGAGCAACGTGCAGATGCACGGCGCCCCGGCCGCGGTCGAGGACGCGCCCGGCCGGTACCGGCTCTCGTCCATCCAGGCGACGGCGAGCTTCCGTTACTGGAAGTACGTGCCCGACTACGTCGAGCGCTTCGGCATCCGCGCCGTCATCGGCAAGGGCGGCATGGACAAGTGGGTCTACGAGGACGTGTTCGCCCGCACCGGCACGGTATTCCTCACCACCGTGGGCTACGGCATCGCGGCGCTCTACGGCCGGGCGGTGAAGCGCGTGATCGACGTCCATTGGAAGGAGGAGCTCGGGCTGCCCGAGGCGATGTGGGTGCTGGAGGTCGAGAACTTCGGGCCGTTCATCGTCGACGGCGACTGCACCGGCGCGAGCCTTGCCGCGCTCGCCATCGAGAAGATCAACCCGAACTTCGCCCGGGAGTACGCGAAGCTGCCGGACTACGTGCTCAAGCGGATCGGGGAGATCGACGTGTCGCTCGAGCACGAGGTCATCGTGGGGAAGCCGGAGCGCGAGTGAGGCGGATATGATTGACTGGATCACGGTGTCCCGCGGACACCTGCGCGAAGCGTGTCCCCTCGCCATGGCTGCCGGCTTGCCCGCCGCAGCGACCGGGTTGAAGGAGATTGCAGCTTGCCCGCCCGAGACGAGCATCGTCGATGGAACGTGACTCGCCTGGAGCTCCAGGCGTGGCGCAACTTCAGCCGCCAGACGGAGATGCACTTCGGCGGACGCGCGTTCTTCATCGGCCCGAACGCCTCGGGGAAGTCCAATATCCTGGACGCCTTGCGATTCCTGCGCGATGTCGCGGGAGAAGGACTTCAGGGCGCCGTTGCGCGACGCGGCGGAATGAGCGAGATCCGCTCCCTGCATACCAGACGGTTTCCGGGTGTTCGAATCGCCGTCGATGTCGGTCCCCGCGAGAATCCCGTTCGTTGGTCGTATCGACTGCACTTTCGCAACCATCCCCAAGTACACGTGCCGATCATCGAGGGCGAGCGCGTCTGCGAGAACGGTGAGACGCTACTGGAGCGGCCCGACGAGAAGGACCGCGGGGACGAGGAGCGATTGACTCAGACCCACCTTGAGCAGGTGAGCGAGAATCAGTCGTTCCGGGTGCTGACGCGATTCTTCGAGTCCGTCCGGTATCTGCACATCGTGCCGCACGTGGTGCGCGAGTACAGGCGTGATGGTGACTTCAGGGATGACCCATTCGGGTCGGATTTTCTGGAACGGATCGCGACTACCAACAAGCGAAGCCGCGAGTCGCGACTCAGGAAGATACAGGAGGCGCTGCGCGCCGCAGTCCCGCAATTCGAGAGGCTCGATCTGGACCGCGATCTGACCGGAGACTGGCACCTGTACGCGGACTACAAGCATTGGCGTCCCAAGGCGGCGCGACAGAACGAAGCGACCTTCTCGGACGGGACGCTACGGCTGCTCGGACTGCTCTGGTCGCTTGCCGAACGAGGCGGCCCGTTGCTCCTGGAAGAGCCGGAGCTGAGTCTTCACGACGCCCTGGTTTCGCGTCTCGCCGGCCTCATGGCGCGGATGAACCGAACGACGGGGAGGCAGGTGCTGGTGACGACCCATTCCGTTGCGTTGCTCCGCGACCCGGGCATCGACCTGAGTGAGATCCATCTTCTCGATCCCGGAGAGGAAGGTACCGTAGTGCGAAGCGCCGCCGCCCTTGATGACGTGGCGACGCTGATCGAACAAGGCCTTTCGCCCGGGGAGGCGATTATGCCCCGCGCGGCTGCAAGTGACGCTCACCAGTTGTCGTTGAGCTTCTGATGCCGGGAGATTCGATCCACCGCATCGTGGAAGGCATGGTGGACGAAGCGGCGGTTCGGAAGTTGTTCTTACACCTGTCTCTGACGCCCGGAGCCTTCCATACGACGAGTATTCCCGCATTCGAGACCCGACTGCGCCGATTCAACCAAGCCGCACGCCGTTCTCCCCGGTTTGGACGCCAGCAGCAGATGCAGACTTCGTCCTGGAGCTGCAACGAATTTTCCAACCGGCCCGCCTTGGTTTCATGGGTTCTTCGCTTGTGCATGCCGCTGGTCCAACTCGTCGAGCAGCTTCAGCCCGCGTTCGGCATCGCCACGCGCCGCGCGCATCCGGAACCGCATTTCGGTGTCGTGTTCGGTCAACGCCCGCACGGAGAGCTCTTCCATCAGCTTGTTCAGGCTCTGGCCGCGTTGCGCGGCCATGGCCGCCAACCGATCTCGATGGGCATCCGGAAGCCGGATGGTCAACGTCGCCATGTCAGTCCCCTCCCTTCAGCCACGCACTCGGTGTGATGATACGGAAGCTGTCGGAAATCAACTCACCCGCTGTAATGTCCCTGGCGTTGCCGGTCACTATCCATTCCGCATTCCCCGCAATCGCCAGCTCGATCAGATGATTGTCGGATTCATCCGGCAGATTCGGACGCCAAAGGAATGAGATGTTGACCCATCGACAGACGCTGAGAACATCATTCAACAGAGCCGCACGATCCTCCGATCCGATCGGCGCCGCTGCGAAGAGTTCTTCTCTCGACAGAACATCCTCGTACTCGAAAAACAGAGCGTTGCCGATCAGCGGCTGGACTTCACCGGTCAGACATCGCCGGAGGACTTCCCGCGCCGCACCATCAGGCGACAAGATCGCCGAAACCAGAACGTTGGTGTCAACCACGATCCTGCGCACCATGGAATGACAGCATATACGCTGTCATGATGATCCACAATTCCGACTGCCCCTTGCAGCCCCCGCATCACCGGAGCATTGCATGGCTATCCGCTGTCAGAGGGTGCAAGGCAGTCCTTGAACGTCGTCCCCATGGCGCGGAGCAGCGTGAAGACAGCTCGGGTCCGCTCTTGATGGGCGCCCCATGGGGTCGACGGTGCCGCCCCGGACTTCCGTGCCTTCGATATCTGGAAGAGACGCACCGCATCCTCGTCGAGAATGGGGTGTCGCGCTCCCAGCATGTCACCACGGCCGCGCCGTGAAGCGCGTGATCGACGTCCACTGGAAGGAGGAACTCGGGCTGCCGGAGGCGATGTGGGTGCTGGAGGTCGAGAACTTCGGACCGTTCATCGTCGACGGCGACTGCACCGGCGCGAGCCTCGCCGCGCTCGCGATCGAGAAGGTCAACCCGAACTTCGCCCGCGAGTACGCGAAGCTGCCCGACTACGTGCTCAAGCGGATCGGAGAGATCGACGTGTCGCTCGAGCATGAGGTCATCGTCGGCAAACCCGAGCGCAAGTGACGCGGGTTATGATGAACGATGCGCAGTTCCCGGAAGCCAGTCCCGATTCACGCCCGTGGCCGTTGCGAAAATCTGAAGGAGGCCGCAGCTTGCCTGCCCAAGATGAGCATCGTCGCTGGAACGTAACGCGTCTGGAGTTGCAGGCGTGGCGCAACTTCAGTCGTCAGACGGAGATCCGCCTCGGGGCGAGGGCGTTCTTCATCGGCCCCAACGCCTCGGGGAAGTCCAATATCCTGGACGCCTTGCGATTCCTGCGCGATCTCGCGGGAGATGGGCTTCAAGGTGCGGTCGCGGTTCGCGGCGGGATGAGCGAGATCCGCTCGTTGCACACACGACGGTTTCCGGGTTGGCTGGCGAACAGGGCGTCGCGCACATTCTTCGGGTCGCGCAAGACAGCGTGCCTTTCGTTCCCGAAGCCGAACCTGACCCGAAGTCCAGCCTTGTAGCCCTTGCGCGCCGATCGTGGAGTAGAGCCGTACGGGAAGGATTGGCCCCCGCCCCGGGAGACCGGCGTTCGGTGGGGGCGGAGTACGCGCTGATGATGAGCGAGTTCGCCCACGACCACTGGTCTCCGCGGCGGGCTGCCGATCGTGCGCCGAGCTTGCGGCGTACCATGAAACGATGTCGCACCTTCGCTGGAACCGGGCGGTGGTAGCGGTGCGTTCTTCCTCGGCTCCGCCCAAGCGAGTGCCCTGAAAGCAGCGATATCGGCCGTGTCGTTCAAGAAATTCGTCGAAGGGTGCCTCACACTTGATCTGGAGGTGAGCGCAGACGGACAGATCCGGGATGTGGGTGCCCTGCGTGGAGGCATCGAGTTCCGGGTGTGCAATGCAGCATCCTCCGAGGAGGCTGTCCGGCGACTCGACGCGTTCGCGGACGAGGCGCAGTACGTGGTGGGACACAACATCGTCGCCCACGATCGCCGTTTTATCGAAACCAGTCTGCCCAGGGCCGCGCTTCTCGATCTGCCAGTCGTGGACACGCTCTATCTGGCTCCGCTTGCGCGACCCAAACGGCCGTACCATCGTCTCGTCAAGGACTACAAGCTCGTCGGTACCGAGCAGAGCGACCCCATCGAGGATTGCCGTCTCGCCCTGCAATTGCTCGAGGACTGCTGGTCGATTCTCGAGCAGCGGGAGCACGAGCATCCGGGGCTCGTCTCCATCTACCGCTCCTGCTTCGACGACTCCGATGCGCCTGGTGGTGCTTCGCCCCTCAGACTGAACGGGACCGGCCGCCTGCTCGAAGCGCTTGGCGGCCGTATGCTTGCGCGTGATCGTGTGGTTCGCGGCTTCCAGCATTTCGTAGACACCAAGGCATGCCCCGGCGGAATGTGTCGAGAGCTCCCATCCCTGCTCGACGACCCGATGACCCGTCCCGCTGCCGCCTACTCCCTTGGCTGGCTCACGGTAGCGGGAACGGAGTCGGTTCTCCCGCGCTGGGTGCATCGCACCTTCCCTGCCGCGCCTCGCTTCCTGCATTCGGTGCGCAGCACCAGATGTGACGACCCTGGATGTGCGTATTGCTCGTTACACCACGACCCGCGCACCAAGCTCCAGACGTACTTCGAGTTTGCGGATTTCCGCGCGACCCCTGCGACGACGGACGGAGAAAGTCTCCAGAAGCGGATCGTCGCCCGAGGCATGGAGAAGAGGGCAATCCTTTCAGTCCTGCCCACCGGTGGAGGCAAATCGCTCTGCTACCAGCTGCCCGCCATCGTCCATAACGAACGGACCGGGGCGCTCACCGTGGTCATCTCGCCGCTCCAGGCGTTGATGAAGGATCAGGTCGAGAATCTCAACCGCAACACCGGCGCGGGAAGTCTCGCGGCTGCATTGAACGGTCTCCTGACCATGCCCGAGCGCCACGACGTTCTCGAAGGGATACGCCTCGGGCGCCATGCGCTCCTTTACGTCTCCCCCGAGCAGTTGCGGAGCCGCTCCCTGGAGACGGCCTTGCGCCAGCGTGAAATCGCCGCTTGGGTGTTCGACGAGGCACACTGCATCTCGAAGTGGGGACACGACTTCCGCCCCGACTACCTCTACGCGGCACGTTTCATCCGGGAGTTCTCCGAACGGGAAGGGATCGAGCCGGCTCCGGTGGCGTGCTTCACTGCGACCGCGAAGCTCGACGTGCGCGAGGAAATCGTGGCGCATTTTCGAGAGGTGCTCGATCAGCACCTTGAGGAATTCGCGGCAGACCGCGTCGACCGAAAAAACCTGCACTACTCGGTCGAGGAAGTGCTGGCGCCGCACAAGGCGGTTCGTATCCACGAGTTGCTGGTGGAACATCTCGGAGAGCCGTCGCAGGCCGCGCTGAGCGGTGCAGCAATCGTCTACGCCGCCAGCAGGAAACGGACGGAGGAGCTCGCAGAGAGGCTCCAGGCGCGAGCATGGGACGTCGAGCACTTTCACGCCGGCCTCGATCCTCCCGACAAGAAGCGGGTCCAGGACGCGTTCACCGCCGGCGAGGCCCCGGTCATCGTTGCGACCAACGCCTTCGGCATGGGAATCGACAAGGACAATGTGCGGCTGGTCGTGCACGCCGAAGTCCCCGGGTCCCTCGAGAACTACCTGCAGGAGGCTGGCCGGGCGGGGCGCGACGGGGAGCCGGCGCACTGTGTCCTGCTCTTCGCCAAGGGCGACCTGGAGACGCAGTTCGACTTGGCGTCGCGCAGTCGTCTGACGCAGCGCGACATCGCACAGATGCTCCGCGCGATCCGCAAGGCGAAGCGTCGCGACGCTGAGGAGATCGTGATCTCGCCCGGCGAGCTCCTGCGGGTGCCGGAAACGGACGTGACCTTCGACGAGCGGGAGCGCGATGCGAGCACGAAGGTCAAGACCGCGATCTCGTGGCTCGAACGGGCTGACTTCCTGTTGCGCAACGAGAACCGGACCCGGGTGTTTCAGGGTGTGCCCGCGGTGCCCGATATCGATGCCGCGAAGTCCCTGATGGCGAAGCGCCCACTCTCGGAACGTGTACGGCGGCGGTGGCTGGAAGTGATCGGAGAGCTACGGAACGCGGACCTGCGCGAAGGAATCGACGCCGACCAGCTCGCCCATCTGCCTTCTTTCCGGCACCTCGAGTCCAAGGTCGGCGATGACGCCGCGAGCCGGGACCGCACCGCGACCCGGGAGATTCTCCGTACCCTGGACGAAATGACGACGGCGGGCCTGCTGGAAAGCGGTATCTACTTCTCGGCGTGGGTCCGACACAAGACCCGGGATCGGTCATTGGATCGCCTGGCCCGCATCGTGGGCGTGGAAACCGCGATAGTGAAGATTCTGCAGGCCGAAGATCCCGACGCGAGTCCAGGCACCGAGGTGGAACTCTCTCTCGCACACCTTCAGGAGCGCCTGCGGGTCGAGGAAGTGAAGATCACCCGCGAAAGCGCGCAGAAGCTGCTTGCGGGATGGGCGCGACAAGGGATGGGCGGAACGGCGCTCGTCACCGTGGCGATCGCGGGTCGAAACAGGTTGCGCGTGGGGTTCCAGGCCGATTGGAACGGATTCCGGGAGCAGTTGGATCTGCGAGCACGGGTGGGTCAGATCATTCTCGACGTCCTTCTGGCGCACGCCGAGCGTCAAGGTCTGACGGGCGAACGGCTGGTGCGGTTCTCGCTGGAGGAGATCCGGCGCGCGATCGACGGGGCGCTTGGGCTGGCACAGCAGATCGGCGATCCGTTCGACGCGATCGAGAAGGCGCTCCTGTTCCTCGACGAGCACCACGTCATCGCGCTCCAGAAGGGGCTGGCGATCTTCCGGCAGGCGATGACGATTCGCCTGCGGGACGAGGCGAAGGGGCGGCGCTACTCGGGCCGCCACTATCGACCGCTCCAGGATCACTACGAGCAACGCGTGTTTCAGATCCACGCGATGGGACGCTACGCGGAGGAGGCCCGGAACGGTCTCGGCGGTTCCCGGCGCTACGTGCAGAGGTACTTCACCATGCCCGCCCCCGACTTCAGGCGTCACTACTTCGGCGACGACCCGAAGATGGTGGAGCGGGCCACCTCGCGGGAGAGCCACGCCGCGATCGTCGAGAACCTGCACAACGACGCGCAGGAAGCGATCGTCACCGCACCGAAGGAGCGCAACCTCCTGGTGTTGGCGGGTCCCGGCTCCGGCAAGACCCGGGTGGTCGTCCATCGTTGCGCCTGGTTGCTTCGGATCGCGCGCATCCGCCCCGACCGCGTCCTCGTGATCTGCTTCAACCGCTCCGCGATGCACGAGTTGCGGGTGCGGCTCCGGGATCTGGTCGGCGACCTCGCGCGCCGCGTCGCAGTTCACACCTATCACTCCCTCGCCCTGCGGCTGACGGAGCGGTCCATGGTGGTGCGGGCCGAGGCGGCGGGCGACGAGCCTATCGACTTCGACGGCATCATCGACGAGGCGAACCGCCGGTTGCGCGGCGAAGAGGAGGTCGTGGGGGTAGAGCCCGACGAGCTGCGGGACCGGCTGCTGTCCGGATTCGAGTACGTGCTGGTCGACGAGTACCAGGACATCGACGCCCGGCAGTACGAGATGATCACCCATGTCGCCCGGCGGGCCGGCGGAGACGAGGACTCGGACCGGCGCGCTGCGATCCTCGCGGTGGGCGACGACGACCAGAACGTCTACGAGTGGCGCGACGCAAGTGTACGATTCCTGCGCCAGTTCGAGGAAGAGTTCAGCGCCGAGCGACACTACCTCGTGGAGAACTATCGCTCGACCCGGCACATCATCGACGCATCGAACGCGCTGATAGGGCACAACCGGGACCGCATGAAGGTGGACCACCCGATTCGGGTGAACGCGGCCCGCGCGAACGATCCTCCCGGTGGTGAGTGGGAGTCGCTGGACACCTATGCAAGGGGATACGTCTCGCTGCTCGAGGTGGAGGACAGCGTCGCGCAGGCAAGCGCGGTACTGGCGGAGATCGAACGCCTGCGGGGACTCGATCCGAAACCGGACTGGCACGACTTCGCGATCCTCGGTCGGACCCACGAGGAGCTCGCCACGGCGCGGACGCTCTTGGAGCGTCAGGGCGTGCCAGTCCGTCGGGCTCTCGTCGGCGCCTTGCCCCCGCTTCGTCGTATCCGGGAACTCCATCGACTGATCGCTCACCTGCAAGAGGCTGGAGTGGTCGAGATCCCGGTGTCGGTGCTGCGCCGTCAGCTTCCAAGGATCTGCGGCACATCCTCGTTCTGGACAGCCATGGCGCATCGCATGCTCACTGGCATCGAGGCGGAGCTGGGAGAGGAACCCTGCCCCGTGGCGGACGTGATGGAAGCGCTGCATCGGGGACTGCTCGACCATCACCGCTCTCACATCGTCGGCGAGGGGGTGTTGGCCAGCACCGTACATGCGTCGAAGGGACTGGAGTTCGCCCATGTCGTCGTGCTCGCCGGCGGATGGAAAGGGAGGAGCGCCGACTACGCTCCTGAAGCGCGAAGACGCTTCTTCGAGGAGGAGCGCCGTCTCTACTACGTGGCGATGACGCGAGCACGGAAGACTCTGACGTTGCTCAATCGACAGGACGCCCCGCTTCCCTATGCCAGGGAGTTGGAAGCGTGGAGTCTGCGTCTGCGCAAGCTCGGCGTCGCCGAGAGCGAATTCGGGGAGCACGCCGATATCGGCTACTCGGTCTTCGGGATGAAGGATCTGTACCTCGACTATTCAGGCAGAATGCCCGCAGAGCACCAAATTCACCGCGCACTCGACGGTCTTCAAGCGGGAGATCAGGTCACTCTGGAACGCGACGAGAGTGGTCACGTGTTTGTGAAGGATCGCGAAGGAATACTGGTAGCGCGCCTTTCGAAGGTCGGAGCGGGACGATTGGAACAGCCACGATTGCGGCGGGTCGATGAAGTCCGAGTACTCGGCGTCGTATCTCGACGACTGGAAGATTGCGGGCCCGAGTACAAGGCCGTCATCGCGGTTCCCGCCTGGGAGCACCCGATTCTTGAGGTGCGCCACCGGTGCGTCCCCGCGCGTGCCCGGTAGAGCAGCGAGGCGCTGCCGCTACGGGCGCTCGCGAGCCTCGTCAAGTGCCTCCTCGAGCAGAGCGGCGACCTCGAGTACCAGTGCCCACCGACGCAGGCATTCCAGGTCGAGCTCCGCGCACTGCAGCTCGACTACTCCCCGAACGTCGCGCCACTGCCTCTGCGATGTCTCTCCGCCGCGCCGGTACCAGCGCAGCTTCGCAGGAATCGTGTCCTCGGCCGAGGCGACCCAGAGACGCTTGGCGTTCGCGACATCGCCGATCGGTTCCGAAACGCGTCTGGCCCGCACTTGCGCTGTGTACTCCAGGTCGGCGGCAATGAATACGTCGATCTTCAATCCCGTACCGAAGTGAACCAGATTGAAACTCGCTCGGTCCCGCACGGCGTCGCGGATGGATTCCTCGTCGACGTAGTGGTCCGCTTCCAAGGTTTCACGGAGTGGACTCGCATGCTCCTCGCGGAGCTCCGCTATCACGTCGACGGCGTTCGTCGCCCGAAAGCGGCCGTGCACCGTACTGGCGACGGAGCCGCCTACGTACCAGGCAACTCCCAGCCGCTCCAGTACGTCGACCAGCGGCGTCAGCGCGACGGCGAGATCGTCGTGCCGGTCCATCCGGCGGCTTCCTGGTGACGCCGCACCTCTCGCGCGAGCGCGGCGCCGTAGTTCTGCTCGATCCACAGCAGCCTCAGCGCCCGCTCGCCGAGTTCCGGGTGCCGCGCCCGCAACGCCGCGCGCGAGAGCGCGATCATCGAGCGGCTGAACCGCAATCCCGCCTGGAGGCGACCACCGGGTCCCATGCGCCGCAACGCCTCGAGCTGCGCTTCATCGGCGGCGCGGCTGGTGTCGCGTGGTGGGTGGTGGTCTTCCATGCTCGATGACTATCTCACGCTGTCGGCCCGAGCGGAATGCCCGCCCGGGGAATCGCGGCTAAGGACTCTCGCCAAAATAAAGTGTTCGTTATGGATGTCTGGGAGACACGCTGTAGTTCCACTCGCCATGGAATGCATCGCGCTTGATGGACAAGGTGTCCATCTGCTCGTCGCTCACCTGCCGCCCAGTCGGATAGC
>JAJDUQ010000223.1 GCA_022826505.1 Gammaproteobacteria bacterium
CGGCGGTATACGCCGGAGAACGGCTCGGCGCAGGAGGCATCGCCGGCGTGCTGCTCGTTTCGGCCGGAATCATGAGCCTGGTCGCAGGCAGCCGTTTCGACCCGAGCGTTCGCTGGCGCGCGATCGGATATCCACTGGCGACGGGAACGATGATCGCCGCCTATACCGTCGTCGACGGAATCGGCGTGCGGATGTCGGGAAGCCCGGTCGGATACATCGGCTGGCTGTTCGCGCTGTTCGCGATTCCCATCGTGCTGGTCGCCATCGTGACTCGCCGTGCTGAAGCGATCGTCTTCCTGCGCACCCGGTGGCGCCCGGCCGGACTTGCCGCGCTGTTCAACTTCGGTTCGTACGGGCTCGCGATCTTCGCCCTGAGCCTCGGCGCGATGGCCCATGTTTCCGCGTTGCGGGAAACCAGCGTGATCATCGCTGCGGTTATCGGCACGGTGGTGCTCAAGGAACCGTTCGGACGAACTCGAATCATCGCCGCATGCCTGGTCGCCGCCGGGGTGACCACGATTCACCTGGCCGGGTGATTCCCGGGCACCTCCCCGGCTCTCTCCGCTCGCAGACGCTTCACCGGTCCGGCGCCCGATTGCCGGACCGGCATTCGTTCGCGGTACGGAGGATCAGCCACGGTGCTTCACGGCGACGCATATGAACGATTGCTCATACTCCTCATGAAGACTGCTGATTTGCATTTGCTTTCGGCAAGTTGTCATGATGAGGCACAATTCATGGTGCCGGGGCAGGTCGTCCACACCGGCGTCGTCCCCGGCCCGTTGACACGAGGATTCACGAGTCAAGGCCCATGCTGAAGCTCGAGAGTCTGACCAAGAAGTTCGGCGAGCTCAGAGCCGTCGACGACATCTCGATCGAGATCCCCGCCGGTCAGATGGTCGGCATCATCGGCCGTTCCGGCGCCGGCAAGTCCACCCTGCTCAGGATGATCAACCGCCTGGGAGACGCCACGTCCGGGGACATCACGTTCCATGACGGCGGCGAGGCGGTCGACGTCAACCGGCTGAAGGGCAAGGCGCTGCGCCAGTGGCGCTCGCGTTGCGCGATGATCTTTCAGCAGTTCAACCTCGTGCCGCGCCTCGACGTGATCACGAACGCCCTCATGGGGCGGATTGGCTACAACAGCACGACACGAACACTGTTCAAGCTGTTCTCACCGGCTGAACGGGCATTCGCCGTCCAGGCCCTGGATCGTCTCGACGTGAGCACGCAGGCTCTGCAGCGTGCCGACACGCTGTCCGGCGGCCAACAGCAGCGGGTCGCGATTGCGCGGGCTCTCGTTCAGGAGCCCCGACTTCTGCTCGCCGACGAGCCGATTTCGTCGCTCGACCCGCGCAACGCCAGCATCGTCATGGAGGCACTGCGCAAGATCAACCGCGAAGACGGAATCACGGTGATCTGCAACCTTCACACCCTTGACACGGCCAGGACATATTGCGAACGCATCATCGGCATGAAGCTCGGTACCATCGTGTTCGACGGCAAGCCGGCGGATTTGACCGTGCCGCTACTGCGAGACCTGTACAGCGTCGGAGCCGATGAGGACGACGAGGAGTTCTCGACCGCGATTACCTCGACATCCATCGAGGTGACGACGGATCGTTCGGAAAGCGAGCAATCCGGCGGCTAGTCGATGTCCGACGCTCCGTCCGCTGGAGAGGTACGAATTCCCGGACCGGGAGTTCGTTGGTTGGAGTCCGGCCGAAAGGCCGCGCAAATTCGGTAGTTGAACGAGCAGGATCGGCAGTTGGACCAACGCTCGGGAAGTTTGGTCGGATACGAGCACAAGGAGGAATTCGACCACGGGAACAACGGAAATGCGCAACGGACACTGGACGTGCGGAGAAGGTCACGGCCAGGGAGGGAGTCCGAGCAGACATCCACGAGCAGACAGCCAGACCAAGAGCCACACAGATGACAAGGAGGAGCCCATGTTCACCAGACGCTCGATCGTGTCCGCATTAGCCGCGCTGGCATTCGGCGCAACGACGGCATTGGGAGTACAGCATGCCGCTGCCGATACCTATGTCGGCGGTTGGCAGGACGACTATCCGGAAGTCAGCTACGGCGTGATCTCGGTGGAGACCGCCGTCGATACCATCAAGTCCCAGAAGAAGTTCGTCGAGTACGCGTCGAAGGAACTGGGCGTGGAGTTCAAGCTGTTCACGGCCGCGGAGTACGCCGGCATCGTGAACGGCCTGGCCGCCGGCCAGGTCCACGTCGGCTGGCTCGGCGCGAGCAGCTTCGCTTCCACCTACATGGACTGCGAGTGCGTCGAGCCGATCGCCGGGGCGCAGAACCTCCAGGGCGGCATGGGGTACAACTCGGTGCTCATCGTCAAGACCGACAGTCCGGCTCAGAGCCACGAGGACCTGAAGGGCAAGACGGTGGCGCGCAACGACCCTCATTCCACCTCGGGATTTCTGATTCCGACCGTGTCCTGGTACAAGATGGGCACGCCGATCGACGAGTACTTCAACTCGCCGCTGTCCGGCGGCCATCAGCAGACCATCGTGGGCGTGCTGAACGGCACCTACGACGGAGGGTTCACCTGGACGACCCTGAACGACGGATTCGGAGCCATTCGCAAGATGATGGACAAGGGGTTGTTGCAGCGGGACCAGATTCGCGTCATCTGGACCTCGCCGTTGATCCCGACGCCCCCGGTGGTGATCCTGAAGAGCTTGCCGGTGGCGATGAAGACGGACCTCGTCAAGTTGTTCCTGCGCCTGGAGGAGAACGATCCGGAGCTTGCCGAGGCGGTCGCGCAGGGCAGGACCCTCGGGCTCCAGCGCGTCTATCATGAAGACTACCAGGCGGTCATCGACGCCAAGATGTGGGTCAAGGAGCAGCGCAAGAAGGGGAGTTGAACGGGCGTTGCGACAGAAAGGTGAAGGCGCCCGCCGGGCGCCTTCACCTTGTCAACTTCCGGTTGGCCGGTCGAATTCCGAAGCGGGGAAACCTCCCGAATGGCAGTCGATGCAACCACGCCACGCGAGCTGGATCCCGTCGCCCGATTCGAGGCGACGCGCGCCGACTATCTTCGCTACAAGCGGTTCTACACGGTGCTGTTCTGGGTGGGGTTCCTCGCCTGCCTGACACTGGCGATCGTCCAGACCGGGTTCGACATCATCAAGATCATCGAGGCGTTGCCGCGCAGCGGCACCTTCATCGTCAAGTCGTACTCGGCGTTGAGCTGGGACAACTTCTGGCACGACCTCAAGGACTGGTACTGGGGATTCGGAAAGTGGCTGGATGCGCTGTTCGTCAGCCTGATGATGGCGTTCACCGCGACGGTGGTGGGCACGACCGTCGGCGGACTGCTCAGCTTCGTCGCGTCGCGTAATCTCGCGAAGAACTACTGGCTGTACTTCGTCACCCGCCGCATTCTCGAGATTGCGCGGACCGTACCCGACATCGTCTGGGCGCTGATCTTCATCTACCCCTTCGGAGTCGGTCCGCTCGCCGGAGTCCTCGCCCTGATCGTCCACACCACCGGCGCGCAGGGGAAGCTCTTCTCGGAGGTCAACGAGAACGTCGACGACAAGCCCATCGAGGGCATTCGCGCGAGCGGCGGAGACTGGTTCGAGGAAATCAGGTTCGCGGTCGTGCCGCAGGTGCTCCCGAACTTCATCTCCTACACGTTCTGGCGACTCGCGCTCAACGTGCAGGCGGCGACGGTCATGGGATTCGTCTCCGCGGGTGGAATCGGCTACGAGCTGATCACCGCAATCAGGCTGCTCTATTTCCTCGATGTCGGGGCAATCCTGCTGATGGTCATCGGTACCGTGTTCCTGATCGACATGGCGAGCGAGAAGATGCGCCACTACTTCATCGGCAAGGAAACCCTGCTTCACTGAGACTGGAGCATCAGAGGCATCGCGACATGACCCACGGGGTGGAAGCGCTCAGCACCGAGCAGATCCGGGAGCAACAGAATCGGTTCCCGCGTGTGTTCTCGATGACGCTGAAGCAGAAGGTGGTGCGCTGGACGGCCCTGATTCTCACGATCGGCTTTCTTCTCTACATGCTCGATCGGCTCGGGTTCTTCTCCGAGAGGTTCTACGGCAACCTGGGAAAGCTGGCCGTCATGGTCGACCAGATGTTCCCGCCGACCACCGGCGGACAGTTCTGGGATTTCGTGGACGCCATCGGGGACACCCTCGGGATGGCGCTCATCGGCAGCCTGATCGGGTCGATCGCCGCGCTTCCGCTGGCCTTCATGGCGGCAAAGAACTTCAACCCCATTCGCCCACTCCAGTTCGCAACGCGACGATTTGCGGACGTGCTCCGGGCCGCCGACTACATGATCTGGGGGCTCATCTTCGTGCGCGCGATGGGTCTCGGTCCGATGCCCGGCATCCTCGCCATCGCCATCATCGACTGCGGCATCCTGGTTATCCTGTTTTCCGAGGCGATCGAGAACATCGACCGCAAGCAGATCGAGGGAGTCCGCGCCTCGGGAGGCAACCGGCTCGAGGTCATCCGCTTCGGCGTCCTGCCGCAGGTGATGCCGGTACTGCTCACCAACGCCCTGTACATGTTCGAGTCCAATACGCGAGCGGCAACCATTCTCGGAATCGTTGGCGCCGGCGGTATCGGATTCCTGCTCTCCGACAACCTGCGAGCCTTCGAGTTCTCGAACGCGTGCACCATCATCCTGATGATCATCGTCGTGGTGTACATCATCGACTACGGCTCGAGGAAGCTTCGCGAGCGCTACATTCGCGGCGACGACTACCTGCAGGGAGACGAACGCGCCCGCAGCCTGTGGTCGACCTGGTTCAAGAAGTTCCCGCCGCGGGAGTCCTGATCACCCCATGCCCCGACCGGAAACCGGATAACCGTCGAGGTGTTCGGGCCGGCAACTCGAACACTTCGTGTCGTTCCTCCCGCGCCGGCCATGTCGGCGCTCGCCGGCCGCCGTCAAATCGAATGAACTTCATTCGATCATCGAAATTTTGATCCCTCGGAGGGTGTGATATTCCTGTCGTGCAATGGCGCGCGCCGTTCCTCGAGGACATTCAGCGATGGCACAGGAAGCACGGATGGCCGTGAGCAGGACGAGGCCGATTCCCTACGGCGGATATCACGTCAACAGTATCCCCGACCACGACCCTCAGCTCACGGAGACCGGCCCCGGCACTCCGATGGGCGAGTACATGCGGCGCTTCTGGCACCCGGTGTGCATGTCCGAGGAGCTGACCGACGTCCCGCGCTATCTCCGAATCCTCGGCGAAGACCTCGTCGCGTTCCGGGACAAGAGCGGGCGGGTCGGGGTCCTGCACCTTCACTGCGCGCACCGGGGCGCCTCGCTCGAATACGGCATGATTCAGCAGCGGGGCATCATGTGCTGCTATCACGGCTTCGTGTTCGACGTGGACGGCACCTGTCTCGAAGTCCCCTTTCCCCCCGGCGAGGAACGCGAGGGGGACAAGGCACGCCGCACAATCTGGCAGGGCGCCTACAAGGCACGCGAGGAGCACGGACTGGTCTTCGCCTACATGGGCCCCCCCGGCGACGAGCCACCGTTTCCGATCTGGGAAGGCGACTACACGGTGCACACCGACGACGAGCTCGTCCCCTACAGCAATCACCAGACCTGCAACTGGATGCAGGTCCAGGACAACTCGGTCGACCAGTATCACCACATTCCGCTGCACACGACCGCGCTGGTGCCGGGCCACGAGCAGGGGACGACGTTCACCGAGGCGGGCGCCGCGCCGTATCTGATTCGACCGGACCTGCAGTTCTTTCCGGTCGATGATGGTCGCACCATGGCGTGGACCTCGTCGCGGCGCTTCGACGAGAACAAGATCTTCATTCGGGTCAATCATCAGATCCTGCCGAACGTCAGCTTCCACTCCTACCTCTTCGAGGACGGGTCGAAACGGAAGCACTTCAGCCGGGTCCACATGCACCGCTGGTCGGTTCCGGTCGACGACCACAACAGCAAGATGATCGGCTGGCGAGTGTTCGGTCCCCACATCGATACCCGCGATGTCGGCAAGAGGCACCTCGTGGGCTTCGAGAAGATGGATTTTCTGGAGGGCCAGTGCGGGATGCGCCGGCCCGAACGGCTCCAGTACGGCCAGGGAGAGCTTCCCCCCGTCTACAAGGACCACCGCGAGCGACCCGCCTACCACGAAGCGCAGCACGCTCCCGGCGACTACGAGGCGGTATGCAGCCAGCGGCGGATCGCGGTGCATGCGCTCGAGAGCCCCATGAAGTTCGACCAGGGGGTGTATCTCTTTCGCAAGATGCTTCGCGACGCATTGAACGGACAGAATCCGGCCGCGTCGGCCGACGGCATCAAGACCTGGCTCGAATCCTGCGGCGGCAGGCCGAAGAGCTACTGTTCGGGAAACATTCTTCTGGTCCCGCAGGCATCCACCCCGGAATCGGAAGTCAAGGCGCGACGAGGCATCGCGGCCGACGTCATCAAGGCCACCATCGAGTCGAATTCCCTGAGCGGCGACGAGCGCGATGCATTCATGCAAGCAAGACTGTCGGAGATCGAGCAGCGGTACGGCTGAAGCCAGCTCGATGGCCTGAAGTCGGTCTCTTCAAGCCCATGCAAGATCTGCGCTCTCGCACCATGGTCGAGTCGACGGCGGTGCCGATGACCTCGCATTGACGCCCGCGATCCGGACTCATTCCACCGTCGGAAGAAGCTCATGCGTGCCTTGCGCCGCTCCGGGCGTCGGCCCCGGGAGCGGAGCGTGCAGGCCGCGAAACCCGGTCATTCGACAAGGACTACCAGGGCTATAAAGAGTCACATAAGGCTTTTTATATCGATTTATTTGTTTATGAGGCTATTTATCACCTCTTGACACAATATCAATTGAGCGGTCATATTTGACCTTCAATATGCGAATTCTCGCATTGAGAGGTCACAATATGCCGCTTACGGAGCACGCGAGCACATCTCGGCAACTCGAAATCGAGATCGGGTCCCGCCTGGCACGACTGAGACTGTCCCGCAACGTGACGCAATCCATGCTGGCAAGGGATGCCGGAATCGGTCTGCGCACCTTGCGGCGCGTCGAAGCCGGCGAATCTTCCACCTTCGACACCTTCCTGCGCGTCGCCCTGGCTCTGGACCTGGGTGATGCCGTTCTGGGCGCGATACCCACGGGCCGAATCCGCCCGATTGAGCGCGTCTCGCGCACCCGTTCCGAACGTCGGCGCGCACGCCCGCGACCACGGAAAGACCGCGACCCGACCTGGACATGGGGCGACGGCCCGCATGACTGACGCGAACGTCATCCTCTGGGGCCGGCGCATCGGGGCGGTGTCATGGGACGAGACGCGCGCCCTCGGGGTCTTCCAGTACGATCCGGCTTTCGTCGGCGCGGGCATCGAGGTTGCGCCTCTGACGATGCCCGCCAGAGAGACACCCTACGAGTTCCCGGCTCTCAACCGGGAATCGTTCAGGGGTCTGCCGGGAATGCTGGCGGACGCGCTTCCGGACAGGTTCGGCAATCGCCTGATCGACGCATGGCTGGCGGAAACCGGAAGGAGCCCGGAGACCTTCAACCCGGTTGACCGGCTCTGCTACATCGGCCGCCGCGGCATCGTGCGAGTGCACCTGGACGGCCGCATCGAGATTCGGCCGGT
>JAJDUQ010000267.1 GCA_022826505.1 Gammaproteobacteria bacterium
GGGCGGGGTGGGCTTGGGGGAGCGCCAGATGATGGCGTCGACGATGTAGTGGTGGAAGTTGACGATCTGGTAGAGGACGAGGGTGGCGGAGAGGCCGGCGAAGAAGAGCCAGTCGATGGCCTGGAGCAGGCCGCCGTACACCGCTCCCGCGATTGCGGTGCAGGCCAGCAGGTAGAGCCAGATCCGGCCCGGCTGGCTGAGGTACGAGAGGAAGCGCGCCCGGGGGTCGATGCCCTTGTCGAAGCGGCGGCGGTTCTGCATCCACACGAAGAGGATGTACTGGCAGTTGTGCCAGATGTTGATCATGAGGAAGCCGAAGGTGATGTCGTCGAGCCACACGTAGGCGACGCTGAAGATCGCGAGGTGGGTCAGCAGGTAGAGGGTGTGCACCGCCGCGAGGCGCCCTTGGGCGATGGCGACGAGCCTTCT
Source organism: Gammaproteobacteria bacterium (assembly GCA_022826505.1). Classification (GTDB taxonomy): domain Bacteria; phylum Pseudomonadota; class Gammaproteobacteria; order HK1; family HK1; genus HK1. The sequence continues at coordinate 430 of JAJDUQ010000267.1, forward strand.
CGCGGCCCACACCGCCAGCAGGGCGGCGGCCGCGTACCCCGCAAGGCTCGCGACGGGGGCGGGGACGGGCACCGTCCACAGCTCCATGCCGAGGAAACGGGTGTGGCCCTCGCTCGACCGGAGCAGGATTCCGTAGACCGGGATCGCGTAGAAGATGGCCCGGTCCAGCCAGCCGTCTTCGTAGAGGGCGGCGGGGTCCGCCCGGCGGTAGGCTCGGGACACCCCCCAGCTCTGCCGCGCGTAGTGCCACCATTGCCAGTAGAAGTAGATGGTGACGATGACCCAGAGCCCGATCTGCCAGGCGACGAGGATGGTGGCCAGGGCGACGATGGGCAGGAGGTGCGTGATCATCCACCCGCGCTCCTCGAAGCTCGCCCGGTCGAAGCAGAGCCGGGTGAAGGTGGAGATCACGTGGTGGTATCCGAGGACCCAGATATCCAGGAGCAGGATCGGGTAGAACAGCGACGGCTCGATCACGATCACCGTGCCGGAGAGGAGCGCGAGCCCGATCCCCCCGAGGATGAACGCACTGTCGAAGCGGGCGTCGCGGAGCCACGCGGGGCGCGCACGCGGCCCCGCGACTCCTGCGCGCTCCGTCCGCGTCGCGATTTCCGCCGTGACCTGCATCGTGCTCATCGAATCCCAGTCCCGTCTCTCTCGTCCATTCGCTCGCCGATAGCGGATGCGCGCCTCCGCGATGGCATTCGGTCGGCGCGGCTCCGTGGCCCGGTGACTTCGCAGGTCGGGCTGGGAGAAGGCGTCGTCCGGCATCCGGCCATCGGCTTCACATCAGATCGAACGCGCCGATTTGCATCGCGTCGTTTCTCGCTTCGCGCACGATGTCGTATCGCCGCGCGAATGGGAGCTCGTGATCGTCCGCACCCTTGCCCGCCAGGGGATGGTGCTCCTTGACCAGTCCCTGGAAACCACCGGCGAATCCACCCAGCCCGTTGCTGTTCGGCCACAACTGTCTGCCGAGGCGTTCCACCGAGAACAGGATGGGCTGATAGCCTTCTCCGTCGGAGAGCGCCCGCTCGCGCGCGCGCCGCAGCTCTCCGCGAAAGTAGATGACGGTAGCGGCGGCGATAGCCTTCATGCCCCGCTCCTCTGCAACCTTTGACGGTGGCAAGGGAACGGCCTCCTCTCGGCGTTCGCTTCGCGAGCCATCGCGGGGTGACCTTGATGGTCCCGGGTAGTGATGGGGGTGGCCGGCCGGGTGAGGCCGAGCGCCTCGCCGCACCCGGGCAGGGTCTCGCCCACGAGCGGCGCGGCCGGCGCTACGCGGCCGGCACGGGCGTTCATCCTGGGCGGTCGAGCGGCGTTGGGCACCACCGAAGCGGAGGCGCGGGCATCCGGTCCGCCTCCGGCGTACGCACGAGCGGGCGGAATTCCTACGCATGACGGGCGCAATGCCCGTAGACGCACGGCTCGGCGCGAGGCACGCTCCCCGAAGCCATCGACCGGGCGCCGGGGCAGCGGCCGCCTCGGCAGGGACGCGCGCGACGCCGCCGGCGCTCCGGTCGAGGCACCCGACGACGCCCGGAGCCCCTGCCCGTGATCCCGCACGACCGCGCCTGGAAGCGCCTGTTCTCCTTCCCCGACCTGGTGCGCGACCTGCTCGCCGGATTCATACTCCGCGAATGGGCCACCGACCTCGACCTCGCTACCCTCGCCCCTTGGTCCGCAGCCTCCGTGAGCGATGGCCTGCGCGAACGTCTTCAGGACCGGGTCTGGCGCGTGCGGGGCCGCGACCGGCATCTCGACGTGATGGTGTGCCTGGAGTTCCAGTCCACGGTGGACCGGACCATGGCGGTACGCATCCTCGACTATACCGTGCTGCTGTATCAGGAGTCGCTGCGCAACGCCCCCTCGAAGCCTCTCCCCCCGGTGCTCTTCGTCGTTCTCTACCACGGCCGCGGGCAGTGGGCGCCGCGCGCGGAGATCGCACCGCTGCTGGCACCGCACGGAGCGCTTCTCTCCCCCTATCAGCCGTCGCAGCGCCATTTCGTGCTCGACGTGGGCGGCTATACTGGAGTCCTGCCCAAGGGACGCAACCGAATGGCGGAGCTCGTTCGCCTGGCTAGCAGCCGCGACCCCGCGACGATGGGGCGGCAGTTCCAGAGCTTGGTCGCACGACTGTGGGAGCCTGAGAACGACGGGTTGCTCAAGGCATTCTGGAAGTGGTTGGGGGTGGTACATCTGCCGATGTACTGTCCGGGGGCGGAGCTGCCGCCACTGACGAACCCAAGGGAGGCAGGAACCATGCTGGACGACAAGGTGATCGACTGGACCGTGCAGTGGCGCGCAGAAGGCGAGATCGGCCTGATGCGCCGGCTGGCGGCGCGGAAGTTCGGAGCGGAGACGGCGGAGCGATTGGCCGGGCGGCTGGCGGAGATTGCCGACCCGGAGCGGGCGGGCGAGGTCGGCGAGTGGCTGCTCGAGTGCGAGACGGGCGAGGAGCTGCTTGCGCGAGTTGACGGCCTGTGCGAGTCCTCCGCCGACGGAGACGGAGCCGCCCGGAGCTGACGGCGGCGCAGCCGCCGCCGCC
>JAJDUQ010000055.1 GCA_022826505.1 Gammaproteobacteria bacterium
TCAGAATCCGGGTCGAAACACTGTCCCGCGCGGGGCTCAGCCCTCGATGACCGCCATGATGTCGTCTTCGCGCATCACCAGCAGGTCCTCGCCGTCGACCTTGATCTCGGTGCCCGAGTACTTGCCGAACAGCACCGTGTCACCGGCCGCGACGTCGAGCGCACGCACCGAGCCGTCATCGAGAATCTTGCCGTTGCCCGTGGCCCGTACCTTGCCGCGGACCGGCTTCTCGGTGGCGGTGTCGGGGATCACGATCCCGCCCGCCGACGTGCGCTCCTCTTCCTCGCGCTCTACGATCACCCGATCGTGCAATGGTCTGATGTTCATGAAGTTTCATCTCCTGCTGAGGTTCGTGACATGGGTTCAGAGCCGCGACCGCACGACATCCGCAATTCGATGCCTGCAGTCTCGTTGTTAGCACTCTACTTAGGCGGGTGCCAATCATAGGGTCGGGTCGGCCGATGTCAAGGTCCGTCCGACGCAGATGCGAGCCATTTCAAGCCGGATGGACCGTCGCCGGGCTGCGGTACTCGTGGATCGGTGCCCGGCCGGACCTGACCCGGTAGAGCCGAAACGGGCATCTGGAATCCCGTCCGAGCGAGTCGAGCCTGAGAGTTCCGGTCCGTTGACCGCGGTCCCGGAGCCAGACGGGAAACGAGACTCTCCCGCCCGTGTCCGCGGCCGAGATCCGGTTGAACGCGGGCCGAGTCGTGCGCTGGTGGAAGGGTCAAGCCGAAGGTTGGCTTCGGGCCTACATCCAGTGCGGCCCGGTTCGATATGCTCTCGGGCGACCTGTCGGCATTCAGTCCTCGCGCCTGAACTCGCCTTCGATTACATGTCCATGGTGCGGCGCAGGTCCGGGGTGGTGTGGATGAATCACCCGCGTCTCGAGGAATCGCAGGATGAGTGCCCGCCGCAGCGGCGGGATCAGGCAACCAAATCCGACGGCATCGGTCAGAAACCCGGGAGTCAGTAGCATTGCACCCGCCACGAGCAGGAAAATGCCTTCGATGATCGCGACCGCCGGGACCTCGCCCGCGTCCATGCTTCTTCTCACCTGCATGATGGTCGAGAATCCCTGGGCGCGAACGAGCACGGCACCGGCCGCCGCGGTCAGCACGACGAGACCGATGGTGGGAATCGCTCCGATCACGCCACCGACCTCGAGCAACAGGTAGATCTCCGCGATCGGCACCACGATGAAGAGCAGGAAGAGCAGGTGAAGGAGTCTCATACCCATACCCTACCAGCAATGCGGGTCGCCGCCGCAATGCACGCGGCACTCGGCGCGTGATGATCACCCGGCGTGGGCTGATGATCGGTGCGGTGCTCGGCGCCGGCGCCTTCGCGGCTGGATTCGCGGTGTCGCGCTGGCGGCGCGAGGAGCCGCGGATGGCCGGGGCGGGGCCGGGAGATTCCGCATGGGGCACTCGCGGCGGTCAGGTCATCGAGTCGTCCTCCGCCGAACCGTCGGACAAGGCCGTCGACTTCAGCTTTACCGACCAGCATGGGCGGGCGCACCGCTTCTCCGATTGGGACGGCAGGGTCAGGGTGGTGAACTTCTGGGCGACATGGTGCCCCCCTTGCGTGCACGAGATTCCGATGCTGGTGTCCGTTCAGGAGGCATTTCGCGCGCACGACGTCCGATTCGTCGGTGTCGCGGTGGACGATCCGGAGCAAGCGTTCGCGATGGCGAATGAACTCGGGATGAACTACCCGACCATGGCGGATTCCCGTCAAAGCCTCGATCTCCTGCGTACCTACGGCAACCGGGCCACAGCGCTGCCGTTCACCGCGTTCGTCGATTCCGACGGCGCGATCCGTGATCGTCATGTGGGAGAGCTGACCCTCGAGCAGACGGAGGAAAAGATCCGTGCCCTGCTTCCCTGAACGAGCTTCATGAGTCCGGCGGATTGCGAGAATATGTTAATCTGCGCCTATCTTTCACGATTTGACGACTAATTGTACCGAACATTCGTGATCCGGCACACCGGATATCGCTGAATCCATCGCCTGGGAAGAGAAACCGCATGGCCAATCTGCTGCTGTTGAACGGCCCCAACCTGAATCTGCTCGGCACCCGCGAACCGGAAGTCTACGGCCACACCACACTCGCCGATATCGAGTCGGATCTCGCCGCACTCGCCGAGCGGGATGGCCACCGGCTCGAGTGTTTCCAGAGCAACGCCGAGCACGGACTCGTCGAGCGCATTCACCAGGCGGCACGGGACGGAGTCGACTGCGCCATCATCAACCCTGGCGCCTACACCCATACGAGCGTCGCCATCCGCGACGCGTTTCTCGCAACCGGGCTTTCGTTCATCGAAATCCACCTGTCGAACATCCACCGACGCGAGCCGTTCCGGCGTCACTCCTATCTGTCGGATGTCGCGGCGGGCGTGATCGTCGGGCTGGGTGCAACAGGTTATCGCCTGGCATACCAGGCCGCACTGTCGCGCTTGGGCGACGGGGCGTGAGGAGGCGCAGCTTGGACATTCGCAAGGTCAAGAAGCTGATCGACCTCCTGGAGAACTCCAGCGTCGACGAGATCGAGATCCACGAAGGAGAGGAGTCGGTACGGGTCACGCGACATCGCGATCCTCCGGCGGCCCCCGTGCACCACTATCACGCGGCCTCGACGGCGGCACCCGCTGCCGCGCCCCTGCCGGTCGGAGGCTCTGCGCCGTCTGCTGCCGCTGCACCGGAGTCCGAGACGGACAGCCAGCTTCCGCCCGGATTCGTGGTGACGTCCCCGATGGTGGGTACCTTCTACCAGGCATCCTCTCCGGGCTCGAAGCCCTTCGTCTCCGTCGGTCAACGGGTCGCTGCGGGCGATACGCTGTGCATCATCGAGGCGATGAAGATTCTCAATCAGATCGAGTCGGAGGTTGCGGGCGAGGTGAAGGCGATCATCGCCGAGAACGGCCATCCGGTGGAGTACGGCGAACCACTGTTCGTCATCGATACCGACGTGTGACCGCCGCCGCGTCCTGCCGAGTTCAACCAGGATCTCCAGTGATGCCGTTCCGGGCACCTCGGCAACGAGCCGACCGTACAGCGGTCGCGAACCGATGCTGACCAAGGTCATCATCGCCAATCGGGGCGAGATTGCCCTGCGTATCCTGCGGGCGTGCCGCGAATTGGGGATTCGCACCGTGGCCGTGCACTCCCTGGCCGATCGGGACCTCAAGCACGTGCGCCTCGCCGACGAATCGGTGTGCATCGGCCCCCCCGCCTCCGCCGAGAGTTACCTCAACATTCCCGCGGTGGTGAGTGCAGCGGAGGTGACCGACGCCGTTGCCGTCCATCCCGGATACGGGTTTCTCTCGGAGAACGCGGATTTTGCAGAGCGGGTCGAACAGAGCGGCTTCATCTTCATCGGTCCGCGGCCGGAGACGATCCGTCTCATGGGGGACAAGCTCTCCGCGATCGCGGCGATGCGGGGCGCGGGAATTCCATGCGTTCCGGGCTCGGAAGGTCCGATCGGAGATGACCCCCGGGAGACACTGCGCATCGCCCGCGCCATCGGTTTCCCGGTGATCGTGAAGGCGGCCGGGGGTGGCGGCGGACGCGGAATGCGGGTCGTGCATTCCGAGGCTTCACTGCTGAACGCAGTATCGCTCACGCGCGCCGAAGCCCGTTCGGCATTCGGCAACGATGCCTTGTATCTCGAAAAGTATCTGGAAAACCCGCGACACATCGAGTTCCAGATCCTGGCCGACACGCACGGAAACGTCGTGCATCTCGGCGAGCGCGACTGCTCGATGCAGCGCCGGCACCAGAAGGTGCTCGAGGAGGCGCCGGCTCCGGGAATCGATCCCGACGTGCGCGCAGCGATGGGGGCGCAATGCGTCGCCGCATGCCGCGAGATCGGATACCGCGGCGCGGGCACCTTCGAGTTCCTGTACGAAGAAGGCAAGTTCTACTTCATCGAGATGAATACGCGGTTGCAGGTCGAGCATCCCGTCACCGAGCTGATCACCGACATCGACATCGTCAAGACTCAGCTCCGCATCGCGGCGGGCGAGGAACTCGCGTTCGCGCAGGACGACATCCGAATCCACGGACACGCCGTCGAGTGCCGGATCAATGCCGAACATCCGACGACGTTTCGTCCGTCCCCCGGCACGATCTCAATGTTTCATCCGCCCGGCGGTCCCGGCATACGGCTCGACAGCCACATCTACACCGGGTACGAAGTGCCGCCCTACTACGACTCGATGATCGGCAAGCTCATCGCGCACGCCGAGACTCGCGAGTTCGCCATCGCGCGAACCGCGACGGCACTCGAGGAGATCGTCATCGAGGGCATCGAAACCAACATCCCCCTGCATCTGGAGCTTTGCCGGGACGCCGCCTTTCTCGAGGGCGGCACCGGTATCGGCTACCTGGAGCGAAAGCTGGGAATCGCGCCCTGAGCACCGAGAAGCGGGTCTGGTTCGAGCTCTCGCTGGAATGCGAACGCACCGGGCTCGACGCGGTATGCGAACACCTCGAGGCAGCGGGCGCGGTGTCGGTCACGCTCGAGGACGCCGGTGACGACCCGCAGCTCGAGCCCGCTCCCGGGGCGACACCACTCTGGCCCTGTGTCCGAGTGCGAGCGCTGTACGAGCATCGAATCGACCCGCAAGGCATGCGCCCGATACTGCGGGACGTACCGGCCGTGACGAATCTGCGCGTACGGGAGATTGCCGACCGGGACTGGATCGCCGCCTCGCGCGAGGACATCGTCCCGCTCGAGGTCGGGGCCCTCTGGATCGGCCCGGATTGGGCTGTCCCCCCGCCGAATCGCATCACCATTCGTCTCGAGCCCGGGCTCGCCTTCGGCTCGGGACGCCACGCCACCACCCGACTGTGCCTCGAACGGTTGGCTGCGGCGCCTCCGATCGGCATCGACGTGGTGGACTACGGCTGCGGTTCGGGAATCCTCGCCATCGCTGCGGCAGCGCTCGGCGCCCGGCGGGTGCTCGCAGTCGACATCGATCCCCAGGCGCTGCTGGCGACGGCCGAGAACGCCCGGCTCAACGGCATGGCGGACCGTGTACATGTCATCGCGGCGCAGGCGTCCGCCAGCGCAACCGTCGAGCCCGCCTCGCTCGTGGTCGCGAACATTCTCGCCGGAACGCTCGTGGAGCTCGCGCCCGTGATGTCGGCGCATGCGATGACCGGGGGTGGCCTGATGCTCTCCGGCATCCTCGAATCACAGGCGGGCGAAGTCATCGACGCATATCGCGGCACGTTTGTCTGCGACGTCGGAGGCGCGAGCGAAGGATGGATACGGCTCGACGGCACGCGTCGACCCCGGTGACGTCGCTCGCAAGCCGGTCTGCCCGATTACGCCGCCCCGCACACCCGAACTGCCCGTGAAGCCGCATTCCGACCGGGTTTCCTTCGGGTCGAATTCGGGTGTCCATGTGGCCATCGACACCAAGTGACTTGCGTCAATTGCCTCACCGGCGCGATACGTATAGATTCGCCCGTGGGGGACGGATCGCTTCATCCACCACTTCACCGCAGAACTTCCGGCAGCACGCGCCTTTCCGGGGACGCTTGCGATGCAGATAGGTTCGTTATTCGTACCGAATCGAGTCGTGCTCGCGCCCATGGCCGGGGTGACCGACCGGCCGTTCCGCCAGCTTTGCCGCCGACTCGGCGCCGGTCTGGCGGTATCGGAGATGGTGGCGAGCGACCCGCGGCTGCGCACCACCCGCAAGACGTTGCAGCGCATCGATCACTGCGGCGAACCCGCGCCCAGGTCGGTCCAGATTGCCGGTGCGGACCCCGTTCACCTCGCCGATGCGGCGCGGTTCAACGTCGCGCACGGCGCCGACATCATCGACATCAACATGGGCTGCCCGGCCAAGAAGGTCTGCAACGTGGCGGCAGGCTCCGCGCTGCTGTCCGATGAACCTCTCGTGGGACGCATTCTGGAGCGGGTGGTTGCGGCGGTCGAGGTGCCGGTGACACTCAAGATTCGAACCGGTCCTTCACCCGATCGGCGCAACGCGGTGCGGATCGCCCGCATTGCGGAGTCGGCCGGCGTCGCGGCCGTGGCGGTGCACGGGCGCACACGAAAGTGTGCGTTCAGGGGCCCCGTCGAGTACGACTCGATTCGCGCCGTGAAGCGAGCGATCTCCATCCCGGTCATCGCCAACGGCGACATCGCGAGCCCCGAACAGGCCCGCCACGTGCTCGCCGCTACCGGTGCGGACGCGGTCATGGTCGGACGTGCCGCCCAGGGCAACCCCTGGCTGCCCGGCGCAATCGCGGCACATCTTCAATCGGGCAAGCAGGTCGAACCGCCGGACGAGCTGGAACGGGCCGAAGTGCTCCTCGGACACCTGCGCGCGCTGCACGCGTTCTACGGCGAAGCGGTCGGAGTCCGAGTCGCACGCAAACACCTGTCGTGGTACTGCAAGGCATCGCCGAACGGCGAACAATTCTGGCGCGGTGTCAATCGGGTCGAGTGCGCGCAGCGCCAGCTCGCTCTCACCCGCGAATTCTTCCATCGTGCGTTCGATGAAGCGCCCATGAGACTCGCGGCGTGAGTGCCTCCGACGGTCCGTGTCCACCGGGCTCGTCGCAGGAGCGCCGAGATTCCGCGCTGCGCCTGGAAGTCCCGGACAACCGCAAGTCGGAGCCCCTTCGAACCTGCGTGAAGGAAGCGGTGGAGAACTACTTTCTCAACCTCGACGGACACGAGGTGTCGGAGTTCTTCGACCTCGTCATGTCCGAAGTCGAGGCCCCGCTGCTGGAAACGGTACTCGCACACGCGAACGGAAATCAGAGCCGAGCGGCGGCCATGCTCGGCATCAACCGGGCCACGCTGCGCAAGAAGCTCCGACGCTACAATCTCATCTGACGTCCGACTCGGTGCACCAAGCACGGGGAGAGTGTGAATGAGCGCCATCACGCGTGCCCTCGTCAGCGTCTCCGACAAGACTGGAATCGTCGAATTCGCTCGCGCTCTTCGCCGTCAGGGCATCGAAATCCTCTCGACCGGCGGCACCGCCGGCCGGCTTCGCGATGCGGGTGTACCGGTGGTCGAGGTCTCCTCGTACACCGGGTTCCCGGAGATGATGGACGGCCGCGTAAAGACCCTGCATCCGCGGATCCACGGTGGCCTTCTTGCGAGGCGCGACACCGACTCCGAGGCGATGCGCGAGCATGGCATCGCCGGAATCGATCTGCTGGTCGTCAACCTCTACCCCTTCGAGCGCACGGTGGCAGATCCGAACTGCGACCTCGAGATCGCAATCGAGAACATCGACATCGGCGGGCCGGCGATGCTGCGCGCCGCGGCGAAGAACCATGCGTGGGTGACGGTCGTCGTCGACGCGGGCGACTACGAAACCGTTCTGGAGGAGCTGCGTGCGAGCGGCTCGGTTTCCGCCGCCACCCGATTCCGCCTGGCCGCCAAGGCGTTCGAACACACTGCGCGCTACGACGGGGCGATCGCGAGCTACCTCGGAGCGCGGGACGGCACGGAATCGCCGCCTGCGCCGTTCCCTCGCACCCTGAACCTCCAGTACGAGAAGTCGCAGGAGATGCGCTACGGCGAGAATCCGCATCAGAGTGCCGCGTTCTACGTCGAGCACGCCGGTGTGGAGGCAAGCGTCGCGACCGCGAGACAGCTCCAGGGCAAGGCGCTCTCGTACAACAACGTGGCCGACACCGACGCCGCCCTCGAATGCGTGAAGAGCTTCGAGGAGCCGGCCTGCGTCATCGTCAAGCATGCAAACCCCTGCGGCGTCGCGGTTGGGGGCAACATTCACGACGCTTACGATCGCGCGTTCAGGACCGATCCGACATCGGCGTTCGGCGGCATCATCGCCGTCAACCGCCCGCTCGACGCGGCGACCGCCGCGGCCATCCTCGAACGGCAGTTCGTCGAGGTCATCGTCGCACCCCGCGTCGAAGGCGCGGCGATCGAACCGCTTGCCAGCAAGGAAAACGTACGGGTGCTGGAGTGCGGCGAGTTCCCCGTCGCGCCTCGCGCGGCGTTCGATTTCAAGCGGGTCGCGGGCGGGCTGCTGGTCCAGGACCGCGATGCCGGCGCGGTCACCGCCGAAGCCCTGGAGGTGGTGACCCGGCGCGCGCCCACCGAGGCGGAACTGCGCGATCTCCTCTTCGCCTGGAAGGTCGTGAAGTTCGTGAAGTCGAACGCCATCGTGTACTGCCGCGACGGCATGACCATCGGCATCGGGGCGGGCCAGATGAGCCGCGTCTACTCGGCGAAAATCGCGGGCATCAAGGCGATGGACGAGGGGCTCGAGGTTCGAGGCTCGGTGCTCGCATCGGATGCGTTCTTCCCGTTCCGCGACGGCATCGACGCCGCGGCCGGGGCCGGCATCACCGCGGTCATCGAACCGGGCGGCTCGGTGCGCGACGACGAGGTCATCACCGCGGCGGACGAGCACGGCATGGCGATGATGTTCACCGGCATGCGGCACTTCCGGCACTGAGCAGCGGTGGGCGACGAGAACACCGGCGAGCACGGCATGGCGATGTATTCGCCTCCGCGCAACATTTCCGGCCGCGTGCGCATTGGCGGGTAATGGGACACCGTCGCAAGAACCGGGACGCTCCGGAACCGTGAACGGCACCCTCACCGTTCTGGTGGTGGGCGGCGGCGGACGCGAGCACGCGCTGGCTTGGAAGCTCGTCCAGAGCAAGCGGGTTGCACGGGTGTTTGTGGCGCCCGGGAACGCAGGGACCGCGGACGAGCACGGCGTCGAGAATGTCGCGGTGGGGGCGGAGGACATCGACGGGCTGGTCACACTCGCGCACGAGCGCTCCGTCGGCCTCACCGTCGTCGGACCGGAAGCGCCGCTGGTGGCCGGGATCTCCGACCGGTTCGCAGCGGAAGGGCTGCGAGTCTTCGGTCCGAGCGCCGCCGCCGCACGAGTGGAAGGCTCGAAGGCGTTCACCAAGGCATTCCTCGCAGAACACGGCATCCCCACCGCGCGCTACGCCGAGTTCACCGATCCGGCGGCGGCCGCTGCCCACGTTCGCGAGCACGCAACGCCAATCGTCATCAAGGCCGACGGACTCGCGGCGGGCAAGGGCGTGGTCGTGGCGCAGTCGGAGGCCGAGGCACTCGCGGCTGTGGACGACATGCTATCCGGCCGGGCGTTCGGAGATGCCGGGCGCCGAATCGTCATCGAGGAGTTTCTTTCCGGCGAGGAAGCGAGCTTCATCTGCGTGGTCGGCGGCGGAGAGGCGGTGCCGCTCGCATCGTCGCAGGACCACAAGGCCGCGGGCGAGGGCGACACGGGTCCGAACACCGGCGGGATGGGCGCGTACTCGCCGGCGCCGGTGGTGGACGAGGCGACGCACGATCGCATCATGCGCGAGATCATCCGCCCGACCGTGGAAGGACTGATGGCCGCGGGAACCCCCTATACAGGGTTTCTGTACGCTGGCCTGATGATCGACCCCGGCGGCGCGCCGCGGGTCATCGAGTTCAATTGCCGCCTCGGGGACCCCGAAGCGCAGCCGATCCTGCTCCGACTGCGCTCCGACCTCCTCGAACTCCTGGAGGCTGCGATTGACGGCGATCCGACGCGCATGCGGCCCGAATGGGACGAGCGGGCCGCGATCGGGGTAGTGATGGCCGCGGCCGGTTATCCCGGGAACTACGCCAAGGGACACACGATCTCCGGTCTCGATGCCGGCGATTCCCACACCAGGATATTCCACGCCGGCACCGCTCGCGACGGAGATCGCGTCGTGACCTCCGGAGGCCGGGTACTGTGCGTGTGCGGGCTCGGGAAGGACGTGGGCGAGGCGCGGCTACGCGCCCTCGAGCGCGTCGGGACCGTGGACTGGAAGGGCGCCTGGCATCGGCCCGACATCGGCCATCGCGCGGTGGCCCGTGAGCGGGACGAAGGCCGGCGCTAGCAAGGCATCGTTCCGGGCCGACGAGCCACGAGTGCGACCGGATGAAGCCGCCCCGCTTCGACTACGTCCGGGCCACCTCGACGGAGGAGGCGATCGAGGTGCTCGCCGAGCACGGTGACGACGCCCGCGTGCTCGCCGGCGGCCAGAGCCTGGTGGCGATGCTCAACATGCGGCTGGTGGCACCCGAGGTGATCGTCGACATCTCCCGCGTACCCGAACTGGCCACCATCACCCGGACCGAGGACGCCATCGAGGTCGGCGCCGCGGTGACGCAGGCCGCGACGGAGCGCTTCGAAGGGTTGGCGGCGCACCTCCCCCTCCTCGCCCGCGCCCTGCCCTTCGTCGGGCACTACCAGACCCGCGCCCGCGGCACCGTTTGCGGATCCCTCGCCCATGCCGACCCGAGCTCGGAGCTTCCGCTGTGCCTTGCGGCGCTCGACGGCGAGGTGGTGCTCCGTTCCTCCCGGGGAACCCGCATCATGGCGGCCGCAGACTTCCAGCACGACGTGCTCACCACCGCCTGCGAGCCGGACGAGATGATTGTGGCAGTCCGATTCCCGCTCCATGTGCCCGGAGACGGGTGCGCATTCACCGAGTTCGGCATCCGGCACGGAGACTTCGCCATCGTGGCGGTGGCCGTGCTCGCGAACGCCGAAAGGGTGCGGGTGGGGGTCGGCGGCTGCTCCGACCGGCCGCACGTCACGGAGTTTCCGCTGCTCGACGGCGACGCGCTCTCCGAGCGATTGAATGCCCTGGCGTGGTCGCTGCCCTTCGACGACGATCACCATGCCGGCGCGCGATACCGCCGCGACCTGGTGCGCATTCTGGGACGGCAAGCGGTGGAGGCGGCGATGCGATGCCCGCGCCGAACGCACTGATCGAACACCGACACGCCAGGCCGCCGAATGTTCGAAACGCCGAACGCATGTGCGGGAATCAGGTGCGAGGCAGGCCCGTGGAGACCGACGTCGAATGCCGAAACTGACCGCGGACGTCCGGCACCGGGTCACGGTAACCCTGAACGGCCGGCGCACCGAAGGCTACGCCGAGCCCCGGCTCCTGCTCACGGACTTTCTCCGCCACGAGCTCGGAGCCACCGGCGTCCACGTCGGCTGCGAACACGGGATTTGCGGGGCGTGCACGGTACGCGTCGACGGCGAGCTCGCCCGCGCGTGCCTGATGTTCGCGGTTCAGGTCGACGGTTCCACCGTCGAAACCGTCGAGGGCCTGAGCGACGGCGAATCGCTCAACGCGCTTCAGACGGCGTTCCAGCGCCACCACGCACTCCAGTGCGGCTACTGCACGCCGGGCATCCTGATGTCGTTCACCGATCTCCTCGAACGCGAGCCAGCACCGGACGAGGCCCGTGTCCGCGAGGTGCTCGGCGGGCACCTGTGCCGCTGCACCGGCTATGCCCCCATCGTCGATGCCGTGCTCGACGTGGTGCGACGCCCGGCCACGGCAGGCGACGAGTGACCGCAGGCGAACGGTTCGACCGCACGCAACGCCTTCGAGGATTCGACGGCGTGCGTGCAATGCCGGCAGGCCTCGCGTCTGCCGGTACCCGCGTGCGACAGGCAGTGATGCTCGACCCGCCGCAGTCATTTCTCTACGTGTTCCGGCGAAGGCCGTCCTGCACCACGGCGGGATCCACACGCGGCCACGCCGGCACGCTCCACTGCTGAGAGAGAACGATGCTCGACCTCGGCCGCACCCTCCTCTACGTCGTCGAACGCGAGCCGTCCGCCACCGCGATCATCGACGGGGAAACGACGCTCACCTACCGCGAATGGCTCGAATGCGCGCGGCGCGCGGTGGCCGGACTCGACGCGATCGGGCTCCGCCGCGGCGACCATCTCGTCACCGTCCTCCAGAACCGTCTCGAAGCCGCGACCCTGCACTGGGCGTGCCAGCTCGCGGGGGTGGTGATCACTCCGGTCAACTGGCGCGCGAAGCCCGAAGAGCTCGACTACGTGCTCGACGACGCCGGAGCACTGGCGGTGTGCTTCGAGCCAGTGTCGGCCGATGCGGTCGCGAACGCGTCGCACGCCCGCGACATCCCCCGAATTGCGGTAGGCGACGCGGATGGCGGCACCGTCGTCTTCGACGACTTCGCCGGCGGTTCGCCCGCCGACGCGACCTCGCGCGCGGTTCCGGGTGACGTCTCCGTCATGCTCTACACCTCCGGCACCACCGGGCGCCCGAAGGGAGTCCCGAGAACCCATGCCGCCGAACGCGCCGCCGCCGTCGCCCACGTCGCCCAGAATCGCTACGGCTACGGCGAACGCACCCTCGGGGTGATGCCGCTCTACCACACCATGGGGGTGCGCTCGCTGCTCTCGCTGGCGCTCGTTTCGGGCGGATTCGTCTGTCAGCCTCGATTCGAGACCTCCGGCGCCCTCGACCTCATCGGGCGTCATCGGGTCACCAACCTCTACCTCGTGCCGACGCTGTACCACGACCTCCTCGCTAACCCCGGGTTCGAATCGTCGGACGTGTCGAGCGTGCGCAAGCTCGGATTCGCGGGGGCGCCGATGACCGACGGCCTGCTGCGCCGGCTCGCCGATGCGTTCAACCCCGAACTCTTCGTCAACCACTATGGCTCGTCCGAGATCTACACCTTCACCGTGTGTCCCGACGCTCCCGCCAAGCCTGGTTCCGCGGGGAAGGCGGGCATCAACCAGCGTATCCGCGTCGTGCGGATCGGAAGCGAAGATCCGAACGACGCCATGCCGCCGAACCAGGAAGGCGAGATCGTCGCCTCGCTCGAATCCGACGAATCCTTCACCGGCTACTGGCGCCGCCCGGACGCGGACGCGAAGTCGCTCCACGCCGGCTGGTACTTCACCGGCGACGTCGGCTACTTCGACGCCGACGGCGACCTCTTCGTCACCGGCCGGGTCGACGACATGATGATCTCCGGCGGCGAGAACGTGATGCCGGTGGAGATCGAGAGCGTGCTCTCGCTCCATCCGGGCGTGGCCGAGGTCGCGGTGGCGGGGCTCCCCGACGAGCGGCTCGGCCAGCGCATCACCGCCTTCGTCACCCGCCGCGCGGAGGTGGACGCGGACACGCTGGATGCGTACTGCAAGGCCTCCGCTCTCGCCGACTTCAAGCGCCCGCGCGCCTGGGTGTTCGTGCGCTCGATACCGAAGTCGCCGGTAGGGAAGATCCTGCGACGCATGCTGCTCGCGGGCGAGTACGAGGCGGAGTAGCACGGGCGGGGCGGGGGCCGGATTCGTCCGCCGGCATGTGTCTACCGGAACATGTCGTACCGTGTCAGTATCGAATCGATACCCGATTCACCGGATGGACCGGACAGACGATGGGACACGTGTTCGCAGAGATCGAGCTGAGCAATCCACGACGGGGGGATCTCTCCCCGTTTGCCGCGAAGGCGCTGGTGGATACCGGCGCGCTCATGTCGTGCATACCCGAACACGTTGCAATCCAGCTCGACCTGGAGACCGATTCGATGAGAGAGGTCACCGTCGCGGACGACAGGAGGGCGAGCGTCCCCTACGTCGGCCCGATCAAGCTGGCGTTCGGGAACAGGTTCTGTTACGTGGGAGCGCTCGTGCTCGGCGATGAAGTGCGGCTGGGCGTGGTTCCGATGGAAGACATGGACCTTGTCGTCGATCCGGGACGCAGAAGACTGACCGTGGATCCGGCCAGCCCCAATTTCCCACACGCTCGCGTCAAGCAGGGGTCGAGCCGCTCGAATCCACTCCACGGAAAGGACTCCGCGTGAACCAGCCACCGCAACCCGCGACACCCGACCTCCCTGGCGATCTCGACGGCTTTCGGGTCGAGGTGGACCACGACCGCGAGCGGGCGGACGTGGTGCTCGACCGCCCGCCGCTCAACGTCGTCACCATGCGCGAGCGCGACCAGCTCCGCGCGGTGTTCGAGGCGCTCGATCGCGACCCTGGGGTGCGGGTCATCGTGCTGCGCGGCGAGGGGAAGCACTTCTCGAGCGGCGGCGACATCCGCGGGTTCCTCGACAGCACCCCGGAGCGCGTCTCCGAGCTCGCCTGGAACGTCGCCGCGCCGGAGCGCTGCCACAAGCCGGTGGTGGCGGCGGTCCGCGGCTTCTGCTTCGGGGTGGGATTCGAACTCTCGCTCACTTGCGACTTTCGCATCGTGTCCGAGTCCGCCGAGCTTGCGCTCCCCGAGCAGCGCATCGGCATGATCCCCGGCTCGGGCGGGTCGGCCCGGCTGGTGCGGATGATTGGCATCGCCCGCACCAAGGACGTGGCGATGCGTTCGCGCCGGATCCCCGCCCGGCAGGCGCACGAGTGGGGCATCGCCGTCGACTGCGTACCCGATGCGGAGCTCGAATCGAGGACCGACGCCTTCGTCGACGAGCTGCGCGGCTTCTCGCCGCTCGCCCAGCGCACGCTGAAAGGGGTGCTGAACGCGGCCCAGGACGCGCCGCTGCACGTCGCCATCGAGCTGGAAGGCCAAGCCTACGGACGGCTGCGCTCGTCGGAGGACTTTCGCGAAGGGGTCGAGTCGTTCTACGAGAAGCGAAAGCCGGAGTTCAAGGGGACCTGATCGAATCCTCGCCGTCGCCGGTAGATCCGGAGACGCCGTCGAAGTCCGAATCGACCAGGTGCCACGCGACGCGCTTCCCCGGAAGCGCGGCGTCCGGACCGCCCTGCCGGGACGAGTCCGGTCGTGGTACCCGATCCGATACCTTGCAAAGACACGCGCCGATCCTCTCCCAGCACCCGGAACCGCCCCATGAAATTCGGACTCTCGCTCTCCGGCCTCCTCCAGCACTCGCGCGACGGGGACATGGTGAAGCGCTTCGCCGACGTGCAGCATCTGGTGAAGGTCGCCCGAGACCTGGGGTTCGACTACATCTACGCCGGACAGCACTTCCTCTCCCATCCCTTCCAGATGCTGCAACCGCTCATCTCGCTTTCTCGCATCAGCGCCGAGACCGACGACATGGACCTGCTCTCGACCGTGCTCGTCCCGCTGCAGAACCCGGTGCAGATGGCGGAGGACGTCGCCACGCTTGACGTGCTCACGAACGGGCGCGTCATCATCAACGCCGCGCTCGGCTACCGCGACGAGGAGTACGAGGCGTTCGGCGTCGACCGCGAACACCGCATCGCACGGATGTTCGAGACCCTGCGCCTCGCGCGGATGCTCTGGGCGGGGAACGAGGTGACGTTCGGCGGACGGTTCACGAGCCTCACCCGCGCGCGCATCGGCGTGCTTCCGGTGCAGCGGCCGCATCCGCGCATCTGGATAGCGGCGAACGGCGACGGCATGGTGCGACGCATCGCCCGCCACGGCGAGACCTGGTACCTCAACCCCCACGCTCCGTTCGAGACGCTGGCGCGGCAGGTTGAGCTCTACCGCACCGTGCGCGTCGAGCACGGCCACCCGAGCACCGACACGCTCCCGATGTCGCGCGAGACGTTCGTCGCGCCCACGCGCGAGCAGGCCCTCGCCACCGTCCGCCCGTTCCTGGAGGGCAAGTACAAGGCCTATGCGGCATGGGGGCAGGACAAGGCGCTGCCGGGCGAGGAGGACTTCACCGCTCCGTTCGAGGAGTTGGCCACCGGACGATTCGTCGTCGGCAGCCCGGACGACGTGACCGCCGACCTTCGGAGATTCGCCGATCTGGGAGTCACCCACGCGTCGCTGCGTTTCGGCTGGCCGGGCACTCCGCGCGATGTCGTTGAAGGCGCGATCCGCCTCGCCGCCCGCGAGGTGCTGCCGGCGCTGCGGTCGCCGGTATCGGACCAGCGGTGACGCCTGCCGCCTCCGCGAAGGCGCGGAAAGTCGGCGGGAGCGTCAGTCGGGAGGCCACTTCTGCGCGCCGTGCAGCACCCGCAGGATCACGACACCCGTCGCCTCGATGCGATACACCACGATGAACGGAGTCGCGGGCACCACCAGCTCCCGGGTTCCCGAGATGCGACCCGGCCTTGCGCTTTGCGGAAAGTCGGCCAGGCGCGAAACAGCGGCCTCGATTGCACCGCCCATGTCGAGGGCCACCTGCGGATTACGTTCGGCAATCCAGGATAGCTGGGTTTCGAGCGTCCTCACGGCCGACGGCAGCCACTCGACATTCACGACGACCCGCTATCCGAGGGAGCCGCCAAACGGACCCGTTCCCGACGCAGAAGCTCGCTCACCTCCTCGTGCGGGACCCGCGCCACGGCCGGATCGTCAGCTTCCTCGAGCGATCGCCCGACCTCCGCGCGAAACCAGGCGTCATGCTCGGCCATCTCGCGGCGGCGCTTGACCTCTGCGCGCATGAGCACCCTCAACAACTGGGCTGCCGTCCGGTCCTGACTCCTGGCGACATCGGCGAAATCTGTCTTCAGTCGGTCGTCGAGGCGAAAGGTGAAGGTGGCCTGGGGCATGGCACGCTCCGTGTGTTACATTGGAAGTACAAAGTAACACACAACGTTCCACGCTACTCGTTACCACGATGCTCCACGGCACGAGGTCTGATGCGCGCCGGAATTACGCGCTAACATCCCGCGCGGATCCGGAATCGCCGAGCCGAAGACCATGCACCGAACGAGCACCGCGGCCGCCGTCGACTACGGCCCCCACGAGGCGGCGATGCAGGCGTACCTGCGCGAGGGCGAGGAGCGGGCGATGGCGCTCGGCAACCGTGGCCCCATTCGGCTCGACGCCGGCGGTGCGCTGCACCCGGACATACTCGCCGCATTCTCGCGCTGCGGCTTCTACGTCTTCGAGGACGTGCTGGGCACGGAGGAGCTGACCGACATCGAGGCGGACCTCCACGACATTCTGGAACGCCTGCCGGTGGAGAAGGGAGCGCTCGTGGACGCGCGGGGCCGACCCGCGCTGGGGGTCGGATGCGAGGCCCCTACCCTGTTCTGGTCCAAGCCGCTGGGAGATCCCTTCGGCGGCACTTCCCAGGCCAACAACCGACACCCGGTCAAGATGACCGAACCGACGCCCGCGCCGGACGCCCCCGCCGAGGTCGTCTACCTCATCCTCGGCTCGCTCCAGTTCTCCGAAGCGGCGCTCCGCGTCTACGGCCACCCGAAGCTCCTGGCGGTCGCCGCCGCGGTCAACGGCGAGGACTTCGTGCCGTTCAACGAGGCGCTGTTCATCAAGGAGCCGGGCCGCGGCGCCTCGGTCGCCTGGCACCAGGATGGCACCACCCACTGGGACAGCCCGGACTGGGACGAGGGCAGCCACGGCTTCAACTTCATGGCGCAGCTCTACGGCAGCACTCCCGCCAACGGCGTGTGGATCGTCCCCGGCACCCACCGGCGGGGCAAGGTGGACATCGCGGGAATGATTGCCGACGCGGGCTCGGAGCGGCTGCCGGACGCGGTCCCCATCGTGTGCCAGCCGGGCGACGTGGCGATGACCAACCGGCAGGTGCTGCACGGCTCGTTCGCGAACACGAGCCCGGACTGGCGGGTGACGGTGAACTTCGGATTCCACCGGCGTCGGTCGGTGCTCGGGGTGACCGGAGGCGGCATCCACAACGCACCGGCGGTTTACGACGAGGAACGCATCCGCACTCGATCGCGCCTGATCGGCTACGCCGTCGACGCGAGGCGCCAGCGGTTTCCCGACGAGACGTCCTTTGCCTACCAGCCCTTCGCGGCATCCGGCGAACGCCACGCCTGGAACGCGGAGGCGAAGGCGGGACTTCACGACTACAACCTGCTGGACCTGAGCATTTGAGACGGCGCGGCGCGAGATGCGCGCGAGCGGACACACCGGTGCTCGTTCGCGCAGAGTGATCGACCCCGCATGCGGCCGACATCGGCCTCGGCGCACAGACCTCCGAAGACCGGGTATCTCTCGCACGCGGCCGGACGACCATCAGCCACCCACTTCCGGGAAAACGGCGTGAACACACCCCCAACCGAGTCATTCGCATTCTCGAACCGCCACCTCGATCTCGCCGCGCGCGACGAGGAGTCCGTCCTCGGCTGGCGCTACGCGCCGCGCATCGTGTTCAGCGGTGGACGGGGCGCGAAGCTCATCGACGTCGACGGCAACGAGTACTACGACTGCAACGCGGGCATGATGTGCCTCGTGCTCGGCCATGCGCACCCCGAGCTGGTCGAGACCATCAGGGAGCAGGCGGAAGGCCTCGTTCACCAGTCGTCGTGGTACACCAACCCCTGGTCGATCGAGCTCGCCGAGCTCATTGCCTCCACATTGCCGGGCGATCTGGACGTCACGAACTTCGCGGTGACCGGATCCGAAGCGAACGAGATCGCCATGCGCATGGCGCTGGGCGTCACCGGCGGCTTCGACATCTGCACCGTGGTTCGGGGTCTGCACGGGGGCTCCCTCGCCGCGGAATCCGCGACGACGGTGGGTGGGGCGCGCAAGCGCGGCCTCGGCCCGCTCAGCCTTCCGGCCGTGACCAACTGCATCGTTCCTCCCTTCTACTACCGTGCGCCGGTGCGCGACCCGGACGCCTGGGACGAGATCAGCCTCCAGCTCACCGCCGAGATGATCGAGCACACCACCAGCCAGGAAGTCGGGGGAATACTGGTGGAGCCGATGATGGTGGCCGGCGGCATGATCGTCCCGTCGAAGCGCTGGATGCGAGGCTTGCGAGAGATTGCCGACCGCTGGGGCGCGCTCCTCATATTCGACGAGGCCCAGCTCGCGCCCGGCAAGACCGGCACCATGTGGGGGTTCGAGCATTACGACGTGACGCCCGACATCGTCACCTGGGCCAAGGGATTGTCGGCCGGGTTTCCGGTATGCGGCACGGTGACGACCCGCGAGATCGCGCAGCGCGCCTCCGGCACCAAGGGCCTGCCGTGGGCAGGGACCTACTCGAGCGATCCGCTGCCCGCCGCGGTTGCACTCAAGCAGCTTCAAATCGTGATCCGAGATGGGCTCGTCGACCACGCGGCCGATCTCGGCGAGAGGTTGGGAAACGGCCTCGCGGCCCTGCAGCAGCGCCACGAGTGCATCGGCGACGTGCGTGGAATGGGCTTCTACCGGATGCTCGACATCGTGACCGACCCGCAGACTCGCACCCCGGACCCGGAGATGGCCGAGCGCATCCGCTACCACGCGCTCGCCGAGGGCCTGGTGATGATGGTCATCAAGAACTACATCCGGATCTCGCCGCCGCTCGTCATGACCCACGACGAGGTCGACGACATGGTCGGACGACTGGGTGTCGCGCTCGAACGGGCCAAGGCGGGACGGCCTGCCGGCACCGACTTCACGATGTCGAGCTCGCTCGCGGCCGGCCCGGTCCGACCGGCGCGGCACGGGTACGGAGGAGAGACTGCCAATGAAACGACTGCACCGAGACGATCTGTTCGGCTGGAGCGTCTTCGACGAGTCCCGCAACATCGACTTCCACGGCTTGGCGTGGGTGCGCGGCGGCGGCAACGTGCTCGTCGATCCGATGCCGATGTCGGCGCACGACGAGGCGCACCTGCATGCACTCGGCGGCGCCGCGACGATCGTGGTCACCAACTCGGACCACACCCGCGATGCGGTGGGGCTCGCGCAGAGGTTCGGCGCGAAGATGCTTGGACCTCGGGGCGAGCGGGACGGGTTCCCGATCCCGTGCGACGGCTGGCTCGGTCAGGGCGACACGGTCGTTCCCGGCCTCGTCGTCCACGAGGTGGCGGGTTCCAAGACCCCCGGCGAGCTCGCGCTGACCCTCGAGGGCACGACCCTGATCACCGGCGACCTGATTCGTGCCCACGAGGGCGGCCGTCTCTGCATTCTGCCCGACGCGAAGCTCACCGATTCGGACGCGGCACGTTCGTCGGCGCGGCGCCTCGCGGCCCTGCCCGGCATCGAGGCGGTGCTGGTCGGAGACGGCTGGCCGGTGTTCCGCCACGGGGCGGAAGCGCTGCGCGAACTCGTCGATTCGTTCGCCGGTACCTGAAGGAACGCTTCCGCGCGCCGCGTTGCGCACGACTCGAGCGGAAATTCGTACCGGCGGTAACGGCGGTCCGTGCCCGCTTGCGGACCATCCCGCGAGCCGATTCCGGGACGGACCGGAATTGCGAGAGGCGTCCGTCGAACCTGCACCCGCGAAGCGTGTCCGAACGCTCGAATCGACGTTCGTCGGCACGAACGGCGGCGGGATTGATCCCGAACATGTCGCCGGACAACGGTACCCGGTATGCACGGGTTGGAGTCGTCGTCGCGCGTCGCCGCCGTCGCAATCATGTACCGGGCCGAGGCCGTTGCCTGGACAACCGCGCCATCGTCTTTCGGGAACGACTTCAGTCTCGACCGGCACGGTGCGCTCTCGTGAACCACTTCTTCGACGAGCCTCCTGGGCGCGTCGTCCGCGATCGGAGATCACATCGTGAATGAAGCGCAGCAAGAAAGAGGGTGGGTGTTCAAGAATCTGCACTCGGCTGGCGGAATCTTCGTATGGCACCTTTGCCCATTCGCAAGAGCAGGTGCCCGATTCCGAAGCTCTGCCAAGTCTTTTTCAGCCGTGGGAATTCGACCGCTCCGCGACCGGACTCCGGTCATTTGGGGTAGTCCGCTCGACAATGGCGAAACGAGGGCGGAACAAGCGTTGTCTGACGCGAGAGGAACGATCGGAATCGCGCCTCAGAGCGTCAGACCGGACAGCTCCTCGGCTCCGGTCATGATGTTCAGATTCTGTACCGCCGCTCCAGATGCCCCCTTGCCGAGGTTGTCGAGGCGCGCGACCAGCATGATCTGGGAGTCGTGCCCGTAGACGAACAGGTCGATTCGATTCGTCCCGTTGGCGGCAAGCGGATCGAGAAAGCCGGCATCGAGCGTCTCATCGTCCCGCAGCGGAACCACCTCGACGCAGGGCTCGTCGCGGTACCGCGCCTCGAGACACGCGTGCACGGTCTCGGGGGTGGCACCGTCTCCCAGCGTGTCGGTGTGCAGCGGCACCATGGTGAGCATCCCCTGCGCGAAGTGCCCGACCATCGGCGAGAACACCGGCGCCCGGCCGATTCCCGAATACCGCGCCATTTCCGGCAGGTGCTTGTGCTTCAGGTCGAGCCCGTACGGGCGGACGTGCCAGAGCGATTCCGGGTGCTCGGCGCGCCGTGCCTGGTAGCGCTCGATGAGCCGACGCCCGCCACCGGAGTATCCCGAGATCGCATGGCACGAGAGGTGCGCATCGGCGGGCACGATTCCGGCGTCGACGAGGGGGCGGGTGAGGAGCACGAACCCGGTCGGGTAACAGCCGGGGTTGCTGACCCGGGCCGCGTCGCGAATGTTCTCGCGCTGGTGGGCATCGAGCTCCGGCAACCCGTAGGCCCATCCGTGCGCGACCCGGTACGCGGTGCTCGCATCCAGAACCCGAACGTGATTGCTCGATATGAGGCCGACCGCCTCGCGGGCCGCGTCGTCGGGGAGGCACAGGACGACGACGTCGGCCTCGTTGAGATAGCGGCGCCGCTCCTCCGGATCCTTGCGTGACGATTCCGCAATCTCCATGAGGGTAACGTCCTCGCGCGCCAGGAGCCGCTCCCGGATCTGGAGCCCGGTCGTGCCTGCCTGTCCGTCGATGAAAACGTTCGTCATCTGTTTCGATTCCCTGTGCCGTGCCGCGCGCCGCGGGCGAGCGTACCGCAATTTCGAAGCCGGCCGGCAGGGTTGCCGATTGCACCGCCGGTCTTCCGTTCCAGGTCCGATCCCGGCCCGGTCCCGTCCCGGATGGCGGCGCAACTTGTTCGAACCTCCGGGTCATGGCGCAAGACCGGTGGCACGAACATCGGGGAAGGATCGAACGTACGTGGCTCAAACCGGATGCGCCGGCGAAGTTCGCATCGCCTCCTCACTCCTCGGCGGCGCCTCGACGCATGAGCCACTTGCGCGCCATGCGCAGGACCGATTCCTCGTCGGTGAGGTCGCCCACCTTCGCGGCCGGAACCCAGGCGAGGGCATTCGATTCTTCGCTGACCCTGAATCGGTCGTGCTCGGCCTGAACGAGGAAGCGTACGTCGAAGTGCAAGTGGGCAGGCTCGTCGCCGCGGGCCGGAACCCGGTGCACATCGATGTCGAAGATGGTGTCGTCGAGCGCCCGCACGTCGAGGCCGGACTCCTCGTGCGCTTCCCGCAGCGCGACCGCGAGCGTGTCGGGGTCTCCGTCGCTGTGGCCCCCTGGCTGCAGCCAGCGTCCGAGCTTGCGATGGTGCGCGAGCAGCACGCGGTCGCCCGCCTCGTCCACGATCCATGCAGAACCGGTGATGTGCCCGACCCGGCAGGAGCGGCAAAAACAGTCGAGGTGCGAGTCGACGAAGGCGTCGAATCGCGCGACGGTCGCCGACTCCTGCGGCCATCGCGCGCGGTAGGCGGCGAGGAGCGATTTCAGTCCGCGGCGGTGCACGGGATCAGGCGCTGGCGAGCAATCTTCGCCCTGATGCGTATCGTCGACCACACCTGACGGGTGCACATGCGCGAACGCGCGCGCGGAGCGCAGGCAGGAGATCGACAAGGGAACAGTCCGGTGTTCATCGTTCATGCCTCTCCGCGGTACGAACCGGCCTCGTCCAGGCCGATCTCGAAATGAACCGTCAGTGGAACGCTCCTGTCGAGGCCGATCATGCCGCACGGCGGACACCCATCTCGAATTTGATACCGAACCGGGCCCACAATATCGTAAGCCTTCGCGGTTGGTCGGCGGAGCATCGCCCCGACATGCGCGACGGATCGGCCCGACGCGCGGATGTTCCGAATCGATCCACGACAGGAGTCCGCACCATGCGAACCGCAAACTCGTCCGCCCTTCTGCTACCCGTGTTTCTCGCGTTGTCGATGTCCGGCGCACCGGCGGCGGAGCTTCCACCGGCTGAACGGCTCCAGGAGCGGATGGGAACTCCGGCGGCGACCGTCACGGTTTACGAACCGCATCTGAGCCTCGCCGGCCGGCGTGTCGCAATCGAGTATGTCGGCTATCCCGCGGTGGACGTGATGGCCCGGCTCTTCGGCAAGGACTGGCACCTGCAGGCGACGACGGTCGAGCTGCGCGCACTGGACGGCTACGTCGCACGCATCGACGTGTCCCGGTTCATGAAGGACACCGCAGTCCTCGCCTTTGCGCGAAAGGACGGCGCCCCGTTCACCATCGACAACCCCAGGCAGAATCAGACCGACGTGCCGCTCGCGCCCTGGTATCTGGTCTGGGACAACATCTCCAATCCGGCCCTGCTCGAGGAGGGAGCGAGCAACTGGCCGTACCAGGTGCACGAGGTGAACCTGGTCTCCCTGTCCGACCGCGCCCTGTTGCCCGACGGGCTCCCGGACGATCTGCACGAAGGGGCCGAACTCGCCAGGACCTACTGCCTGCAATGCCACGCGGTGAACGGCTTCGGAGGAGAGAAACATCCGGCCAACCTGGCGGAAATCGCCAAGGCCTATCCGGAGCCGGACTTCACAAGATGGGTGCTCGAGCCCTCGTCGGTACGCGCCGGCACCTCGATGCCGCCGCTCTACCGTCACATTCCCGACGACGAACGCCAGCGCATCGCGAAGACGCTGTTCGACTACCTCCGGGCGGTGCCGGTTCTGCGATAGTCTCCCCGGGCGACGCTGTCGGACAACGCAACGGCCCCCGGCGTCGAGGACCGTCGGGCTCATGGTCCGCGTACCGGACATGCAGGCCCTCGACCGGGAACGCGCATTCGTGCCCCACCGGCGCGCAGGCACACTCGCATCCGTACGCCATTCGCAAGGGCGTCACCGGGGAATGACCGGGAACGGCGTTGCCCACGAGAGCCGGAACAGGTCTGGATGGCGCTCCGGGGATTGACCGAAGTCCCGAGGATGCGAGGGCCGCCGCAGGTGCGGCGGCCCTCGCGGCGCACGTGGCCATCCGTGCGCGGATCAGGACATCAGGTAGCCCCACTCGTGAATGTGCATGTTGTCGCCCTCGCCCACCGGGTGGGCTCGGTGACCCCCGAGGCTCGTGGAGCGCGCGTCCATCCAGTGGGTAAACAGCGGGATGATCGATCCGCCCTCGTCCCACATGATCTGCTGCGCTTCGCAGTAGATCTCCTTGCGCTCCGGGCCGTCCCTGGTGCTTCTGGCGATCTTGATGAGCTCGTCGAATTTCTCATTGCTCCAGAATGCCTCGTTCCACTTCGCCCCGGTGATGTAGCAGAGCGAGAAACGCATGTCCGCGGTGGGACGCGGCAACCAGTTCGAGCCGACGATCGGGTAGTCGGGCTTCAACCAGATCTTCGACCAGTAGCCGTCCGCCGGCTCGCGGGTGAAGTTGATGTTGAAGCCGATCTTCGCGGCGTTCTCCTTCATCATGAGCGCCATGTCGACCGACTGGATGCCGCCGGCCGCCTCGGACGTGTGCATGGCGACGGAGCCGCCGTCCATCCCCGCCTTCTTCAGGTGGAACTTCGCCTTGTCGAGGTCGATGTCGCGCTGCGGGATCTCGGGGCAGAAGTAGGGGTCCAGCGGGGAGATGGGGACATCGTTGCCGACCATCCCGAGTCCTCTCTGAATGTTGTTCAGAGCCGCCTCGCGGTCCACCAGCAGCCGCATGGCCTGGCGGAAGTCGCGGTTGTCGGTGGGCGCTCGGGTCGAGACCATCGGGAACGTCCGGTGCCAGCTCGACGGCGAGCTCGCCATCGTGGTGTTCGGCGCGCCCTCGATGATCGGGATCGACTTCGGGTCGACCCGGACCGTGAAGTGGATGTCGCCGGCGAGCAGGGCATTGACCCGCGCCGCCGAGTCCCCGATGCCGAAGCTCTCCACCTCGTCGACGTGAGGGTAGCCCTCGTGGTGGAAGTTCGGGTTCCTCTTCGCCAGCATGCCGACTCCGGGCCGGAAGCTGTCGATCACGAACGGGCCGGTGCCGACGAGGTTGTCGAAGTCCTCGAAGCCGTCCGGCACCACCAGGCACTGGTAGACGCCGAGGTACATGGGGAAGTCGGCGTTGGGCGCCTCGAGCTCGACGACGAGCCAGTCACCGTCCGCCCTGACGTCGGTGGCGGTATCGATCAGCGGCTTGATGATCGAGTCGGAGTTCTCGCCCCGGTGACGGTTGAGGCTGTAGACGCAGTCCTGGACGGTCAGCGATTTTCCGTTGTGGAACTCGATGTCGTTGCGGATCCTGAACCGCCACGTCTTCAAGTCGGCCGACGAGTCCCACTCGGTGGCGAGGTCCGCCTCGATCGTCTGCTCCACCGAGTGGCGAATGATCTGACTGCAGATCTGGAATCCCCGCAGATAGTCGAGGGTCGTGGTCAGGCGGTTGGGGTTCAGGGTGTCGTTCGCGCTGTGGGTATACCAGCCGATGCGCATCCGACCGCCCTTGACCGGGGTGTCGGCAAGCACCGCGTCCGACGCGGTGAGCAGGGAGGCGGCGGCGGTCGCTCCGACCCCGGCGGCGCCGAGTCTGCCGGCGAACTCGCGGCGGGTAATTCGGCGGGCTTCGTACTCCTTCTGGTAGTACTTGACGTATTCGTTCATCGTTGGATTCCCTCCTTCCATGTCAGAGGAATGTGATTGGGCCGATTGCAGGTCGCGAGCGGGGCTCGCGAACCTCGGCTCCGGCCGGCGGCTGTTCGTGGAGACGTCGTCCGGGGCTTCGATCGTTCCGGAGACGGCGCGGCGCTTTCCGGTTCGGCGCCTCGGATTCGGACATCCGACACGCCTTCGCGCCGCACGTGAACACCGCCGTCGACTGCGGCCGCTACGTGAACCCGCAAGGGGTGCGCAAGCAGATCGAAGGTGCCGCCATCTGCGGCAACACCGTCGTGCAGTCCGGCAAGAATACCACCGGTGTCAGTGCGGCGGTGCGGAGCGCCTTCCGCGACTGCCCCGGCGCGTTCACGAACGCTGCCCGGAGAACGCACGCCGTGCGCCGGGACAGGCACCGGAGAAGAGTCCGTCCGGCATCCTCGAGCCGTCTCCGACCGAGTGGTCGATGGCGAGTCGGAGTGCCTCGGGCGTCATGACCGGTGCTACGTGGAGCGGCGGTCGAGGGATTGCGCCGAGTCGACCACGATCTCGGACATGCTAGTTTCCCGGAACCCACACGACGCTCCGGAGATCGGAGCTGGAGAAAGGTCGGATGCCCCCCGATTCCCCAGTCATCCACTTCACCGAAGACGATTATCTGACGGTCGAGTTCGCGGGCGTGTACCGCCACTACCACGCCTGCCTTATGAGCACCCTCAAGGTCGGCAAACCGAATGCGCGCCATGCGGAGCTGCACGCCATCGGGCTCGAAGCGCTCGCGGCATGCCAGGCCGCTCTCGTCCCCGGACGCATCGTCGGCGACGTGTTCGCGGCCTACGCCGACACCCTGACCCGGCACGGCATCACCGGATTCGCCAACGCCTGCGGCTACTGTCTCGGGACCACGTTCTCGCCGAACTGGATGGACTGGCCGATGTTCTACCGCGACAACCCGGTGGTGGTGGAGCCCGGCATGGTGTTCTTCATGCACATGACCACTCGCGATCACGCCCGGGGCATCGGCGCCGCACCGGGCGAGACGGTGGTGGTCACCGAAACCGGCTGCAAGCGGCTCTCGCGGGAAGTTCTGGAAGCCGGTCCATTCTGAATCGCGGGCCATGCGCCACGCCGGCGGGAAAGTCGAATTTCCTTGCCGCTGCGCTAGCCTGAACTTCGAGAGTATGCACGAATCAACCCGTTGTTTTTCGGGATAAAACAAAAAAATGGCAGGTGCGCTACTGGGTACGTTCCAGCCGAACACCGAGCAGCTTGAAGGCGCGGCGCTGCTGCGCAGTGGGTCGAGTGAT
>JAJDUQ010000294.1 GCA_022826505.1 Gammaproteobacteria bacterium
TGTCGTGCAACCGGATCACGAGCCGATCCGAGATTCGACGCGGAAGCTTGACGATCCAGCCGTCGAGCCGCGAAGCGATCCGCGAAGCTTCCGACCGCACCTGCCCGGATGCCTCGGCATCGGCCACTACGCCGGCATCGATCGCCGCCCAGAGCGTCCCGTCCTCGGCCGGATTGCCGGCCCGCAACATGACGCGCAGATGGTCCGCGGTCTCGACGGTGGCTTCGAATCCGGGTGCGACCGCGGGATCCGAGGGCCCGCCGGCACGCGCATCGACGAACGACAGCTCTGTCAGCAGCCCTGCCATGAAGTCGATCTCGTGCTGGTGGGCGACGACTGCGCCCTCGGGCAGGTTCCGCAGCGTCAGCTTCCGGTCGCCGGGATCGGCGCGGTGGAGATCGACCACCTCCCCGTCCGCATGCCTGACCGTCATGGAACGGACCGAGCGCGCGTCGATGTCCAAGATCTCGCGGTCCGACCAGCCGGGCGCGTCGCGGTGCACATCGAGCGTGCCTTCGGCGAGCCACGCGCGCTCGCGGCCGGGGAGGCGGATGTAGACGCCCGCCCGGTCGGAGCTCGCAGTACGCGGTCCGGCCTTGCCGGCGATGAGGTCGGCCAGGATACCGCCGTCTCCGTCCCGGAGCGTCAGCCGGGTGGACCGGGCGCCCGGTCCGACGTCCTCGACGGCCAGCTTCGGGTAGAGCGCCGTTCTCGTCGTCTTCGGCTCGAGATAGTCGAGCCCCCGATCTCGGAGAGGACCGCCTCGATCCGCTCCGCCCTTGCCGGATAGCCGCCCAGGCCCGTGTTGGCCCAGTCGTCTCCGAGGCGCTCGAGTGCAAACCCCGCCTCCGAGCGTCCGATCTCGATCTTGACGACGCTGCCCGCTCAGCCGTGCGGCCGCGAATCGCGGGGAACACGGCCTCGTCTCCCCTGCCCTCCAGGACCGTCTCCCGGTACCGCGCATCGACCGTGACACAGCTCGCGATCACCGTGGCCACCGTGACGACGGCCAGAACGGACAGGCCGAGGGTCGGCATGTCAGCTCGCGCCTCGCTCGCGCAGACCGACGTGGTAGCGGCGGCGCCGGGCGATACGGAGCAGGCCGACAAGGACCGCCACCACCGACAGGGCGATGGGGACGAAGCCGATGTTCACGAACCGAAGCCACGCTTCGAGGCGCTCCACGTCCTCTCGCAGACTTCGCCGGACCGCGTGAAGCTCCCTGCGGATCGAGAGCATCCGACCCCGGAGCGCCTCCACCTCCGCCCGTTGCCCGTCGGACAGGGAGACCACCACCCGTCGCTCGCCGGTCAGTGCGTCCTCGGTCGCCCGCACGCCCTCCAGTCCGGCGATCTTCTCCTGCGTCTCGCGAAGCTTGTCCTGCAGCTCGCGCTCCTTGTCCCGGAGTCGGCTCTCCGCCTCGCGCTCCAGCGCCCGGATTCTCTCGAAGGGGCGCTGCGAGACGCATCGCGACCGCAGCTTCAGCAAGGCGTCGCTCCCGGCGAGATTGCCGAGCGCGTTGACGACGAAATCCGCGTTGCCCGCGATCGCTTCCTCGACGTCTCGTCCGAAGAACTGACGCTTGCGGAGCCAGAACCGGTCCGCGAGCAGGTCCGCGTCGGCGACCAGGATGACATTGATCGGCCGGCGGGATCGCATGAGCTGCGGCGGGTCCGGCTCCGCCGAGCGCTCCGCCGCCGATCTGGGGACCGATCGCGGCGGCGGGCCGTCAGGGAACGCGGTCGCGACCTCGCCGGTCAGCCGGGCGCCGAGGACGTAGGTCTCGCCGTCGGGCCGGAAGCGATCCAGCAGGCCGAGGATGTCGGGTCGCATGCCGCGCACCGCGTCGACGTCGATCGGGCCGGAATCCCGACTGGAGACGATCAGCGGCTCGAGGTGCAGCGGTGAGCCTTCGGCCCGCCGGATGGAGCCGGCGCTCGCGAGGTTCAGTACCGGCAGCCGGGCGGTCACCGGATCGTCCTGCGCCAGGTATTCGGTGGACGCGCCGAGCCACACGAGGAACTCGGCGGGCACCGGGCGAGTCGCGGTGCCGGCGTTGATCGTGAGCGCCATCGACCGGTCGCCGACGAGCTGGCGGTCCGGAACCTCGATGCCCCACGCATCAAGCAACGGACCGAGGCCACTGGTCGACGACGAGGCCGCATCCGGTCCGACCGACGTATCCGATTCGGCCCTGGGATCGACGAAGAGCAGCGCCCGGCCGCCCCGGAACAGGAACTGCTCCAGTGCGTAGATCGCCCGATCGGTCATGGCGCGCGGGTGCACGACCATCATCACGTCGACCGATGCCGGCAGATCGTCGATGGACTCCGGAAGATGGATGGTGTCGAAGCCGGTTCTCAGACGCTTGGCGATCGCCCACGGAACCAGGACGCCGTATATGGTCTCCTCCCGTATTGGAAGGCCTTGTGTTGAGCGTGACAGGGACAGGATTGCTGCCGTGTATCCGGCCTGTTGACGAAGGGCGGCGCCCTTCTGGCCTCGATGAAAATCCGCGCGTATCGACCATATCGACCTATCGGCGTCGTAGTGCCGCCATCGGATTAGCCAGGGTTTCGATACGCCGGTCTGACCTGTGGTGTCATCGCTCGTCACACTGCCTTCGCAATTCCTCGGTCGGATCCCTCCTCAGCTCTATCGGCTCAGCGGCCACTGCTCGGTGCGCCTGGTCTGCCCATCGCGTTCTCGTCGCTGTGGCGGGGTTCTCCACGCCTTGTCCACGGCGCCGCGTGCCTCGAACACGCGCGCAGCGGTGGGCAAGGGGTGGAGAACTCCGGCCCCCGAGTTCACGCCGTGCGGTAGGTGGTGTGCTCCCGCACCACCGCCCACCCGATGCGCGCCATCTTGTTCGCCAGCGCCACCGTCGCCTTGTGCGTCCCGCGCTCGCCCTGAACCCCCAGCGCCCAGCGACTGAGCCGGTCGTCGCGGTGCGCCGCGCACCGCAGTACCGAACGCGCCCCATGCACCAACAAACAGCGCCCGATGATCCGGGCACGAAGATATCGGGCGAGCACATTCCGGAATTCGGACCGCCACAGCCTGGGCACGAACCAGTCGTCAGTCCTTTTCCGCAGGGCGACCGCGTTCTCCGTGCGCGCGCCCGGCAGCCAGTAGTAGGCGATGACGTTCGTATCGACGACGACGTTCACGGCCTGCCGCTACGCTTGTATTCATCCACCAGGTCGTGATCGACGTATGGGAGCCTGTCTCGCAGCGCAGCCGCTTCCGCTATCAGATCCGCCTTCGATCGCGGCGGGCTCTCGGCGTGGCGTTCGAGGCAAGCGACGATTTCGTTCTGCAGGCTCCGGTGGTGTCGTCGCGCAGTGCCCTTCAACCGTTCGTGGAGTGCCGGGGAGATACCCTTGATGGTGATGGACGGCATTGTCTGGATTCCAATATGCAACCAGAATGCAAGAGTCGGCGGTACAGCACGCTCTGTCAATGCCGATGCGTGCGCAAGGAGTCGGGATGACGCGACGGAACCGCACGCACCTGCGACGCTTGCGCTCGGAAGTGCCCCACGGCGCAGGGTTCAAGTACGATTTCCCGGATGCACCCTCACGTGAAGCAATGGCCATGACCACGATGGTGGCCGCCAACAGTCTGAGCAAGCGGTTCGGACACCTTCTCGCGGTCGACGACCTGTCGCTGACCGTGGACCGCGGCGAAGTCCTCGGGTTCCTTGGGCCGAACGGTTCCGGGAAGTCGACCACGATGAAGATGATCACCGGCTTCCTGACGCCGAGTGCCGGCAGCGTGGAGATTTGCGGCATCG
This sequence comes from Gammaproteobacteria bacterium, assembly GCA_022826505.1. Classification (GTDB taxonomy): domain Bacteria; phylum Pseudomonadota; class Gammaproteobacteria; order HK1; family HK1; genus HK1. The sequence continues at coordinate 3,797 of JAJDUQ010000294.1, forward strand.
ACGTCGCGACCCGCCCCATCGATGCGCAGCGCCGTCTCGGTTATCTGCCCGAAGGCGCGCCGGCCTACGCCGACCTCACGCCCGGCACCTACCTGAAGTTCATCGCCGACGTACGGCGACTGCACGGAGCATTGGGACGGCTGGCGATCGACGGTGCCGTCGCACTGACCAACATCGCCGATGTCCTGGATCAACCCATCGAGACACTGTCGAAGGGATACAAGCGGCGCGTCGGCCTCGCCCAGGCGCTGCTTCACGATCCGGACGTACTCATTCTCGACGAGCCGACCGACGGCCTCGATCCCAATCAGAAGCATGAGGTTCGCTCCCTGATTCGGGCGATGTCGCAGGACAAGGCGATCATCATCTCCACCCACATCCTCGATGAGGTCGAGACCGTCTGCGACCGCTCTCTGATCATCGCCGACGGGCGCATCGTCGCGCAGGGAACGCCTCGGGAGCTGGAGCGTCGATCCCGGTACTTCAATGCGGTTTCGCTCACGTTCGCGTCGGGAGGAGCGGACACCGTACATGCGGAGCTGGAGGCGCTGCCCGATGTCGCCGCGGTCGAAGCCCGTAACGGCGGCAGCGACAAGGTGGAGCTGGTGGCCCTGGCGAGGGACGGCCGCGACATCCTCTCGTGCATCGCTCCCAAGGCCCGTCAGCGCGGATGGTCTGTCGAGCAGCTCCAGCTTCTGCGCGGACACCTGGACGACGTGTTCCGCACCGTCACCGCCGGCGTCCACGACGCGGACGAAGTGCCGACGCGGGCGCCATCACGCATCGACGCCGCGGCGCCGCGAGGTTCGATGCCGTTGCGCGACGTGTGGACCATTTGCAGACGGGAGTTGATCGGCTACTTCTCGACGCCGATCGCGTACGTGTTCATCGTCGTCTTCCTTGCCGCCATGGGTGCCTTCACGTTCTTCCTCGGCGGCTTCTTCACCCGGGGCCAGGCGACCCTGGATTCGTTCTTCCGGTTCCACCCCTGGCTCTACCTGTTCCTCATCCCCGCAATCACCATGCGGCTGTGGGCGGAGGAGCGCAAGAGCGGTTCGATCGAGCTGCTGCTCACCCTCCCTGTGAGCACGTCGAGCGCCGTGCTGGGCAAGTTCGTGGCCGCTTGGGTGGTTGCGACGCTGGGCCTGCTGCTCACGACAACGATCTGGCTCACCGTCAACTACCTGGGATCGCCGGACAACGCAGCCATTGCCACCGGATATCTCGGGAGCTTCTTCATGGCCGGCGGCTATCTGGCAATCGGTGCATTCGTCTCCGCGACAACCAGGAACCAGGTCATCGCATTCATCGTCACGGCCGTGCTGTGCTTCGTCTTCACCGCAAGCGGACTGAGCGTGGTGCTCGAGTTCTTCAGCGGCTGGGCACCGCGTGCGGTACTGGACGCGGTCGCGAATTTCAGCTTCCTCGAGCACTTCCGGAAGGTTTCGCGGGGGGTCGTCGACTTGCGCGACATCGTGTTCTTCATCTCCACCATCGTGTTCTTCCTGTTCGCCAACGTCGTCGCGGTCGAACACCGGAAGAACACCTGACTGCAGAACTCCTGACTCCGGTGACTCGCGCGGGGACGATTTCGCTGCTCGGCGTTGCGCTTGCCTTCGTGCTGTACGTCGCCGTCAACACGCTGGTCAACCTCACGGCACCTGCCGCCGCACGCGTGGACGTGACCGAAGACCGCCTGTACACGCTGTCGGGAGGCACCCACGCGACACTCGCAGGGATGGACGAGCCGGTGGAGCTCCATTTCTTTCTCTCCGAGCGGCTCGAGCGCGAAGTGCCGTTCTACGCATCCTATGGGCGCCGGGTGCGAGAGCTCCTGGTCGAAATTGCCGCCGCCTCCGCCGGCAAGGTCATCCTGCACGAGCACGACCCGGAACCGTTCAGCGACGTCGGGGACCTGGCAGTATCGCTCGGCATTCAGGGCATTCCCGTCGACAGTGGCGGCGAGCTCGCGTACTTCGGACTGGCGGGAACCAACTCGGTCGACGAGGCCGAGCGCATCGCCTTCCTTCAGCCGGAACGCGAGGCACTCCTGGAGTACGACCTCGCCCGGATGATTCATGCGCTGTCGAACCCCGAGCCCACCGTAATTGGTGTCATGAGCTCACTGCCGATCCTGGGGGACATGCGCGCCGCGATGCAGGGCAGCGTACTCGTGCCATGGGCGATCGGCAGGCATCTGAAGGCGAGCTTCGACGTCGTCAATCTCCCCGAATCCGTCGACACGCTGCCGTCGGAGCTCGGCGTCATGATGGTCGTTCATCCGCGTGCCATGAACGAACGCGCGGTGTACGAGCTGGAACAGTTCCTGTTCCGGGGCGGTCGGGCCCTGCTGTTCATCGACCCCAGGGCCGAGTCCGACCTGTCGCAGGGTTCCGGCGGCACCTCGTCATCCGCCGGCGGAGCCCAGGCGCTGTTCCAGAGGTGGGGTATCCGGGTACCCGACGGAAAGCTGGTCGCGGACCGCTCGATGGCGTTGCGCGTCAATGCCGGAACGGCCGCGCGTCCCGTTCCCGCCGACTATCTCCTGTGGCTTGGCGTCTCCGGCGAACACATGGCGTCGGACGACCCGATCACCAGCCAGCTTCCCGCACTCAATCTGGCCAGCGCGGGCCACATCGTGCGAGAGAGCGGCTCACCGCTCACGCTGGAGCCGCTTGTCTCGTCGAGCACGAACTCCAGCCTGGTGGACGCCGGGGAGGTGCGAGGCTCGAGGCCCGACGTCCTCGGCCTGCTGGAGAAGTTCGCACCGGACGACCGCGCCTACGTCATGGCCGCACGACTGACCGGGGACCTGGCCACCGCGTTCCCGGACGGACCGCCGCCGCGCATGATCGAGCCGTCGGCGCAAGACCTCGCCACGAATCCCGACCCCCCGCAACGGATGAAGTCCGACGGACCCGTCAACGTCGTTCTGGTCGCGGACTCGGACCTGCTCGAAGACAGATTCTGGCTCCAGAAGCAGCAATTCTTCGGACGCGAGGTTGAAGAACAGATCGCCGGCAATGGCGATTTCGTCATCAATGCGCTCGGCAACCTCGCCGGCAGCGACGCGTTGCTGGGACTTCGATCGCGCGGCGTCTCGCAACGCCCCTTCGACCGGGTGAGAGAGCTCGAGCGCCGGGCGGAGCGGCGATTGCAGGACAAGGAGCGCGAGCTGCAGGACAAGCTCCGGGAAACGCAGGACAGGATTGCGGAGCTGGAAGGGGTGCGGACCACCAAGGACCCCGTGACCGGCGAGCTGAAGGTGGAGGTGTCGCTGACGAGCGAGCAACGCGTCGAAGTGGAGGCGTTGCGCGGCGAGATGCTTTCCGTTCGCCGCGAGCTGCGCGCCGTGCAGCGCGGTCTGCGGGCGGACGTGGAACGACTCGACTCATGGCTGCAGTTCGCCAACATCGGACTTGCGCCGCTCATCGTCTCCGCAGTCGCCATCGTGCTCGTCACGGTGCGCCATGCGCGCCGCCGCCGCTACGCCGGCGCCCGGGAGAGAGACGTGGGCTGACATGCCGACTCGTGGTCTCTCCGTCCTCGCCGCCCTGACCGTCTCCGCAGTCGTCGCATGCTGGATTGCGATCGACGAGCGGTATCGCGACGTCGCCCTCGAAGAGCAGACGGGCGGCCTGGTGTTTCCCGAGTTCAAGGATCGGATCAACGCGGTCACCCACGTGGAGGTATCCCGCGCCGAGGGCCGGTTCGTCCTCGCCCGGCGCGCAGGCGGCTGGGCCAACATGGGGATCGGAGGCTATCCGGCGACATCCACCCGAGTGGAAGACGTGCTCGGCGCCATGGCTGGTCTCCGGTACCTCGATCCCAAGACGCGGCGGCGCGAGCTGCACCGAAAGCTGGGGGTCGAAGACGTGGCGGTGGGCGCGAAGTCGACACGCCTCACCTTCAAGGATCCGTCCGGCACCGTGCTTGCGGACGTGATTGCCGGCAAGCCGAAGGAAGCGGTCGCCGGCCGGTACCGCCAGGGCGTGTACATGCGTCTGCCGGGCCATGAACGTGCGTGGCTCGTCGAAGGCTCTCTCGACGTTCACCACGACGCACCGGACTGGTCGGACCGCACGGTGGTCGATATCGATGCCCGCTCGCTGGCGACGCTGGTCGTCACGCACGCGGACGGCGAAGTGGTGGCACTGCACCGCAGTCAACCCGGAGATTGGAAGCTCTCGCTGAAGAACCTGCCGGCCGGTACCGCCATCGAGCATCCGTATCAGATCGACTACATGGCGGAACTGATGCAGGGGGTCGGATTCAACGATGCGAAGCGCGCCGACGTGGCGAATCTCGAGGCAATTCCCGCGGTCGAGGCGGTGGCGCAATCGCACAGCGGCCTGACCGTGACGCTGCGTGCGGGCGCGCCCGAGGCGGACGGGTCGGTCTGGGCCCGGATCGAGGCAACCGCGCCAGGGGAAGCGCCGGCGTCGGATCAGGCACGACAGGAAGCCGCCAGGATCAATGCGGACTTCAACGGCTGGAGCATCAAGCTGCCCCGCACCGTCACCGAACGGCTCCGGATTCGGCTGGGCGACATCATCGGCGGACCCGCGATCGGCCAGTGAGGTCCGAGACCGAGCCGCCCCCGGCGCGCGTACGGGGACCGCAACCGGAAACCGCTCACGCCGACGTCGCATCGGGCGAGGCGCAAATCCCCGGGCCGAGACGATCCCGGTCAACCGGCCCTTCCATTCGTTCCCGGGCGATTGGTGTCGCGGAGCGGTGGAATATTGCGGCTAGACAGCGAGTCGGAGGTTCGACACAGTTACAGGCATTACCCTGCGGATTCGGTTCGGACGCCGTTCGGGGCATTGTCCGGAGTTGAACAGGTCCGGATTCGACGGACGCAGACAGCACAAGGCCCTCGCATGGAAAGCATCGTCCTTCTCGCCGTTCTCGTTGTTCTCATGCTTCTCGGCGCCCCGGTGGGGTTCATCCTGATCCTGCTGCCCACCGTGTACGTCCTGTTCACCGACGCGGCGCCGCTCATGCTCATTCCCGGGCAGATGTTCAGCGCCATCGACTTCGTTCCTCTGACCGCCATCCCCTTCTTCATGCTGACCGGCGAGCTCATGACCAGCGCGACGATCACCGATCGGCTCGTCGAGCTGAGTCAGCGGATCATCGGCCGGATGCGCGGGAGCATGGCGCAGGCGAATGTCCTGGTCAGCATGTTCTTCGCCGGCATGAACGGCTCCGTGGTCGCCGATACCGCGACCGTCGGCTCGCTGATGATCCCGGCCATGAAGCGAGCCGGCTATCCTTCGGCGTTCTCCGCCGGCATCACCGCCGTCAGTGCGACCATCGGCGGAATCATTCCACCCAGCATCGCGATGATCGTGCTCGCCAATGCCGGCGGCCTCTCCGTCGGCGCCCTGTTCGCCGGCGGAATCGTCCCGGGGATCATGATTGGCGGCTTGCTGATGATGATCAACTACGTCATCGCGCGGAAGAACGACTTCGAACGCAGCGCGGAGCCATTCAGTTGGGGAGCGCTCGGACGCTCCGGCATGAGGGCGTCGTTCGCCCTGCTCATTCCCGTCGTGCTCGTCGGTTCGGTGGTCGGAGGAATCGCCGGCGTGGTGGAAGCGGGCGCGCTGACCGCGGTCATCGCACTCGTCGTCGGCCTGTTCGTCTACCGCACGATCACCTGGTCCAACTGCAAGGGCGCGTTCATCCGCGCATTCCGCAACAGCGCCACGGTGTTCATCATCATCGCTGCCGCGGGACCGTTCAGTTGGCTGCTCACGTCGCTGGGCGCAATTTCCGAACTCGAAGCATGGCTGCTGAGCTTCGCCCACAATCCACTTCTCTTCGCCCTCGTGCTCGTCACCTTCATCTACATTCTCGGAATGATCATGGATGCGGCCGCGAACATCATCGTCGTCGGACCGGTGATCATCGAGGTCATGGTCCAGGCAGGGTATCCGGACGTGCAGGCGGCGCTCATCTGCGTCGTCGGGTTCCTCATCGGGACGGTCACGCCGCCGCTCGGTTACGCCTACTTCACCGGCGCCGCGATCGCGAAGGCCAGTCTCGAAAGCGTCGCGCTGGCGATGCTGCCGTATCTCCTCGCGCTGTTCCTGATGCTGCTCGTGCTGGTCCTGGTACCGGATTTCACGATGTGGCTGCCGGCGCTGATGGGCTTCGTGCACTAGATCGGGGACGAGAACGATGGTCAAGTCCGCAGTCGCATTCCTGGTGGCGCTCGATCTGTGGGCACGCAAGCTCCTCACCGCGTTCTGCGTGCTCATGCTGTTCATGATGGTCTGCTTCACGGTCTACACGGTCGTCATGCGGTACGTGTTCGAGAATCCACCGGTGTGGGGCGACCTGCTGACGGTGTTGAGCAATATCTGGTTCGTGTTCATTGCGCTTGCGCTCACGGTGCGGGAGAAGGAGCACATCGCACTGAACCTGATCTATTCGCGCCTGCCCACACGGTTCGGCTTCGCCATCCAGCAGCTCTGGTCGGCGGTAATCTGCGCGTTGGGTTTCGTCATCTGCGTCTACGGCTGGGAAGTGGTATCGACGATGGGCGGAAAGTACTGGGAGATGTGGTACTTCGCCTGGGAGGACGGCGGGCTGGTGTTCAAGCCCAACTACATGCCGAAGAAGTACGCGATGATGATCCTCCCCATCGCCGGGGTGCTGATCAGTCTGGGCGCGCTTGTCGCCGTGATCGAGGACGCGGTGCGATTCAGGCGCGGAACATTTCAGGTCGCGGGCGGTACCGGCGCGGGTACGGGATAGCCCGCCGCCGACTGCCTCGCATCATTGCGGGGCCCGCGCCGCGGGCACGCGATGCGCTCGTGACGACGCCGGCTCGCTGCGCCTCACGCATCGCCCGGCCATCCGTACGCCTCCCGCGCCCACTCCGGTGTGATGTAGCCCTCGGAAAGATCGCGTTCGACGGCGGCGGCGTCCCGCTCGGACACCGGACCGAATCCGCCCGCATCCGCGAGCCGGACGCTCACCACGTCGCCGCGCTTGAGCTCCCGGCGTTCCTTCGAGCTCATCGGCGCGTCGCTCCCCGCTCCCGCGTGACCATGTCGGCTCGCGCACATGGGTCCATCGACTGAAGCTTCGCCGGCGATGGCAACACCAGCCAGGGGGCGTTGCCCCTGGCTGGTGCGTCCTGTCCCTACAGTGCCTCGGCCTTCTTCAGTGTCGCGACGAATTCGTCCAGACCCTGCTCCATGAGGGCTCTCTCGGCGCGTTCGCCGTCGAACGCGTCCTTTGCGTCCTTCCAGGCCTGAACCGCGCCGGCGCGCCAGAGATTCATCTCCTCGTCCGTCGGCACGTGCCACTCGGTGATCGCGGCCTTGAGCTTGTCCGTTTCCTCGGTCACCCAGGCGAGATCGCGCGAACGCGCGATTTCGTCGAAGGTCTCGACCCCCTTGTGAAGAGCCGCCTTCTCCTCATCGCTCAAGGCATTGTACTGGTTCAGGTCCATGGACAGATGGGCACCCGACCAGATGCCCCCGGTCTCGGTGTAGAACTTCGCGATCTCGTGCATCTTGAACAGGTACTGATACGGAATCGGTACGTAGAGCCCCTCGACGACCCCGGTTTGCAGGCCCTGATAGGTCTGCAGCCAGTCGTATGGGATCGGTATCCCTCCCTAGGCCTTGAACAGGATGAAGTCGACCGGACTCTTGGTCACCCGGACCTTGATGCCCTTGAGGTCGGCCGGTGAATGCACCGGCCTTTTCGTGTTGCCGAAATGCCGGAAGCCGCCCGTTCCGAATACGCTCAGCACCTTGTGGCCGCTTGTCTTTTCCGCCTCTTCGCTCTGCGCCTGTCCGAGCCAGCCTCGCGACAGCGCGGTGGCCGAGTCGTTGTCCTTGAACAGATAGGGCAAATCGAAGATCGCCAGTGAGGTGTCGAAATTGCCGAAGTTGTTCGTCGAACTCCGCCACAGTGCGATCAGGCCCTGATTGGCCTGTTCGCCGCATTTCTGCTCACCGCAAATCGAGCCGCGGTAATGTGGCTCCACCATCACGTTTCCACCCGTCTCCTTCTCGATGACGGATTTCATGCCCTCGACGGCTTCTCCGATCGGTGTGCCGGGATGATCCACGCTCCCGAACTTGAGTACCTTCTGAGCGTTCGCCGTAGCCGGACCGACGGCAAGCGCGGTTGCCACGGTTGCCGCCAGCAGAATCGTGCGGTCTCTCATCATTGTCCTCCCCTGGGTCCCGCATCCGACATCCGGCCGGTTCGAGACGTGAAGAAGTGGCAGTCGCTTCCATGCAGCGCCACGCTTTCTCAGGCGAATGTCAGGACTTTAACCCCCGGTCGTCAATCCGCCAACACCCCGCGGAGGCGGTGAAGCAGGAAGCGTCTTGTGGAAGCAACCCGGAGAAGTCTCGATCTCGAAGCCGGCCGGCTCGTCCCATGGAGCCGGTTGATGGCCGCGGCGAAGGCCGTTCCACGACGCAGTGTCGGGGTTTCCTCCGGAGCGGGTGGCGATCGTCGAGGCCTGCGCATACCCTGCCCCGCGAACTTTCCGTGCGCGTGGGGAATTCGATGAAAATCACCGACGTCACCGTGACCCTCTTCGACTGGGACGACATCCCTGAAACGTCCTACAACGCCTTCACCGGATCCTTTGGAGGCAAGGTTCAGCTTGGCCTGCTGGAGGTCCGGACCGACGAGGGAATCACCGGACACAGCTTTCTCGGCTCGGCCATGTACAGCGCCGCCATCGATGCGCCCGGGCTTGTCGAAAAGGTCAAGCCCCTGCTCATGGGACAGAATCCGCTCGAACGGGAGTGTCTCTACCGGCGCGTATCGAGGGCCCGTCGCTGGGTCAAGCTGCGCAGCATCGGCGCCGTCGACATCGCCCTCTGGGACATCGCGGGCAAGACCGCGGGGATGCCCATCCATGCCCTGATCGGGACCTACCGGACCACCGCTCCCGCCTACGCCTCCTCGGCGATCCTGCCCTCCGAGGAAGCCTATTGCGAAGAAGCCGTGTCCTTCCGGGATGCCGGCTGGACTGCCTACAAGATCCATCCGCCGGGGAGCTGGCGCGAGGACATCGCCATCTGCACCGCGGTGCGCGAGGCCGTCGGCGGCGACATGGTCCTCATGCTGGATGCCGCCTGGAACTACGATTTCGGTCAGGCGATCAAGGTTGCCAAGGCGATCGAGGAGCTCGACTTTCACTGGTACGAAGATCCCCTCGCCGACGACGACATCTATGGCTGCGCCCGCCTGCGCGCCAAGATCGACATTCCCCTTGTCGCCACCGAGTGGACCCCCGGCGGCTTCGGCTCCTACGCCGAATGGATTCTCCTGAAGGCCACCGATCACCTGCGCGGCGACGTCGCGGTGAAGGGCGGCATCACGCCGCTCGTCAAGGCAGCCCACCTGGCCGAGGGCTTCGGCATGAACCTGGAGGTTCATCACGGCGGAAACTCGATCAACAATGTCGCCAATCTGCACGTGATCATGGGGATACGGAACTGCGAGTTCTTCGAGGTGCTCCTGCCGTCCGGAGCCCATCAGTACGGACTCGTCGAGGACATTCGAATTGACGGCGAGGGACTTGCGGCCGCACCGACGGGGCCGGGCCTCGGTGTCGAGATCGACCACGACCTGATCAGGGCGAAAGAGGTCGCAACACTGTCCTGAGCCCGTGCGACTGCCGGCCGCGTATCTCCATTTCGCGCACCGGCGCGTGATGCGAATGGGACGGCGCCGCTCATCACGTCCCCGAACCCGCGGATCGTGCGCCGCGGCCTGGTCTTGCCGCTGCGCGAACGTGGTACGTTCGGGGCCGCGGGCGGCGCCGGCCGAGGAGCTGACAGGGAGCCGCCGACGGCCCCGGCGTCATCGCGGGGCCCGCGCCGAGGGAGCCGGCACACGATGAATCAGCTACCGGCCGGTCAGAACGAACCGAAGGAATCGACATGACGTCACCCAAGCCTTTCCGCATCGACGTATCCGACGATGTTCTCGAACGCATTCGCGCCAAGGTGGCCGGCTACGTCTGGCACGAGATGCCGGACGACGGGGGCTGGGCCTACGGCGCCAACCTCGACTACATGAAGGAGTCGCGTAGGTGGGGTTTTAGCCCCGGAAAAAGGAAAAATAAGAGGGAGGGGCGGGCCCCAACCGGGGGTGGGGTTGGGGATTAGCAGCGCGAAA
>JAJDUQ010000104.1 GCA_022826505.1 Gammaproteobacteria bacterium
ATCGGACCCACCAGCAGCGCCGGATCGATACGCCGGTCGAAGAGGTTCATCCGCCAGTCGAGGTGCGGTCCGGTCGAACGACCGGTCGACCCCACCTCGGCGATGGGCTGCCCCTGCGTGACCCGCTCTCCCTCCTCCACCAGGATGCGCGACAGGTGGAGAAACGCCGACGACAGTCCGTGGCCGTGGTCGACGATCATGGTGCCCCCGGAGAAGAACATGTCCGGATGCACGAGGGTGACCACACCATCGGACGGCGCGACGACCTCCGTACCGGCGGGCGCCGCTATGTCGATCCCGAAGTGCGGGCGACGCGGCTCACCGTTGAGAATGCGCTGCGAGCCGTAGACGCCGCTGATCCGGCCCTTGGTCGGCCAGCGGAATCCGCTGAGGAAGTCGGCCCGGGCGCCATCGATGGTGCGGGCCTTCCTGACCATCTCCACCTCGGCGCGGATGCGCGCCAGGTCCTCCTCGCTGCGCGGCGTCACCTTGCGCGCCGGCAGGCCGTCGATTCGCTGAATGTCGTACTCGCGCCGGTCAACCTTCAGGACCCGGCTTTCGCGCCGTCCGTCCGGGAGGACAACCACGAGCTTCGCCTCCGGCGGTGCGTCGCGTCCGAATCCGACCAGGAACCAACCGTCTTGCGAAACTCGAACCGGGTCGCCCTCGTACTCGACCGTCGATCCCGCCGGTACACGCCCGCGCAGCAGGCCGCCCTGTGTGCGCGGGCCGTCGAGGCGCACCCCGGCATCGGCGGCGGCCGGCGCGGAGGCGAACGGCAGGAGGACGAAAAGCGCCACTGCGAACGACACCGACCATACGGTCGAACCGAGGATTCGCGTGATTCCCGCCCGCTGGTGTATCCCGGCTGCGCGGTTCGGCGAAATGACGCGCCCGAGGCGGGGATCGTCGCTTGGCGCCTCGGTACGACGCGAGTCCGAGATGCAGCTCCCCCTGTAGCCTCCCGATCGGAAATCGAGCGACGCCACGCCGGAACGGAATGCGGTGCGCCAAATGGTCGGATGTCGGACTTGAACGCGGCGCACGTCGATCGTGTGACGACTCATCTGCTTCCTCCATTTTGTCGGCGGCGAATCTACCACCGGTCCGCCGGCGACCGCCCCCGAAGTTCGCGGCTTCCCCCGCCACTGGTCACAAGTGTCCGCCCAGGCGCATCCACACCGTATCGCAGCGCACCCCGGCGCCACGGCAGGAACCCCCGATTCCGACCACGTCAGTTCATCCTTCGGTGGCGATGCACGGGCCAAGCATGGCAGCGCAAACGTGGGAGTCGATCCGAACCCGGCATGCCTCGTTGCGAATCATGCGAGACTTGCGGAGTGGCCGGGACTGAACCGGCTCGTGTCGAACAGTGCAATGCCAACATGCCAAGGTTGATTCTGCTCATCGTCGCACTCGCCCTTTGCGGCACGCCACTTCGCGCGGAGGTCACCCTCGTCGACAGCGCCGCACTCGAACAGCTCATGCAGCGCGGGGTGCCGGTCATCGACATCCGCACCCCAGAGGAGTGGCGCGAGACCGGCATCATCGAAGGAAGCCATCTGCTGACCTTCTTCGATGCGCAGGGACGCTACGACGTGCGCGCATGGCTGTCGGAACTCGCGACCATCGCAACCCGGGACGAATTGATTGCGATCATCTGCCACAGCGGCGGCCGCAGCGCTCTGGTCAGCCAGTTCCTGGACTCGCAAGTCGGCTACCGGCGCGTCCACGATGTCCCGGGAGGCATCGAACGATGGATGGCGGAGGATCGGTCGACCGTCCCTCCTCGCTGACACGCGCATTCCCCGCCGGTTGTGCGCGCGAAGCGATCGACCAGCTTTGCCTGCGCACGTCGCCGGTTCGGTGCCGGTACCGCCGCGAGGACCTACCGAATCGGGCGCTCGCCCTTTCAGAATTGCACCAGACTCCTTGCGTACCACGCCGCGAAGGCGGCAGCGCCTCGCTCCAGATCCGACCAGCGCCCGGCGCGGGCGAATGGTGAGTCCATACCGAGCTGCTGGCGCTCCAGCACCGCGATGTCCTCCGCGAGCGCCTCGTCCATGCGCGCGAGATAGCGCTGCGACTTCGCCTCGAATCCGGGAGTAGCGAGAGTACGAGGCGGAAAGCACACCCACTGGGTGACTCGGCAGCGACGGGGGCCGAGCGGTCGCGCGCCGTAGGCCCACAGCGCCTCGCCGCCGGCGGCGAAGGTCAGCGCCGGAAAGACCCAGGTGTACCGGGTGCCTGCGCGCTCGGGGGCGCCCAGGCCCGGCATGGCGGGCAGAACGTGATCCTGCTCGTCCGCCCTGAGCCCTCCGGTGCCCGCGGTGGGGCTGAAGGACGAGTGCACGCAGTCTCCCACCTCGTCGGGCGGTTCCGGCTCCAGGTAGATGCCGCCGAAGGTCGCGGAATGCACGTACTCCAGGTGGTAGGACTCGTTGAAGACCTCGAGGAAAAGCTTCCAGTTGCAGTCGACGTCGAGTTCGCGGCGGCGGATGGTCACCAGATCCTGCAGTTGCCACGGTGCGAGAAGGGAATCGAAGCTTCCAAGCCAGTCGTCGATGTCGGGCGTCTCGTCGGTCGAGGTCACGAAGACGAACCCGCCGCGCTCGGCTGTCCGGAACTCCGAAAGCCCCATGTCGGCGTGGCGAAATCCTCGTGTCGCGCCCATGCGGGTGGCACCGCGCAGGCTCCCGTCCAGGCCGTAGGTCCAGCCATGGAAGGGGCAGCGGATGTGCGCCGCATTGCCGGCGCCGTCCAGGAGTCGGGTGCCCCGATGACGGCAGACATTCGCGAAGGCGCGCAGCCGTCCTTCGTCGTCGCGAACCAGGATCGTCGATGTACCGGCAAGCTCGAGGACGCGATAGTCTCCCGGCGCCTTCAATTCGTCCGCCCGCGCGACGCCGAGCCAGCTTCTGCGCAGGAGCCCCGACAACTCCGCCGCGAGCACGTCCGTGCCGCTGTAGCACGCGGGCGGCAAGGTGGACGACACCGAGATGTCACTGCTCACGTCGCCAAGGGCGCGCACCAGTTCGTCGGTCAGGGCCATGTCCATGCTCCCATCGGTGCCCGGGTCATCGCTGCGGGCCACGTGACTTCGACCCCGGGCCGGCACCCGGCCCTTGTTCCCGTCGCGGCGCGCGCGCAATCAACGCCACGCCCGCCGCAATCAGCGACAGCACCGCGAACGCAGTGAGGCCGCTCGCGTAACTGCCCGTCATGTCATGGAGCACTCCGGCCACCAGGGGTCCTACCGCCTGCCCGCCGACCTGCGCCGGCAGGGTGATTCCGCGGATGGCGCCGAAGTGGGCACGGCCGAAGTAGTTCGCCCACGCCACCGGAACCATCGTGAGAATACCCCCGAGTCCCGCGCCGAACAGCACCGCCGAGGCGTATCCGAGGAGCGGACCGTCGACGTCGCGCATGTTGACGGCACCAAGCGCCATCAGTGCCGCACTCGCTGCGAGCGCGGCGCGCACCGGCATTCGGTCGCCGAGATAGCCGAAAAGCAGGCTCGACACTGCGCCGGCGAGAGAAAACGCGCTGACGATGGTCGCAGCGACCGTCGGGTCGATCCCTCGCTCGATGAGATGCGGCGCCTGGTGCAGGCTCACTCCCGCCTGCACCGGAAAGACGAGGAACGTGTAGACCATCAACAGCCAGAGCGCGGGGGTGCGAATCGCCTGACTGCGGGTGAAATTGATCTCGCTCGAGCCGGCGGTCTGGCCGGCCAATGCCGGTGACTCCGGGCCCGTCGCCAGCCCATCCGGCACGAGTCCGATGTCCTCGGGCCTGCGCACCATCAGGAGCCATAGCGGGATCACGCCGAACACGATGGCGATGACCGCAAGCGTCAGCCACCCGACACGCCATCCCGCCATGGCGATCGCCGCCGCGACCACGAGAGGCAGGACGGTGAGGCCCGCACCGGTCGACATGATGAGCAGCGACATCGCGCGGGCGCGGCGACGCACGAACCATTTCGTGATCGCCGCGGTGGTGCCGATCTCGATCGGCGCCGAGAACGTCATTCGCGAGATGCTGAACGAGACGTAGAACCAGAGCAGCCCCTGGGTGCCGGCCAGTGCGACGCAGCAACCACTGATCACCACCGCGCTCGCGACCAGCAGCGCTCGGGATCCGTGGCGGTCGAACATCGGCCCGATGAACGGGGCGACGAGCGCACCGAGAATTCCGCCGAGCGAAACCGCGCCCGAGATTCCGGTACGCGACCAGTCGAACTCGGCCGTCATCGGTACGACGAAGATCGAAAGCGTCGCCACCGCCGCGGTCTGTCGAACGACGCTCGAGCACATCGTGCAACCGACGATGACCCAGCCGTAGAAGAACGGCAGGCGTTGAGCGAGGGAGCGGATCATCGGAAAGGCTTGGAATCGGCGGCTCGCGGGACGAGAGATGACAGCCGCGGTATGTTCGCACACGTCTCTCGACTGCTATCGTCTCGATTCCGGCGTCGCCTTCATGACCAAGGCCGTGCGACCGTGCTCGGAATTGCCGTCCTTGTTGCGTATCCGCTGACGGCTTGATCCTCGACTGCCGGACCGGGACCTGCCGACTGCACCGGACGCCCGGATCGGGACGTAGATCCACCCTTCCAGGCGTGCCAGGGCAAGCTCGTCCGGTTGTGGATGCCGGAAGCAGTCCCTGTCCTTCGCCCAGCGGGCGGCGCCGACGGCAGCGACCACGGCATCGAGGAAGTCGTCACTCGCGTGGCAGCCCATGCGGACCGAATTCAGGTTGGGCAAGCGAATTCCCGATGCCGCGGCCAGCGCCCCGGTGATCTTCCGGCGCAGTTCCTGCGAACGGCGCCCCTTCTTGTATCCCTTGTAGGGCAGGCCCAGCGCCTTCAGGAATGCCCCGGGCATCAGCTCCAGCAAGGTAACGGTGCGAGCGGGCGGCGCGGTCGGCTCCAGGGGCGGAACATGCCAGCGCCGTGGCAACTCCCGGTGCAAACGGTGCAGCAGGCCGATGCCCTCGAAGGTCATCGGAAGCATGTTGGGATTCGCGCGATGAAGAGGCGAGTAGCTTTCGGGGAAGTGCCGCATGTCCCCCGAGCGCTTGACCTCGCCGTGGTCGGCCACGAACCGATCGCGACCGGCGAGAAATTCGTCGGCGGTCATGTCGGAGACTGCCTTCCAGACATCGGGCATTCGCTCCGGCCGGCGCTTCGGCGAAAGATGGGCGGTGAATCCGACCGGCACGCCGAAGGGGAAGTCCAGGGCGGCGACGGCCGGTGTCGGGAGGGCGGCAAGGAGATCGTGAAGATCGGCACGGCGGGCGGGCTGCACGCTGTCGAGCAGGAGCGCGCGGTCGGCGTCGTATCGGCCCCGGGCGACCCAGGTGTTGCGGTCGTCCCGATGTCCGCTGAAGTCGACCCCGACGATGGTCGTCATCCGGGGCCAACCCACGGCTGGGCCGCGGCCGCGCTAGCCACGCACGATGTACCGCGTACCCTGATCGAGCGCCGCCTCCGCGCGTTGCTCGAGATCCCGTCTCGTGGCGCTGCTGATCGGATGTTCAATCACCACGTAGGGATAGTCGGGCATGCCGAGTGCACGCCGCATCTCGTTCGCGGCGGACACGAACTGGTCGGTCATGATTCCGAGCGCGGGAACCCCAAGCCTTTCGGCCGCAATCGCGTCATGCAGACTGCACGACGAGCAGCTTCCTCAGTCTCCCACCCCCGCAATCATGGCGTCCCAGGTCGCGGCTTCATCCATGATCGCACGCTCCGCGGGCGCGCTGAGGCTTCCCTTGACCCGATGCACGACGTTCGCGACGCCGTAGCGGGTGCGAAGCACGGTGTCCATGTGGGCGAAGAAGTGGGCCGTCCCTTCCTTGCCGTTCGAGATGATTCCGATCGTCCTGCCTCGCAACTCCTCGAGCCGAGGCGGAAGAACGAATCCGACCGCGGCCTCCTCGAACGTGGGATCGAGCACTCGCATGATCGTCTCCTGAGTTTGGCGAAGTCCCGGCACGGGCTCCGGAAGCTCGTCTCGCACTATATTCCTCCCGCACGCGCGATGTCGGTCCGTAACGAAGCCTCGTCAGGTCGAGGTCTTCGACTCGCGCCGGGCGCTCCCCAGGAAGGCGACAACCAGCCCGGAACCGACGATCAGCGCGGCACCCAGCCAGGTGTAGCCGTCGGGTATGTCGCCGAAGATCGCGTATCCGAATGCCGCCGCGGCAATGAGCTCCGCATATCCGATGGGCGACACGACGGACGCGGGCGCTCGCTGCAGAGCGCAGATGATGAAGTACTGAGCCGCCCCGCCGATCAGTCCGACCCCTGCGAACTTCAGTCCGTCGACGATGTCGTCGGGAGGGCGGGAGGTGAACGGCCCCACCAACGACATGACGATGGCGCCGGCGAGCGCCGTGTAGACGATGAGCGTTTCCGGGCGCTCGTACCGGGCGAGGCGTCGCGTCCATAGCTGATATCCGGCGAAGCAGACCGCGGAAAGGAGGGTCAGCACGGCGGCGGGCTGAAAGACGTCCGTTCCCGGGCGAATGATGACGAGTGCTCCGCAGAATCCGACGACGACCGCCGCGCCTCGCCATGGTCCCACTCGCTCCTTCAGGAGCGGCGCCGACAGGGCGACGACGACGAGCGGTGTGGTGAACATGATGGCGGAGGCGGTCGCGAGCTGGATGTGGGGGAGTGCAGCGATGAACACGCAGTTGGAGGCAAAGAAGACGAAGGAGCGGCCAGTCATCTCGCGAGGGCGATGCGCGCGCAGCAGCGCAGCGCCGAGAAACGGACCGAACAGCAGCGACATCCAGACGAGATGACCCAGGAACCGGGCCCATACAACCTGAGTCAGCGGATAGTCGACCGTGAGGGACTTCGCGATCGCGTTCATGACCGGGAGCAGGACGATGCCCAGCAGCATGTACGCGATGCCGGCACCCGTGCCCCGGGTGATGGGCTGGCTCATAGCGAATCAGGAATGCCGGGGCGACGGGCGGGCGGGCGGGCGCGGCAGCGTGTCGGAGGATGCGCTTCATCCTGCAACCGGCGGGCCGCAGTCCACGCACGCTCCGACGGGAAGCGTCACCGCGCGGCTCCTGCCACCGAACCACGGCGGGATCACCGCGCCGAACCCCCCGGCCGGGCCGCCGGCCGCTACCAGGAGCAGGTGGTCGGGGTCGGGGAGGGCTCGGTATTCCTTGTCGCCGCGGTCACGGACCACATCTGCCTTGCCCACGTCGGCCCATTCGCGGCGATGAATCCGTGCCCGCTCGTGAATCCGTCGACACGCATCCTCGCGCGAGCAACCGGCCGCCGCCAGGTGCTGGCGGAGCTGGCGAGGCACGATGACCACGTAGTGCCCCGGCCAGATCGAGTATTGGCGCATGTTGGCCCTGATTTCCGCCGCGAACGTCTCCAGGATCTCATCCGGGTCGGTGGTCCATTCGTTCATGATCTGGCGTGGAGCCCCGGCCGCCATGACGGTGACGGCCGACGCGCCCTTCGGGACGCCGCGTGCCGTGGCCAACGGCTCCCAGGGTGAGCCCTCCTCGTCCTCGGCCACGCAGAAGCTGAACTTGCCGGGATGGCCGAGGGTCGAGCGGTCGATTCCGCCGGGACGGACGTCGAACAGGTTGATGAGGCACAATCGGATCGCGCGCCCGATGACCGCACTCGCTCGGTCGCTGTTGCCGAGTGCGTTGAACGTGCCGTCCATCCCGAGCTCGCGGCGCACATCCCCGTTGACGACGATGAAGATGGCACACCCACCGGTGCTCGCCGTCGCACCGTGCAGGGTGAATTCCTCGCGCAGCATCGCGCTGAGCGCGGTCACCACGACGGGGAAGTGCGCCGGCAGGCAGCCCGCCATCACCGCATTGACCGCGACTTTTTCCGCGGTGATTGCCCGCGCCCGCACGGGCTCCACGCCAACGACGTGATCGGGCGGCAGGGCGACATCCTCGAGACACGTACGCACCGCGGCTTCGGTCGGGGGAACGACGGGAAGTCCGTCCGTCCAGCCTCGGCCGTGAAAGAGCTCCTGGGCGGCGAAGATGTCGTCCGTTTCGTGGATGGTGGATCGGAGGTCCATGGATCGCGGGCGTGGTTGGGGGGTGCCTACTCTATCTTGCCCTCACCGCGCACGTGCGCCAGAGGGCACACCGCGTCATCGAGAGCGTCGAGAAGTGTCTCGGCATCAAGGGACTCGCTGCCCAACTTACAGGCGCCGTGGTCGGCGTGGTACACCGTTCACACGGACTGCGGACGAACACGTTCGAAACCGAACCCAGGCCGAGCCGTCGCTCAGCGCATCGGGTCGACCTTGCGCCCATGACTCCAAACCCATCGATCACGGTCACGCACAGTCAGATACCCAGGGCATTCATGATTTCCCCGCATCTCCCGATTTGCGGGCGTGGATAGCTCGCCTTCAGAGCCAGCAGATCCGAGTCCTCCGACACGAGCCAATCGGCATCCCCATCCAATGCACAGATCAGGAAGATTTCGTCGTCCGGATCGATTGGAGGCGCCGGCGCTGATTCGGAAGCGATCTCGATGCGGGTGAACGATCCCATGATGTACGTGATCAGCTTGCGTGCTCGGCCAAGCGGATGGCGTCGTTCGAGAAGCTTCTCCAGATACTCGTCGATGATTCCGTCGCAGTAGAGGCCGGCATGCTCTTCCGCAACGCAAACGAGCAGTCGTCGATGGTCGTTGACATTGGCATTGGCAACACTCCCATCGAGCCAGCGCGAGCCTGCCCCGACTATCTGGTTCGTGTCGAGGACGATGCGTACACCATCTGCCGTCATCCCGGCGATTGCCCGTCCGAGTCGAACAGATCGCGGAGCGCCCGCGCAAAGTCGGCTCGCTCCCATCCCTCCGAGCGGAGCCTGCTCACGTCGTCTTCAGCCTCGGCGCGTACCTTTGCGGCGAGATTTCGGATATGGGTCCGCCGCGCCTCGATCAGTGCCGTGAGCTCCTTGTCGAGCGATTGCGGATTCCGGCAGACGAGAAAGTCCCATTCGCCGAGCTGCCCCCAGTGGTTCACCGCGGATATCCAGCGCTTGGCGGCCTGGTGCTTTGCGTGGGCATCTGCGTCCGGCCGTCCCTTGACCTCGACCACGACATCGACGCCATTCGCCAGCCGCACGATGAAGTCGGGCTCGTAAACGCGTGGATTGCCGTAGAGCTCGTAGGGGATGTTGAACTCCAGCCGATCGTTCCGTGCGTAGCACTGCACCAGACCGTCCTTCGCCAGCTTCTCGATCTGGAACATCGCTGCCTGCTCCCAGCTACCGGTATCGCAGGCCACGTAGTTCAGGTGGCTCGCCACCGTCGCCTGCACCGGCTTGACCGTCTTGAAGTGCACGCTCCCAGTGCTCCCGATGCGCCGATAGCGGTTCAGCCGGGGCAGAAGGGGCGGCTCGCCCGATGACTCGTCCGGCACGATGGCGGCTGTCAGCAGGCCGACGATGCGCATGGCGTAGGTCTGCAATCCCACGTCGCAAGCGTGCAGGCCGTTCAGGTCCACGCGCTCGCGGATGTAGTCCTGCACGATGCGGAGCACCTGGGGAAACAGCGCGTGGCGGCTCTCGCATCCGGAGCGCCCGTTGCCGGACGCCTCGGTCAGCTCGCGCGTGATCTCGCCGGCGATGGCGAACTCGATCGTCTGCGGATGCACCGAGTCGTAGTACTGCTGCCGATCCGACAGCTCGAAGCCGAACCCCCCGAAGGCGCCCGGATGGCCGACCTGGTACCCCACCTGGGGCCGCACGAACACCGCGGTGGGGGTGCTCCAGGGGTCGAGGGAGGTCCGCTCGACGCTGTCGAGATCGCAGGCGATGCGATGCCGGCGCAACGACGCGACGTAGCCTTCCACCACCGGAAACCTGATCTCGAGCGCCTTTCGCTCCGGCAGCGCCACGACTTCGTGCTTGGGGCGATCCTCGGGGGGCGCCTTGCCGCCCGGCTCGCGGCCCTTGAAGGGGATCAGCGAGAACGGCACGCCGAACACGTCGACGTACTCCTCGGTCAGAAGCCCCGTCTCCGGGTCGGGGACATAGTCCATCCGGCGCAAGCCCCGCCCGACCACCTGCTCGCACAGCAACTGGCTGTGGAACGCGCGAAGGCCGAGGATGTGGGTCACATTGTCGGCGTCCCAGCCCTCGCTCAGCATGTTGACGCTGACCACGCAGCGAATGTGCTCTCCGGGCTCCCCGGGTTTCCCTACCGTCGAAACGACCTTGCGCAGCTCCTCCGCCGCATCCTTCCGGGTGGTCCTGGGGTCTTCGCTCTCCGCCGCCGCGAGAAGCTTCGAATCGATGCGCAGGGTGACCTCCGCTCCGCTCTCGTTCCACAGCTCGGGGAATCCCGGCAGGCCCATGCCGTGGCGCTTGGTCGGCTTCGGCTTCTTCCGTCTTCCGGCGGGGCGGTCTTCGTCGTCCTGGTCCTCGTCTTCGTGCCCAATCTCGTCCGCCGCTTCGACCAGCGTCTCGCCCGAGATCATCCGGTGGAAGTGCATGGCGACGTCGGTGTTGTCGCACACGACGATCATCACCGGCGGGGTCCGTTCCTGACCGGGCGCCGCGGCCCGCAACTGCTCGAAGCGTTCCTTCCACTCGCCGGCCAGCGTGAGCAACGCGTCCTCCGCTTCGCGGTAGACCGCCTCCGGCTTCGGCTTGCCTCCCGGCAATCGGTCGCCCGGTCGGAGGCTTCTTCCGACGTGCTCCCACAGTCGGAAGTACTTCGGGTCGGGCCGTCCGGTGTTGTCGATCGCCGGCAGGCGCGGAATCTTGGTGATCCCGGACTCGATGGCGTCCACCAGGCTGAAGTCGCTGACGATCCACGGGAACGGGGACCCCTCGGGGTATCCGCTTCCCTGGATGTAGAACGGCGTCGCCGACAGGTCCACGCAGATGCCGATGCCACAGGCCGCGTTGATCCTGTCGAGCCCGCTCACCCAGACGGTGGCTTCCTCGCGGTCCGCCTTCTCCTCCGCGGAGAGCTTCGTCTCTTCATCGACCGGCGCAGGCCGATAGGCGTGGTGTCCCTCGTCATTCAGCACCATCAGCGGCTCGTTGTCCCAGAGGTCGCCGAGACGAGCGCGCGCGAATGCCTCCGGGGTCTCCTCGCCGAGCTTCCCGACCTGCACCCCGCCCACCGTGATCGTCTCCGCCTCCGGGCTGAAGCGGTGCCAGTTGGTCACCAGCACCTTGCCCTTGGCGAGCTCCGGGCGCATGGAGGTCGGCACGATGTCGAATTTCTCGTAGTAGTTGCCGGGATCGCCGGGTCGCAGCACAGTCAGGCGTTCCCGGATGGTCAGGTTCGGGCAGACCACCAGCACCCGGCGCGGATAGCGCGGGTCGCCCGGCTTGGTCCCGCGGTTGCAGAACGCCCACGCGATGAGCATGGCCATGACCACGGTCTTTCCGGCGCCGGTCGCCATCTTGCAGGCGTAGCGCGGAATGGGGTCCAGGCCCGGCTCGTTGGGGAAGTCCGCGAGCTTGGGGTGTTGCGCCACCGTGGTGACCCACTCCCCAAGGCGCGGGTTGCGGCCGTTGCGCAAGGTCTCGAACTCGTGCAGGGCCAGCTTGGGCAGGGGCCTCCGCTGCTTGCCTGTCGCCAGGATCTCCTGGAGGTAGAGGATGGTCTCGACCGCTTCGAGCTGGCAGAAGAACAGGCGACACTGCCGATCCTCGCGCCACCAGTGGCGAAGCAGCCTCTTCGTCGTCTCCGATGCGTTTCGCCAGCCGCTCTTTCGCCAGCGCCGGATGTCGTCCCGCAGCACGTTGACCAAGGGGAGATCGTCGCGCTCCTCCTCTGCCAGCAGCGAGCGCTGCGCGCTTCCGGTGCGCTCGGTCTTGAACCAGTAGCTCGCCTCACGGCGCGTCGGGATCTTCGACGGGCGGCCGGTCTGCGTGTCGTAGAGCCAGTGCTGGTCCGGCTCTTCGTAGGGAGAGCAGAGGATCGGGTTCTGGACGGGCTGGATTGGGAGTGGAGCGTCCGGCATAGGTCAGTCCTTTGCTGCGAACAAGCACATACGAGAAGCGGTATCCCTGGAAGGAGCATTGTCCCTGGGAGCGCGGGCGTCCCGCCCGCAACGGGCCGAAGGCCCGCGACTGTTCGGGCGAGCTGGAAGCCTGCGCTCCCAGGCAAACCGTCTTCGTGACGCCGGAGCCTTCACCCGAATGTTGCATAAATCTCTTGCGAAAGGGCTCGCCCACCCCATGAATACAGGGCTCTCCGGGTCGATCGCCAAGTGTGCGTCTTCCTCACAACGGGTGACGATGACCTACACGCCGCAAGGGCGCCTTTCGCGTCGTTGCGCACACCGGAAAGGACTCTGTATTCGCAGCACGAGCCGATGACGCGGAATGCACGGTGTATGCAAGTTGCGGCGCGATGTAATGCAACTGGCAGGTTCATGCGTCGGCGTGGTCAGCCCGACCATGCGGTTCTTGGAGGAGTGCGGCGATTCGACCGCGTAAGCACCGTATTTCGGGACACAATTGAAACAATAGAGGCAGGTTCCCCAGTGACCGGGCGATCATCAAGTCTCTGCCCGCTCCCGGTCGTCCGGCGTCCCCGTGTCTCGCGAGCAGAGGGTCGAAGACTTCTTCCTTCATCCGTGGATGCTGACGTACGTCCTCCCATGCTTCCTGCGTGTCGTTGCGGAACCCGGCGCAGGCGTAGATCTCCACTTCGGGTTGCGCAGCACAACAGAGCAACGTGACCTTCTCTGCCGCAACGTGAGCCTCCAGGTTCTGCATCGCGTCCCTGCTGGCCCTGTCGGCGTCCGGGAAGAACAACCAGAGATCCATGAAACCGTATCTCGCGGCCAGCTTGTTGCGAATGGTGCTCGCGGCCTGATCGTATCCGCGGACTCTCGGTTGGGTAAGTACCTTCACCTTCGCGTTCGGTCGACCGACATCCCGCATGATCGCCTGCACCAAGGGCTTCAGAATGTGGCCGTTCTGCAGCGGATCTTCAGGTATGATCAGCACGGAAAAGCTCACGGCACCATTTCCATCCATCCCTCCGAGAACAATTCCGAAGTCGATCTCTTCTCGATAACCTCCATGAAGTAGGGCAAGCCGGCCAAGGAACAGATCTTCGACTCACCAGTCGACTCATCCCGTCTGCACAAAAACGTGGTCTTGTAGTCCCCCTCCTGGAGCCAATCCAGAATCGTCGCCGAATGCGTTGTGGCCATGACCTGTATCTTCCTGTACTCGGCTTGGCTGCGCATCAACTCCAACAAGATCTGTATGCGACTCGGGTGAATACCGTTCTCGATCTCCTCGATCATCATGACGTTAGGCATGCTTTCTTGGAAGAATGCAGCGGTGAGTGCCGCAAACCGCAGGGTACCTTCGCTCAGGACAGGCGCTGGAAACGTCCTTCCATTCTCTCGAAGCATGAACATCCAATCCTCGACAGCACCCGCCTTCGTCCCAACGTCGTCAATCTGCTCCGGTCGGAGTTCACGCAGCCATGTGAGATAGGCGTCCTTGGTGTGCTCCTTGTCACAGATCAGGTTGACTACAGCCGCGAAGTCCTCCCCATGCTCTCCCATGCGCCTTGCCCATTTGACCTGCGAGTAATCTCGCAGCACTTTCGGTACCAAGTCGATGCGTTCCACATTGCTGAGCAATCTCGCCAAGTTGTGCAACCTGAACAAAAACTCCGTCTCCGGCATATCATTCAGCGCCACCTCATCGTTACCGAGATGGTCTTGGTCGTCCTCTCGCAAGATGTGCGCCTCCGACAGATGGTCCAGCGTCACCCCTTGCCGTCGGATTTCTTGAACCATTCCAAGCATGGGCTGAGAAGGATTCTGATGGAAGCGTTCAGGTAAAACACCACGCTTGTATTTCAATTTATTCGCAACGATGTATTCATCTGTCACCTTCCCGCGGTCATTCGGTGAAAAAGAAATATAATACTCCCATCCCTCTGGACGAGTCAGTGTCATTATGCCGCGCCATTTTCCATATACCTTGATCGCAATCTCACCCGCATCATCCGAACCGGCAAAGCATGCATGCCCGCTGCCTCCCCGAACTCCTTCCCATATGTCGCTTGTCGATGTCTTCGGCTTGCCGTTGAGGATCTCTTGAATCGTGAAGCCGTTGCCGATGCCTTCCAGGACGCGGAGCGCTTCCAGGAAGTTCGACTTGCCGCTGGCATTCGTGCCGATGAACAGATTCACGCGTCCCAGTGCCAAGTCCACCTTGCGCAGGCTCTTGAAGTTCTCGATGACGATGCGTTCGATCACGTCCAATTCCTCACGGTCAGGACCCGCAGCCCCTCGTTGCCGCGCGGATCGATTACCTTCACAGCGACCCGCCACGGCTCGCCGTCCGCCAGCCGGGAAGGACGCGGAAACGCAATGCTCTCGAATCCGCTCAGACGTTCGAACGCATCCTTCTCTACTACTCCTTTCTCGCCCATCGCTCGCGCCAGTCGGTCCCACTTACTCCGGTCGGGAAAGAATGCCTGGCAGATGCAGAAGGTTCGGCCGTCGTAGTCGGTGTCGAGGAACCATGCGGCGATACGCTGGCGGTCCGTGGGGTACAGCGTGCCGCTCACCGGGTCGTAGACGTCCATGCCCTCGACGCCGACGACGTAGTCTCCGCTCTCCTGCCGGCTCGGGCCGTGTACGCGTGGCGCAGCGAAGACGGTGAAGAGCTGGCTGCCGGGCTGGGTCTTCAGCAGGTCGTCCATGGCCACGTCCGGCCGAATGAGCGCCATGTGCAGGCGGAGCCTCGGATGGCTGCCGCTCTCGATAGCCTCCTGCGCGGCCGCATCGAACCCGAACCCGGCGAAGACCACGTCGTCGTAGCCGGCTCGATTGGCGCTGCGGATCACGTCCTCCACCTGCATCGAGGTGACGTTGCCTACCTCCGGGCCGATGCTGACCGCTACCCGCCGCTCCTCGTCGGCGCCGTTCATCCACTCGCCGTCCGCGTGGACCAGCGCCGCCCCGGTCACCGGTTCCAGGCGGCTGAACTTCATGTTTCTGTTGTCGTGGAAGTCCACCCCCGCCGCCTTGAGGAGGCGGATGATCTTGTCGAGATGCGCCTCCGCATTCGCCACCGCCATCTCTCCCGCATCGTCCGCATCGAAGACCTCCAGCGTCTCCGGTGCCCCGCCGATGGGAGAGTCCGGCCCATCCTCCACCGCGATCACGCCCTCGATGGTGAACGGTCCAGCCACGCGAACCGCGTCCTTGACGACCTCCGGTCTATCCACCAGCTCCTCGGTTGCGGCGTTGGCGGCAATGCATTCGTTCACTTCGTCCATCTTCGCCTGCCACGCCGTCCGGTAGGCTGTCAGCGCCTGCTGCAAGGACTCCGGCCAATCAGGGTCCGTATCGAACGGCACCTGCCATTCCTTCCACTCTCCCTTCGGAATCTTCTCCCGGTACCGCGCCGCCTGCGGGGTGGTGACGCCCTTGAAAGGTTTTCGGGCAGGGACGCTCTTGATCTGATCGGGATGCGTATCCGGCAACAGCCAGCGACGCATGTCGCCGTCGGTGACGGCACGTACCCCTTCTTCTCGGTGCTTTCCGATGAGCTTGTCGACGAGTACCGCCTTTAAGCCGCCGTCGACACCCGTGAGTTCCCGGTTCAGAGCGGCAAGTCCTTGCGCAAGGATCGGCTGGTGCTTGGCGAAGATGGGGTCGAGTGAAACGTTGCGGGCGATGCTGCGCAACTCGATGTGCGGAACCGTCGTGCACTGGAAGGTCATTGGCTTTCCGGTCACGCGACCTTCCGTGTCCACTTCCGCAATCCAGGTCCCATCGGGATTGCGCGACACGTCGTCGGCATTCAGCTCTCGAAGCTGATAGTAGTCGAAGTTGACTGTCATCAAGCGATGCTTTGCCAGAGACAGCGCCACCCGGCTTGTATCCATGGTGATCCAGCGCCGACCCCACCGTTCGGCAACATAAGCGGTCGTGCCGCTGCCACACGTAGGGTCCAGAATCAGATCGCCCGGGTCTGTGGTCATCAACATACAGCGTTCGACAACCAACTCAGAAGTCTGAACTACATAGATCGTTTGTTTTCCAATTTGAACACCTTCCCAGCGATCGGCGAGTGGTACGAAATTAAAGTCGTCGGCAAATCGAACGTATCGTAGTCGGCCTCCTTGTTGCTCTATTCTTTCTGCCGACTCCAGTCGCCGTAGTCCGTGATCGACGTCAGTCTTCCAGTGAGCATTCTCCTTGGGTATGTACTTCTTGTGCCGAAATTCGAACAATTGAGGTTTCGATGAAGCACCGTCTGAAATCAGACTTGTTAGTTGAAATCTTCTCGATCCTGTGATGTTCTCCTGGACTTTATCCGATTTTCCAATGCTGCACATCCCACCATTTGCTTGGAGAACTTGGTCGTACCGATCCAGTGATGTATCTCCGTCTTGGCGCTCCACATATAGCTGTCTATATTTTACCTTTTCAATATTGATAGCATACCAAAGTATGTAGTCAACAGTTGTCGGCAATAGATGTCCGGCCATGCTTCCTGTCTTCTGGAAGGAGATTACCGCACAGAAATTTTCGTCGCCAAAAACCTCATCCATAATACAACGTACACGATGAAGATTTTCGTCACTGATTTGTACGAATATGCTTCCGGTATCAGAAAGAAGCTCCCTCGCCATCGCCAATCGATCGCGGAGGTATGCGAGATAGGAGTGAACGCCGAGCGTCCAGGTATCCCGATACGCCTTGACCATCTCGGGCTCGCGCGTAAGGTCCCGCTCCCGATCCTTCACATCACGCTGACCCAGTTGCGGCTGGAAATTCGACTTGAAGCTGATCCCATAGGGCGGATCGATGTAGATCATCTGCACCTTGCCCGCCAAGTCCTCGCGCCGGGCGAGGCTCGCCATGACCTGGAGCGAATCGCCGAGAATCATCCGGTTGGTCCAGTCCACGTCGTGCCGGTAGAACTGCACCGCCCTCGCGTAGTCCAGTTGCGGGTCGGCGAAGAGGTCTCGATGCACGTCTTGCCGGGCCAGTACGCGCAGAATGGCCTGCGTGGATACACGCTCGTGTATGTGCAGCGCCACGGGGTCGACCTCGAACCAAGGCCGCTCCCGCTTTCCGCTCCACTCGAGCCACGGCTCGTGGCGCTTCAGCGCGTCCTCGAGCAGCGTGGCTTCTTCCTCCGAAAGAGGCCGCTGCCGGGCTGCCGCCAGCAACTCCGGCAGCCGGTCGGTGGCTGCCGCATCCGGAGAGGACCGCAGGACCGGCGGCAAATGAGGATTGTGGTGGTACTGAACCGGCGGCTCCTCCCGAACCATCCCGTGGGATTCGAGCCCCGCCGGCGGAATGTGCTTCCGCTTCGCCGAATACCTGATGGAAGTGACTGCTTCACCAACCGGAGCGACCGTGGTTGCTGTGGTCTTCCTTCTACGCGCCATGGCTCGTTCCTGAATCGACGTGTCGCGGCCGAAGTCGATGGCATGGTACCCCGGGGAATCCATGCGATCATGCGGCGTCCGACCACGTTTACAGTGGCGGACGGACCGTCAACCTCCGCGTAACTCGGAGGATGGATGGATATCTCGTCGTCAGACGAGATACATGCCAATCACTGACCGGCAGTCGTGCACTATGCGGTGTCGGGGAGGCACGCGAGTATGCGGCGACGAAGCTCGTCATCCAACCGTTGAGCATCCTTGCCGATCCTTTCGAGGTAGCGGGAGCCCCCCACGGATCGTTTGCAGACACGCTTGACCACGCGCTCCCCGACATCGGCTTCAAGCGCCGCGATGATCAAGTCCGCAGGCGGCCACGATGAGCGGAGATACGCGCTCACCAGATCATCAATCAGCTCGCGGCGGACATCTTTGGGCTTCCTCCTGCTTAACCAGTAGTACGAATAGAAGAAAAACACATCACTACCCATTCCTAGCTTTCTTCGCTTGGGGAGTTCTCGGTAGACGGTTGGAAAGGATGCAACGACCAAGGAGCTTGCCGGATGTGACGAGTGACGCAACGCGAAGTCGAACGCTGTAGAGGTGGCTTCGATTCGGCGTACACCGCCGATCGCAACCGCGTCCGTCAGCATTGCCGCCCATGCACGGTAGGCCGCCTCGTCCAACCCTTCCCAGCGGCGTTCCACCAAGTGTCGGCTTAGCACGTCAACGACTCTGACCACGCCATCGCGTACGCCCTGAGGCGCGGCGTTCAGCGCTTCGAGATTCTTGCTCACCCGACGCGGCCCAATGGAGGAAGCGGTCGCGGCGGCGACAAGTTCGTCGGGGGCGAGCTCCGACCCGAATTCTGCAAGCGCGTGCGCGAGTCGGGTGTCGTCCAAGGGGGCGGCGGACAACACTTCGCGAAGAAGCCAAGTCTCAAGTGACTGTCGCTCCTCTGCCGGCAGCATCGACACGACCTCGAAACCGACATCCAAGCCGGTACCGTTCCGCATGAGATCGAGGGTGAGGATTCGTGCGATCTGCGAGGCCGACGTGGGCAGTACCGAATGAAGCGCGGACACAACCCGAGGCGCCCGATCGCGTGTGTAGAGCAAGGAGTGAGCGGCCTTCGCGTCCGCATCAGCCAGCAACGCTGTCAGCAACCGCCCAGCTAAAGCGTCGTCTTGTAGATCAAGCAACCACTCCAAGTCGGATCGTGTGAACTCGACGATCTCGAGCAGGAACGCGTCTACATCTGCCGACCGAACTCGGTTCGCAACCGCATCGCGAACAACGTCCACGCTGCGCGAGTTTCGCGCGACTTCCGCGAACGCAGCAACGAAGGGTTGCGAGCCGATTTTGCCGCGACGTGCGAGTTCCACTGCAAGATCGGCCAATTCAGTGTCGTTGGTGTCTGCGAGCATCGCCGGAATCGTCTCGACGGCGACGGAATCGTCTACGAGGGGCAAAAGCCGGCGGCGTACTCGTTGGCGGGCGTCTTCGTCCTCCCCATCCAACATGTGCACCAGTATGTCGAGCCAGCGACTCGCGTCGGCATTCATGGCGGTTACGAGTGCTTCACCAAGACGGTCGCTCACGGCGACGAGGCGCAACAGCAGATCCGGATCAAGTCGGTGCAGGCAGTCAGACAACGCCTCGAACGCGGACGATTCCGCCACTCCGTCTCCCAGCCCCTTCATGACCGTTGATAGTGCGCGTACATCGGCAGTGAGGTCGTCCAGGACTGCAAGTGCCTCCTCGGGCCCGGCCCGAGCCAAGGAACGAACCGCCCCCTCAAGCTTCCCCGCCAACCCTGCCGGCGCGGTGCTCCACTCGATCTTCGCTGTGAGCGCAAAGAGAAAATCCCAGGACTCGCGTGACGAGGAGCGGTCGGTCGCCAGATCCAGTGCAGCGAACACCACAGGCAGAAAGCGATCCCACCCTTGGGAACCCGGTCCGCCACGGGCGTTCAAGATGTCCAGCATCCCGAGTACGGCCGTCGGCGTCGTCTTCGCCCTCGCCGCGAGTTCCTCCCACCGTAGAACCATACGAACCGCGCCGCGGTCGCTCAGTTCACGCTTGTCCAAGAGGCCGAGCACCTCGGGCGCCGCCAAGGTCGGCTCGTCCGAGTGAAAAATCCGTGTGGCTGTCAGAGCCGCCAAACGATGCATCGATTCACTCGGCAACGATCCGCGCACGCCGATGCGACAGAAGCCTTCGCCGGAGAATCGTGACTGCACCGAGAGCGGTGCGAAGAGCAGGTCGAAGTCGCGATCACCCAGTCGCCGCGGTCCCAAGGCTAGCGTGCAGAGGGAGAAGCCACGTCTAAGTGAGGGCCACAATGCCACCAGCAAGCGGGTCGCGATCAAGTCAGCCTCCGGGGCTTCAAAGACAACGATCGGACGCACTTCCTGAAGGAACAGCGCGTGTACCAGCTCGATCACGCGTTCGTCAGAAACCCTCCTGGGGGGCATACCCGCGCTCGGCGGTTTATCGTGGGGCAGCGCATCCTCGCCCTCTTGAACCCGAACAAGCATTTCCAGCAGCCAGTCAAGATTCACGAGTTCAACCCATGCATCCATGGGGACGAACAGGCTACGCGTCAGAACACAGCCGGAACGCGGTGCCTCGAGATCCTGGAATGTCCTGGCGACGACGTAGTAGGCCCGGCTCGGCAAAGGGTAGGCCGTGAGGTATGGATCGAACAGCTCTCCCGGGCGGAGCCGACCCGTCAGGTCGGAGAGCCTGTTCACCAAATCTTGGTCCGGGGCATCGAGATCCAAACTGGCCGACAGTAGCTGGTGGCCCTTGCGATACCCGTGGAGCTGTTGATGAACAGTCGTTCGACTCATCGCCTCGCTTTGCCGTCCAGTACCCATCGGACCGGGATCGTCACGTCAGGGGGATGCGGCCCAGCGCCGGGTCCGGTGACCACGTAGCCGAACTTATCGACGCGCCCGTCGAGGAACTGGGCCTTGAACGCTTCGTCGCGGAAATCTCCACCGACGACACTGACGCCGAAGACTTCGATTTCGACTGCCGAAACGTCGACCAGACGGTCGGCAAAGAGCGGGAATTCGTGCCCAAGGTAAGCCCTGGGTCCTTGTTGTGCACGACCTTCGTCCACAATGTCCCAAGCAGCTACGAGAACTGCCACGCGTGGCTTGCGGACATCCGCGTCCTTGCCCAGGAAAAGTTCCAAGAAGCGGAGAAACTCGCACAACTGGACGGCCGTGGGGATCTGCGATTCTGCCTCTTCGCCACCAACCACCAGACGCTTCCTCGCGGCCACCCAATCGAGCGAAGGAATGCGAAGGGGTGAATCGACCCGGACAAACAGGAGCGCACCAATGGATTGGCGCACGCTCGTGAGCCAAGTCTCCGGTAGCTCATTCGTCTGCACGGCGTCTGCCCAAAGTTCGCCCGATACGTCCGGTACGAGGAGCTCGGCATGTTGTGTCTCGCCTTCTCGCTCCCAAGCGATCTGAATCGAGCAGTGGCTTTCGTCGACATCGACGTTCGTGTCGGTTCGCGGCGCGAACCTGCCTTGGAGAAGGTGGGTGAGCGCGTCGAAGACATAACGGACGTCATCGGGTTGCTGAGTCGCCCGCAAACTCGCGTTCTCCGCCTTCAGTGCCCCCCAGAGCCTCCCCAGATAATTGGTCTTGCCCGAATCCGGAGCACCGACCATGACGATCGAATCCCTAGCCTTCATGCGTTCCCCTTCTGACCAAGCCGATACGCGGGCTCTCAAACGAAGCACCTCCGGTGTCCGGTTGCCAGACAACGGAACAACCGCGCTCGAACTCGGTCGTCAGTTCGATGAGCCTAGCGATACCCGTACCAGCGGGCACCTGC
Organism: Gammaproteobacteria bacterium; assembly: GCA_022826505.1. GTDB lineage: Bacteria > Pseudomonadota > Gammaproteobacteria > HK1 > HK1 > HK1. The sequence continues at coordinate 21,290 of JAJDUQ010000104.1, forward strand.
CCTTCATCTTTCGAGAACGATGCGACAGCCACCGATTCAGTCTCGAAGCCGCGTCGGCGTCCCTCGTCGCAGATCTGTTGAACCACACGGTCGTCCGGCGCAGTCTCATCCCGACGAGTAACGACCACGATGAGGCGTCGTCCAGAAACAAGGAACTGGCCGAGTCGACCAATGGCCATCGTCGTCCTCTGCAAACAGACTTGGCGCTTATCTGGTGCGACCGTTTCCGTACCGTCGACGACCAGCCAGATCACATCGGCTCGCTTGAGGAACTGAAGCCGATCGACGCGATTTCGGTCGATGAGCTCCGTAGTCCACTCCCCCGGTAGATCGGAGCAGAGCAGATCGACCGAGGTCCCCTGTCCCACTTGAGCGAGCTTGATGTGCAGGAACCCAGCCGTTCGGTTGTCCGGGAGCACCGTGTGATCCGTAAACTGCTCCGGAATCCGGCCGTCGTTCCATTGTCGAGCACCCTGGCTGATTTCCTCGAAGCCCATCAGCGTGCGGCTGTCCGCAAAGGAAAACCCATCCAGGCACCTTTGCGCGACCGAGAGATACAGACTCACCAGACAGCCTGTCTTCCCTGCATTGGGTTCTCCGAGGATACCGACGAGGTGGACGTAGCGTTCCCCCATCAGCCCCCTGGCGTCGCCCAGCGTGCACGCCCGGCTGCCGGGAAACATCGCTTTTTTTGGAAGATCAATTGCAGAGATCGCCCGTGGCTCCGTGTCCTCCGCCGCAAGGCGATGGGGACAGGAGGACGGATCGTTGTTCAGAAGACACGCGCCGGTGTCCGCGACGGTGCAGTCCGGCCTAACGCATCCGGAGGCCATTCAGCTTCCCTCCGCGCCGCTTTGCGACCGCTTGAGGATTGCGCTCTCGATCAAGGCCCGGCCGCACCAGTCAGCCAGTGGGCGGCCCACGGCGGCGTCGGCGCGCACGGTTGGCCCGCCTCTGAGCGCGGTGAGGAGCGGAAACACGGTCGGACAGGCCCCAATGACTGGATTGTCTTCGAACGGGGCAGCGAGCGCGCCCCGTTCTTCTCCAACCGCAGCGAGAAGCCTGTCGAAGTCCACCTCATGCTGCAGCGCCACGTCGCGCGATGCCAATTCGTAGTGCTCGAATACCGGGAAGCTGGTGAGGAGCAGGCCAAGTTCCAATCCCCGGGCGAGGGCCCTGGTTTCGTCTCGCCCAACTTCCGCATAGGGCCGCTGAAGCAGGCTGCTTTCGTCCGCCAGTATCCAACGCAAGACCTTGATTTCCTCTCTATCCAGAACCGCGTTCCATCGTAGTGACCGGTTCTGGACGTCTGGAGAAGCGCCGCTCGGCAGAGTACACCGGAGCCGAGAGCGCCTTGCCAATTCAAGACCGGCACGGCGCGCGCTGTTCAGGATCTCGGCTCGCACGTCTTCAAGCCGCTGCTCGGCCAATGGCTTCTGAAACGAGAGCGCCGACCACAGGGCGAGAGCGATCGAGTCCCGCCTCGACACCTTGCGCTTCTCAGCCAATCGCCGGTTTGCTAGAACACGAATGGCCGCACACATCACGCAGACGGCACCGAACAGAGTGTTGCGCTCCGACCAGTCGGGCAGGGCCTTCGCTATGACCTCTGCGGCCCGAGTGCTGAATCGGTCCGACCCAAGGCGTCCTTGGACCGTGATCTGGGCCAGAGTCTCGGCCGTTTCCCAAGGCGGCGGGTGCTGACGTTCGAGAATGATCCGGGTAATCCCTTGAATGGCACGCCTCCGGTCCGGAGCGCTGACGGCCCCCTCGGGAAGAGGATCACAGACCAGCAAATACCGATCGAGATCCCTCATTCTTCCTCGCCCCGCTCCGCGGTCACTGCCACGGTCCGAAGTGCGCCGACCGCGGTAGCCAATTTATTCTCCAAGCCCGAGTTGAGGGCTTTATCGAACAGCCGCCTTTCGATGGTATGCGTGAGTTCGATGGTCCAGTCATCCGGTAATAGGCCCACTTCGATCAGGGCGTGAACTCGCTGCTCTGCACTCAGATCGCGGAAGAAATGCAGCCGCAGAAGATTGCTGCTTCTCCCCATGGCAGTCCCTCCGGCCGCATCACTGAGCGGCTCCGCAGGCGCGGCTTGCATTGCTCCGATTCGGGCACTGCCACGTGCCCCGTCGACCGATGCGGCGGCGGCCTGACTCCTGAAATTCGGGCAGCGCAGAATGTGCTGGAACCGATCAGCCTCAAACTGGCGCATATCTGCGTCGAAGCGCGTTGCCTGTTCGTTCCAGGTCCGCGGAACGATTTCGACCTTCAAGCCCTCCGTGCTGGCGTCCCACTCAAAGCTGAGCAGGTTATACGTGTACTCGTAACCATCCTCGGTGTTCGGAGGCACAACTGCCCCGGCGGACATCGTCAGCAGATCTGCATCTCCCACATGGGATTCGACGTCCGCAGTAGGTTCGTGCACATGCCCGTAAATGTGTACGCGCGCCCGGCTCCTGATGTAGCGGGACGCGAGTTCGTGGTCTTGCAGACTCTCCAGTGGGTGATGACAGAGAACCACCAACTCGTAGCCGTGGGACCTCGGCAACACGTGCTGTCTGCCGCCGATCAGCAATTTGCCTTCATCGTCGCCATGTCGCGTACACAGCAAAGCTGAGTTCAGCCCGACAAAGCGGAGGACACGATCCGGGGCGATCTCCATTTGCCGCGTGACGGCCACGCCGCCGTCGGAGGCCAAGGGGCAGCCATAGCCCTCGGCGAAAGCCCGGTAGTCATGGAATTTGTCATACAACAGTTCGGTAGCCTGAGGGTCATTCGCCAAGAAGCGTTCCAACTCGTCGGAGCCGCCTTCGGCAACGCGACTGAGCATCAGCTCGGCGAGCGGCGTGATTCGGTCGCGGTCGATGTCGTGGTTTCCAGGCACGACGAGCACGTCGGTCTTTTCGCATCCGATCACCTGCGTCAGCCGGTCGAGCCACTGCGCGGCGGAATCGTACTCGCTCTTCTTCCCGGAAAACGCAACGTCGCCCGTGACGATAACACCGTCCATCCGTTCGATTCCTGCTGCCGCCTTGAGGGTAGCCACGTCCGCAATAAGGCATTCCTTGACGTCGTCGTGAACATAGACTTCCGAGCCCTTTTCCTGGCCGAAGTGAATGTCGGACAGATGCACGTACGTTAGTGGCATGACTACGGGCCTATCACTTCCGCAATCGTGCCCGCTTCCGGGTACGGACAGACACCGAGACAAGTTTCGAGTACGGCACGAAGAACGAAGAAGATTTATTGTTCTAATACAGTCAGTTATATTCGATTCGAGTCAGCGGATTCCATTCGTGTCGGATACGACCCTCACGCCCGCAGGTACCGCAGCAGGTCCTCTTCGGTCAGGACCCCCAGCTCCTTCGCCCTCCGGCTCCAGTAACCCTGCAAAGCTTCCAGCTCTTTCTGCAGACGGACGGCCCGCACGTCACGCAGCGCATCCTGGACGACCGTGCTCAGCATCTTTCCCTCCGCCCGAGCTGTCCGCTCGGCGGCACGGGTCAAGTCGGGGGGCAGGGAAATCGTCTTCCTCACGACGCTCGTCATGTCGATCGGCTCCACTGGACAGCAGGAATCAATCATACCCTACCGCTCCACTTGACGATGAACCGACGGCGCGCAATCACTCGTGCCTTACAGGACGAAGCGGACCGTTGTCCATTTGTTCCCGGGCCAAGTGCGGTCAGTCGTGGAGACGGGGCTCCCCCAACTGGCCTTCGCTTCCAGACCTCTGCCATCAGGCTTGCGATTCCGTGGATGTTCGGCCTCGACCGCGAACACATCAAGACGGAAGACCATGCGCGCGGCGCCTCTCGGCAACCATCCCGGCCAGCCGCCGCGTCCATTCGCTCCGCGTCGACGGACGCGTCCCTGCGGCGGCGGGAGAGAAGTTCGCGAAGCGCCGCGGTTTCCAGTTTCTCGGCGTCCATGCGCCGGCGCAGCAGATCGACGCCTGGCTGCAAGACCGCGCTCAGGCTCGAGTAGCGTCCGGTCTCGACCAGCGCTCTTGCGAAGGCGTGCTGCTCGTCGGTGAGCGAGATTGAGGACTTGACGGTCAAGAGCGTCTCCGTGCCGTCAAGGTAGTACTGCGTCGTACCGGGGGCAACGCCGACTCCGCCACGCATCGAACCGCAATGTCCGGACCAATGTGTGGAGCCGGCAGGCGACTCGCGCACACGGGCCGCACGGGCCGCCGAAGGGGCAACCTCAAGGGACAATGATTCGAAGGGGCTGAATCCGGCGGGACGACACCAATCCGCTCGCGGCGTCGATCAGCGGCTTGGCGCCCCGGCCCGGCAGAGCCGGCGGCTCGCGACCGGGGGCACAAGCCAAGCTGCTTCCTACCAGCGCCGATCGACGCCGATACCGTCGAAGACCTGATCGGTCGAGACCAGGGCACAGCCCTCCAGTCGTATCTGGGCGGCCAGGAGCCGGTCCCACGGGTCCCGGTGATCCCAGTCGAGGCAGGCAGCATATTCGGCATGCTCATGGGTGAGCGCCAGATCCACGACGGCGTTCCTCCTGAGCGCCGCCGTCAGCTCCTGCGGCGGAAGATCGACCCGCCCGCGTCTCGCCTTCAGTTCGATCTCGTAGATGGAGACCGCACTCACCAGCAGGTCGTTCTCGTTGCCGAGAATCAGCTCGCGGGCCGTGCGGGACAGCCATGAGCTGCCCGCCCACCACCAGTAGACGGCATGACTGTCGAGTTGTCCTTGATACCAAATACGATATCATCCAAATCATGACGAGGACCGGCAGATTGCTCGATGCCATGAAGGCCAATCCGAAGGCGGATTGGACTCTCGAGAACGTCAGGACAGTGGTCCGTGCACATGGTCTGACGCTGCGGCAACGAGGAACCCGTCACGCGGTGATCACGAACGCTCGGGGTCGGCACTTGACGATCCCCATGCACAAGCCCATCAAGCCCGTCTGCATACGGCGGCTTGTCGAGCTGATCGAGACGGCACAATGAGATTCGAGGACTATGCGATCAACATCGCCCCCCTCCCCGCAGAGGAAGGCGGTGGCTATCTGGTCACCCTCCCCGACCTGCCTGGATGCGTCGCTGATGGCGAAACCATCGAAGAGGCGGTTGCAGAAGCCCGCGACGCCTTCGACGCGTGGACGATGGCCGAAATGGAGGACAAGGGCGACCTGCCGGCGCCGAAGATCTACAGCGGACAATTCGTGCAGCGCATCCCCAAGACCCTTCACATGCGGCTCGCCAAACGAGCGGCCAGCGAAGGGGTCAGCTTGAATCAGCTCGCTGCAACGCTCCTTGCGCGAGGCCTCGCCGAACACTGAGGACGGGTGCGGGGCAGACCGGCGGGCGGGGACGCTTCTCGACGAGCTGCTTGCCGGCGGTCCCGCCGCTCGTGGGGGAAGATCTCGATTTGCACGGACAGCGCGCCCGCTGGCACATTCGCGAGCACCCGCAACCGAGCCATGGCAAGCAGGCAACGCCCATGAAGGCGAAACGCGCACGAAGTGAGGAGGTCTGTGTACGAGTCGAGCAACTGATTGACGACCGTCCGTGAGCGCACGCACGCTATTTGATGGTGCGGTAATCGCGGTATTTGATGGGCGTCGGTCGCCCATCCCAGCGATTGAGGGCCGGGTGTCGCATGGCCGTCAC
>JAJDUQ010000002.1 GCA_022826505.1 Gammaproteobacteria bacterium
CAGCAGGACTCGTCCACCCCATCCATTGGCAAACGCGACCACGTCCTTCGCGAGTTCGTAACCGTCAACCATGTCGCCCTTGAATTCGACGCCGGAATTCTCGCCGTTTGAAATGAGCTCCCGCAATTCAGTCTTGGTCACTGCTCTACCTCTGAAGCCATGCTATCGACAACTCTCACTGGCTACCGCCCACCCGGAATTTCAGAAAACGCGGGCCGACCTGTCGGCGATTGGACGCATTTCGGCTGGCCGCGACCACGGCATCAGAGTGCCGCGGACCGCATTGCGAGAAACGCGTGGTGGAGATCGATGGGTTCGGCCGGCTGTGGCCTCGGGTGACGGCTGCTCCAGGTCCAGAGCACATCGGGAATGCTGGACAGCCCCAAGTGTTCGGGCTGGCGTCCCTGGCCGGTCAGGTACCTGTTGATCCCGCTGGCCGCGGCCTTGGCGTCGTCCGACAACAGGTATCCGGCCATGAAGCCGACCGCGTGATGGCCTGCATACTTCCCGGTCTTGAAACGGTCGATACCTTCGACGACATACAGGCGGCAGAGATCTGCATTGCTCCCCGCAATTCGCTTGCATTCGACGATCGCATGTGGGTCGTGTTCGTCAAGCTCCTCGCGAATCTCCTGAAAAAAGATGGGAATGTCCGTTCTCCCGTCAGGCTTCCGGAGGTCAGGGCTCGAACGAGACTCGGTGCCCGGCAACACCGTCATCTTCTTGCACCAGTCGGCATCCTTCGCCTTCAGCGCTTCTCTCATCTCGATCCGAAGACACTCCGTGATCTCCACCTCGCCCGCGCCGGGATGAACATCGGATGAAACCGAGGCTCGCTCCCAAGCGTCAGCAAGAACTTGCAATATCGCGTCGCAACGTTCGCCATGGATGTCGATGAATTGCCGGCCAACGTCATGGGCCGAAATCCGGAGGTTCACGTCGTGCGGTTGCCATGAGCACTGGCCTTCACCACCGCGTCCGCGTCTTCCAGACCGCACACGCCCAGCCAGTGCCGGCGGGCTGCGGGCTTGATGATCGAGACCTCATCCTTTGCGTGTACCCGCAGCTCGCGCAGGCCAACCAATTCGTTCGTAAGCTGAACCTCGGTGCGCTCGCCGATCTGCGCCAGCACCGAATTCAGCAGGCCGCCGGGACGAATGATCTCCGCCACGGACGGGCCGGGAGTGTTCTCGAGCACGAACCGAATGACTCGCAACGGCGCATGATGCGCCAGTTCGAAGATTTCGGCGCGCATTCTCCGGCGGTTAGACACGGAGAGCCAAGCGTCCATTGTGGACAGAAAAGCACGAGCATAGGATTCAAGATCATGCGCGTCGGCGGGTGCAGTGGATTCGAGCCGTCCCGCTTTCCATTGCCAGCTCGCCCGGAACAGGCCGTCCCGGACGACGATGCGATCGGCTCTATCCAACTCGTACAAGTCGAACACGGCATCATCGAGTGCTTCCCAATCGTTGGCGTCGGGGGTTTGCTGGTGGAATTTGCATGAGAGCTGAACGATGCGCTTACCGGCGTCGGACTCGAGACACTTCTCGATGTCGGGTATCGGCATCGTCGCAACATCTCGGAGCAGCAATTGCTGCATCCACAATCCGAACTGGGAGCCAGTCATCAGGAAATACCATGGTGCCAGCGCCGAACCGAGAATGCCGGCAACCAGGTGAGCGGCTTCGGACCGTGCGCCGGAGAACGACACACCATAGAAAGCGTCTGCATACACGGCATCCCGTTCAACCACGGCTGCAACCACAAGGGGTCTCGGATTGGCTCGCATGAACTTCGCTGCGAGGAGAAGCGGCGCGTCATAGATTCTGCGATCTCGCGGCCGCTGCGCCCGGTCCTGATCAAACGCGGACAGATCGTCGATAACAGAGAATGGCTCTACGTATTCTTTCCGAATGAATGGCAAGCCCTTCAGGAAGGTAGCGTCACGACTGCGGTTACCGCGCTTTATTCCGTTCCTCAGCGACGTATCTGCCTTGCGGAGGCAGGTTTCCAAGGAGTTGTGCTTCTCCCACAACTCGTCCAACAGCAGGAGATCGGGCCGGCGCCCCAGGAACGCCGCCTTGAACAGTCCCGCGTTGCGCTTCCAGCTCTCGATTGGGAGTGAGGTAATGTCGCTGGGCGTAATCTCGATGGTGTGGCTTTGTTCGCTTCGTAGCGACCAGTGGGCATGGACGAGCGTCATCCGGTCGGCGCGTTGCTTTCGATGGCGTGCCAGGAGCGCCACCGCGGGCATATCGGCTTTCGGGAATAACCAGTTGGAAAGATCGGAGAGATTGACCAGCGTGACGGGAGCGAGGGCATCGACAACGCTGTGCACCGCTTTGGCACCGGTGGAGCTACGTCCAAAAAACGGCATCGCGCTCAGAATCATGCCGAACCTGGTCTCGTCGTGCGAAAACTCGCTAGCCCGCACAACGAAGTCGAGACTTTGACCCCGAGGCTGGCGAGGCGCCCGTGAACCGGTGGCTCGGCGGTGCGAGGTGCCGGCTTTTCCCTTGTAGCTCCAGGGCGGGTTACCAACGATAACGTCGAATTTTCTCAGCCCTGCCCCGTTCTTCAAGACCGCTCGACCATCGCGTGTTCGATCGATTGTCCGCGCGTCACCGACAAGCATCGTGTTGCCTTGTAGCGGCTCGAACCTGAGCGCCTCGGGCGGGTGCGGGTCGGGATCGAGATCGAGCACCACCAGATAGAGGCTGAACGTCGCGATACGCACGGCGGCATCGCTGATATCCACGCCGTACACCTGTTCGTAAAGCGTCTCCCGGATCGTCTCGCGACTCGGCGTTCCGCCATTGGATTTGAGGTACACCAGTCTTCGCAAAGCCTCGACTAGAAAGACGCCCGACCCGCAGGCGAGGTCGAGGACGCTTTCCTGGCCGGTCAAACCGTTGAACACCTCGTCCAGCACTAGGGAGACAGCGGCCAAGGGCGTGTAGTAGACGCCTTCTGTCCGGGCAGGATTCGTCCCGGTGTCACCTTGTGATTCCGCGGACGACGAGTGCACGAACTGCTCGTAGATTGCGCTGATGAGCTCGACCGGAATCACCTCGAACCGATAGGGGAAAAAGGACAACTGACCGGTTTCCATGTCTTCTCCGGTCAGGAACCTCGCCACCCAATCAAGGTGCTCCGCGGCAGGAACCGACTCTCTGGATGGTGGGAACATGTCGCCATTGAAGGTCTTTCGCAGCCACGCGAACAATCGTCCAGTGGCTTCCCGGTCGCGCAGTACTTCGGACAGGTGCGCGCGACCGCACAGCTCCATCATGCGTTCCTCGGTGACGATTCCCCGGTCGGTCAGATACCTCGTGAAGATGGATCGGCCGATCAGCCCTTGTGCGTCCGCCCGACTGAGGTTGTCATTAACCAGATGGCGCTCGAGGTGGCGAAGGTCGCGTAACAACCGGCCATCGACGCTTGTCTTTCGATTGACATCGAGCCTCTCGCGCCAGAACTGACCCGTCTCCATCGCGAAGCGTCCGGCGAGCGCGTCAAGCTCCGCCAACTTCTCATCGATACGGAGGAACGTTCCGAGCCGATTCGTAGCCGCGTCACTCGGTCCCTGAGGAGGACCGAAGCCGTTATAGAGTTCGATCCGATCCGGTGAGACGAGCCATAGCAGTGGTGCGAACCCACGGTTCCAGATTTCCCTTTGCCATTCGGCGACGGGTGCCGTATCGAGTTCGTCGACGAATTTGAAGTACACCGTAAGGTTGGCAGCGCTGGTCCCCCATACATCCACATCGGGATTGCTCTGCCACCATGCGTCAGGACCGAAAGAGGGCAGCCAACCTGGCGCGCCAAGGCCGGCCAGCGTCCCTTGCCTGCCAGAGCCAGCCAGTGTCACGCTGGGTGCCGCAGGTTCCCCGTTCAACAGGTAACCAGTGGCTTCCAGGGCGTGGCCGAGAGGTTCAGGGATCATTGGGCGGTCTCCACCGGATTGCGCATCGTCTTCACCTTGTCCCCACGGCCAACTCGTAGTCCTTTTCGCTTCTCGCTCCCATGATTGCACCGACTACTACGCCCACGATCGCGAAGTCCTCGGTAAGCGCGTCGATGCAGATCGTCTCATGCTCCGGGTTGTTGCTCTCCGGCCGGAGTTCGACGATGTGCTCGTCGATTCGGCGGAAGCGTTTCAGAGTGATTTCTTCCCCAATTCGCGCGATGACGATGTCGCCATTGTGCGGGTCGGGGTTGCGTTTGACTGCCACCATGTCGCCGGTCCTGAATCCGACCCGGTCCATGGAGTCCCCTTTCACGCGGAGAAAGTAGTCGGGTTTTGCATCGAAATGCAGTGCAAGGGATTCGAAGTCGCTTAGCCGCGCGGGCTCGTTGTGCTCCTCGGCGAGGATTGGGTTCCCTGCAGAGACTGCGGGAATCTGAACATCTTCGAATATGGGCACCCCTTCCCGAAGGAGTCGAATTCCTCGGTCCACCCACGGAAGCAGTTGTATCCAGCCCTTCTTTGCAAGTGCGTTGAGATGCTGATCGACTGCCGTCTGACTCCTCAGGTTGAGACGTCGCGCCAACTCGCTCCGTGACGGCGGAATTCCGTGTTGCCTGATGTGCGCACGGATCGCGTTGAGCACTTCGTTCTGGCGTTCCGTGAGCTTTCGTACCTTCACGGACTGCTCCAACTCCTCGAAATAGGGTCAGGACAAAGAATAATACTGATCGTACAACACGTAGTATACCCATCTGAACCATACATGTCTCATTACGTCGGCCAGACGACGCGGTATCAGTCCGTCGGGCGAAATCCGGGTCAGTACCGCGAGCGCGAGGCGTCCGGCGTCGGGGCCCAGCGCCCGACCTCGACCGCGCCGAAGAAGGAGTCGAGAGTTCGGTTGAAGAGGTCGGGCTCCTCCAGATTGACCGCGTGACCGGTCCCTGGAACGATGGACAGGCCGGCGGCCGGCAGCAGCCTCTTCAGCCAGAGGCTGGTGTCGATGCAGACGTGGTCCTCGTCGCCGGTCACAATCAGGGTCGGCACCTCCATTGCCTCCAGTTGCTCGGAAAGGTCGGCGAGCAGCGGCCGGCCGGTGACGGTGCGCCGCAGGGTCTGCAGCGGTCCGTTGCGGGCACGCATGGCGAGACGCTCCTGAAACGCCGCATAGGCGGCAGGGTTCTTGTCACGGAGCCGCCTGGCGGTCGTCGGTCAGGCCGTAGTCCTCGGCGACCCGAGCCCAGCCCCTGGACTCGATGTCAGCGATGAACTCCTCGATCTCCGCTTCGAATCGCGCTTTGGCTCGGGCGGTGTCCCCGGGACCGTTACCGCAGATGACCAAAGAGCGCGCCATCTCCGGATGGCGGAGTCCGAAGTGCAGGGTGGTCATCGAACCCATCGAGATCCCTACGACATGCGCCGTCTCGATGCCGAGATGACGCATCAGGCCGGCCATGTCCTCGACCGACCGCTCCTGGGAATAGGCGTCGAGTGCTTCGGGCGCCTCGGACGGCGCGAAGCCACGTGCGTTGTAGGCGACGCAGCGGTAGCGCGGCGCGAAGTGGGCGACCTGGCCGGCGAAGCTGCGGCAGTCGTCGGAGAACTCGTGGGCGAAGACGATGGCGTCCCCTTGACCGGCCTCCTCGTAGTAGAGCGAAATGCCGTTGACGGATGCGTGAGGCATGGCTTCGAACACTCGTGCGGAGGTACATCATGATGGATCACCGGAATCTCTACGGCTACGGCGAACACCCGCCTCACGCCGACTGGCCCGGCGGAGCGCGTGTCGCGGTCTCCCTGGTGCTCAACATCGAGGAAGGTTCGGAACGCGCGATCTCGCGCGGCGACGACCGGAACGAACCGATCTACGACATGATCCAGGATCCCGGCACCGAGCCGGACCTCGCCATGGAGTCGCACTTCGACTACGGGTCTCGCGCCGGTTACTGGCGAATCGCCCGAGTGCTGCGCAAGTACGACGCGACCTGCACCCTCAACATCTGCGCCGAGGCGCTGGAGCGCACGCCGTGGATCGCCGAGGACGGCCTCGCCCACGGCTACGAGTTCGGCTGCCACGGGGATCGCTGGATGTCGCCGGTCGGACTGTCGGAGGGCGAGGAGGCCGCGATGATCGCCCGTGCGGTTGGGCGCATCCGCAAGGTGGCCGGAGTGCGTCCGGTCGGCTGGCATTCGCGCTCGCCCTGTACCCCGAACACCCGTCGTCTGCTGGTCGAGGAGGGGGGGTTCATCTACGACAGCGAGGCGTACGACGACGATCTCCCCTACATCGTCGAGGTCGCCGGCCGCAAGCACGTCGTCGTGCCTTACAGCCTGGACACCAACGACATGCGTTTCCAGCGCCCCGACTCCTCGTTCGCGCGGGCGAGAGACTTCTCCGACTACGTCATCGATGGGTTCGACTGGCTGTGGGAGGAGGGCGAGACAACGCCCAAGATGATGACGATTGGGCTCCACACCCGCATCATCGGCCGGCCCGCCCGCATCGCCGGACTGGACCGCGTCCTCGCTCACATCAGGGACAAGGGAGGTGCCTGGATCGCGCGGCGCGACGAGATCGCCCGCCACTGGCTGGCGACCCACGGCGGCGGGGCTCAGCCGCAGGTGTCGTAGACGGTACGGGAGAACGATCCGGCGCTTTCCGATTTCCGCCAATGCGCCTCGACGCAGCGGATCGGCCGCTCGATCCGCCGCATATCTTCCATTCGACCCGTCACCCGTCGACGCACTGTCGGTCGTGTTCCGTACGCAACGGACCGGCCAGAGCGAACGTTCGCCCCCAGCCGGTGATGGCCCGGGTGTCGATTCCGCAGAGTCGGACCGCCTTCCACACGAAGGCGGCGACCGAATCGAGAACCGGAATTCCGAGCTCCGCCTCCAGTGCAGCGACCAGATGCGCCGAGCGCAGGTTGGTGCACATGATGACCACCGCCTCCGGTCGTGCCGACGAGACCTGCCTCACCGCTTCGGCGATTCGCACGTCCTCAATCTCGGCAAATGCGTAGTTGACCCGCTCTTCGAAGTGGCGCTCGGCGACGCATTCGTATCCGGTGTCGCCGTAGGTTTCGATGATTCGCTGCTGAACGGCACCGACATAGGGCGAAACGAGAGCGAAGCGCCGGACTTTCAGGATTTCGAGCAGCTCGTTGATGGCGAGGACTGCGGTGGTCGCGGCGACGCCGTGGGTGCGCTCGAGGTCCGCACAGAGTCGCTCGTCGGCCTCGAAGCCGGTCCAAGACGCCGAGGTGCCGTTCCAGCCGATGACGTCGACCCTGGCGTCGGCGAGGAGTTCGGCCGCGCGGAGGTGGGCGTCGATGTCGAACTGCTGGAGGGCGGCGTCAGCGAGTGAGATTTCCGTGACTCGCAACCGCGAGACGTGGACGGAGACCCGCGGAACACTGCGCAGGATCTCCATCGCCATCGGTTCGAGCACCGTATTGGACGACGGTGTCAGCATGCCGATGCGTCGTCGTGCCCGATTGCATTGCATTTCGGTTCTCCGATTCAGCCCGTGAACGTGCGACCGGCTCTCGTGCATGCCCCGGTCGCGAAGGTCCTCGATGCCGTCATTGCACGCATGGCGGACACGGCGCGATGCGGTGTCCGGGCATCAGCAGGTTCGGCGGCGGCCGACCAGCGCCGCCAGCGCCGCAGGCAGGCCCTTGTGCGGCTTCTCCGGAGGCGGCGGACAGTCATCTGTCTCGGGTGACCGCGCCCCGGTGCGGATCCTGGCCTCGGCCAGGCGCACGCCGCTGGTGACGCCGTCCACCAGCGGTACCGGCAGGCGATCCGCGATTCGGCGTCCGAGGCCGGCAAGCGGCGCACCGGCCATGATGATCACCTCCGCCTCGTCCTGGTCGATGATGCGCGTACAGAGCGCGAGCAACGCCGCTTCCTGCTCCTCCTGGACGGCGCCGATGTCGCCGATGGGTCCGGTCAGGGTCCGGATGCTCGCGAGGTTTCCGTCCACCTCGTTGAGCCACGCGCATCTCCGGTACCAGGCGGCGATGCGTTCCGAGATGGCGACGATGGAGAATCGAGTGCCGAGCCCGCCGGCGGCGACGAAGGCGGCCTCGGCGATGCCCACCACCGGCACCGGGGCAATCTCGCGCACCGCCGGGAGCCCGGGGTCGCCGAACGCGGCGATGACCACGGCATCGCAATCGGTGCCGTGCTCCGCGTAGAGGAGCATCGCCGCATAGCCACCGATCGCGGCCTCGCTCTCGGTCTCGATGTAGGCCACGCCGAACGGTGCGGTCGCCGGCACGATCACCGTCCCGGGACTGGCCGCGCGCCGCGCCTCGGCCGCGATCAGCGCAGTCACGCTCTCCGAGATGTTCGGGTTGATGACGAGAATCTTCATCGGTCAGGCTCCGCCGCGACGGGAATTCCCAAGGCTCGATTACCGTGAAGCTACCACTGTTCGGAGCGACGGGGATCGTCGGGTGGCACCCCCTGTCGAGTCGGCGGGAATGACCGAGAACCGACCTTCCACGCCGAACCCGCGGCACTCATTGGACCGGCACTCGACCGGCACTCGACCGGCACTCGAAATCGTGTTCCTCGCGCATGACGCAGGTATGCTCGACGTACCGGAATGCTCGGCGCTGCGCCGGTCGTCGCCTTCCTCGCGTGGAGGTGCAGGTGCTCGCCATCCGGACGGAATTCACGACGCTCGGCTGTGCGGGGTTGGCCGGCCACTGGGGAAGGTCTCGGCTGGCTGCGCCTTGAACCGGCAATTTGAAGGAGGCGACTTCGACAGGGACGGCGCCAACTCGACAGGGCTCCATTCGTTTCAATCCGGCACGTCGCCAACCCACACGGCGACCCCGAGATGGCGTAGTCTTGTGGGCATTCGACGCACTCCTCCGGAACGTCACAAGCGGTTCCGACACGATACTGAGGATGGCAATGGCTGGAGGTGACCTGCAATGACTCTGCCCGGATGTGCGCCCGTACGGACATGGCTTGCGCTGTTTGTGCTGGTCGTGATTTCCATTCCAGCGCAGAGCGCGCAGCGCGCGGCACTGGTCATCGGCAACGCCTCTTATGCGCACGCGCCGGCGCTTGCGAATCCCCTCAACGATGCGGCCGATGTAGGCGCCGCGCTCGAACGTCTCGACTTCTCGGTCACGCGACTCGACAACGTCGACTACGCGGAGCTTCGCCGGGGTCTGCTGGAATTCACGCGCGAGGCTTCGGCTTCGGAGGTTGCAGTGGTCTTCTACGCTGGGCATGGAATCGAGGTGGACGGGCGCAATTTCCTGGTGCCGGTGGACGCGCGGCTGGCTACCGACGAGACCGTCGAATTCGAGTCGGTGCCGCTGGACCTCGTGCAACAGGCGGTGAGAGGAGCCTCGGGGCTGCGGCTGGTGATCCTCGATGCGTGCCGGGAGAATCCGTTCGCGATGTCGATGCAGCGTGCCGGGGCGACGCGCTCGATTGGCCGCGGGTTGGCTCGGATCGAGCCGTCGGGGGACACGCTCGTCGCGTATGCGGCAAGGGAAGGGACGGTCGCTTCCGACGGGCAAGGACGGAACAGTCCGTACAGCGAGGCGTTGCTCGCGTATCTGGAGGAGCCCGGGCTCGAATTGGGGCTGATGTTCCGCAAGGTGCGTGATGCGGTGCTGGCCGCGAGCGGAGGGCGTCAGGAACCGTTCGTGTACGGGTCACTGTCGAGCCGTGGGGTTTACCTCGCTGCGGCACCCGGGAGGACTGAGCCTGCGCTGTCTCAACGGGTGACAACCGCCGACCAGTCCGTGTCTGCCCGAGTAGAGGCGGAACGCGAATTGCTATTCTGGGAATCCATCAGGGACAGCGAACATCCCGCCGCCATTCAGTTGTATCTGGACCGCTATCCCGGCGGCACCTTCGCAGCGCTGGCGCGTCTCCGGCTCGAGCATCTGGAAGATGCCGCCACTTCGCCGACTCAACAGCAGTCCACCGTCACCCTTCAGGTGTTGCGCGCCAGAGTCCCTCCCGGACAGCCTTACGTGCGAGGGTTATTCA
The DNA here is from genome assembly GCA_022826505.1 of Gammaproteobacteria bacterium. GTDB lineage: Bacteria > Pseudomonadota > Gammaproteobacteria > HK1 > HK1 > HK1. Next base: position 10,001 of record JAJDUQ010000002.1, read on the forward strand.
AAGGGGCCGACGGTCGACGCTACGAGGGAGGCTATGGTGGCAACAGCGAGGCTAGTGGAGGAACCATTACCTGGGCTGAGGGGGACCGGTACGCAGGCAGATTCTCCCGCGGCGAGATGCATGGTCACGGCACCTACACCTGGGCCGCGGGCGGGCGGTACGAGGGCAAGTTTGCCGCCGGCAATGTGCACGGTCGAGGGACGTACACCTCACCAGATGGCCGCGCCATGACCTGCGACTGGCGTGACAACACGAACGTCAGCGGGACCTGCGAGTTTCACTAGCCAGTTGGTCGGTGCGTGTCGACCGGGCGTATCCGCTCCCACCGTCGCCGTGAGACTGTTTTGCCGAGGACTATCCGGTCCGGCTCATCACGGATGTGTTCACGCCACCGGGCCCGAGCGTGATCGAGAGGGCGGTTGCATCGAGAGGCGCAGAGCGGCCGGTTTTCCCGGTGGAGGCGGCGGTTGTCGAAGCCAATTGGGCGGGAATGACCGAGACCGCCTCTTCCAACCCTGAACTCCTCGGGCGGCCGTCACCTTTGCCGTTGAGTCAGGTCTCGAGCGAACCGCGTCCGGGAGCGCGGAGTCTGTCCGACTTTGCCAGCCGCCACTCTGCCGATCGCACGCAGAGCCACGATAGTCTCAGCGGGCGAGACGCCCGCACTCGCTGGGGATTCCGTCACTGGTCCTGCATACCGACCGGTCGGTCCGGGGCTGGAAGCCCGGCTGCCGGTATGGTGATGTCATGACGGAACACACGCCATCGACCGCCACGCCGATGCCGCTGCTTCGCATCGAGAACCTGACCAAGAGCTTCGGGCGGCTCGAGGTCCTGCACGAGACCAATCTCGACGTCCGGGACCAGGAGACCGTGGTCATCATCGGCGCATCGGGTTCGGGCAAGACGACGCTGCTCAGATGCGTCAACTACCTGGAATGGCCGACCACCGGAGGAATCTACCTCAAGGGCGAGCCCATCGGCGGCAAGCCGGGCGCACCTGGCAAGCCGTGGACTCCACTTCCCGACGACGTCGTCTCGATGCAGCGCCGGGACTTCGGGTTCGTCTTCCAGCGTTTCAATCTCTTTCCGCACCTGACGGCGCTCGACAACGTCGCCATCGGGCCCAACAAGGTGCTCGGCGTCTCCCGTCAGGACGCCCGGGCCCGGGCCGCCGAGTACCTGGACAAGGTGTTTCTCTCCGAGCACGTGAACAAGCGCCCGAACGAGCTCTCCGGGGGCCAGCAGCAACGCGTCGCTATCGCCCGGGCCCTGGCCATGGAACCGACGGTGATGCTGTTCGACGAGCCGACGTCGGCCCTCGATCCGGAGCTTGTCCAGGAGGTCCTGGACGTCATCGAGTGGCTGTCCGAGAGCGGGATGACCACGATGATCGTCACCCACGAGATGCGGTTCGCCGCCCAGGCGGCGGATCGGGTGATCTACGTCGATCATGGCTACATCGTCGAGGAGGGGCCGCCACGCGATATCTTCACCGCGCCGAAGGAAGCGCGAACGAAGCAGTTCCTGACCCACTTCAAGTACGTGTTCGAGGACTGACCGGCGATGACGGACCCGATGGATAGCACGATGGACGTCGTGATCGAGGGCGCGACGGTGCTGACGGCCGAGCCCGACCGTCCCGTCATCGAGGACGGCGTGGTGGGAATTTCGGGCAACCGGCTGGCCGTGGTCGCGGCGCGCAGCGACCTTCGGGAGATCCCTCGTGCACGACAGCACATCGACGCCCGCGGCCGTGTCGTGACCCCCGGGTTCGTCAACGTCCATACCCATGCGATCCTGACCATGGTTCGCGGCGTCGCCGAGGACATGGGGTTCGCTCCGGCGTACACGCCGGGGGTCCCGCACGGCCATGACGTCACCCCGGACGAAGCGGTGGCGCTGGGCCGGCTCGGCGCGCTCGAAGCGCTGCTGTTCGGCTCCACCCTGATCAACGACAGCTACGTGCACGCCGAGCACACCTTGCCGGCCATGGGCGAGACCGGACTGCGGGTCTGGTCCTGCGGCCGCATCCACGACGTCGACTTCTCGCGGGTCCACGAACAGATTTGGGAGCACAAGGACGCGCTCGGCGAACGGACCCTCGGCGACGCCGTCGCCCTCGCCGAGCGATGGCACGGTGGCATGGACGGTCGGCTCGGTGTGCACCTGGCCGCCCATGCCCCCGATACCTGCTCGCGCCCGCTGCTGGAGCGGGTTCGCGACACCGCGGCCCGCTACGGCCTCGGGGTCAACACCCACCTCGCGCAGAGCAGGGTCGAGGTCAAGCGGATCAGGGAGCGGGAGGGCATCTCGCCGGCCGAGCTGCTCGACGACATCGGCCTGCTGAACGAGCGCCTCGTCGCCGCCCACTGCCTGTTCCTCGACGAGGACGACTTCGAACGCGTTGGAAACGCCCGGGTGAACGTCGCCCACATTCCCAAGGGCAACGCCACCGGCGGCACCGCCGCGCCGACGTCGAGGCTTCGACGGGCGGGCGCGCGCATCACTCTCGCGACGGACAACATGCATGCGGACATGGTCGAGGTCATGCGCTGGGGACTGAACGTCGGCCGCTTGCAGGAGGGTGCGGTCACCGACTTCTGGCAGCCCGAGGACGTCTTCCGCATGGCGACTCTGGACGGTGCCCGCGCCATGGGTCTGGACGACGACATCGGATCGCTCGCCCCGGGCAAGAAGGCCGATCTCGTCGCCTTCGACTATCGTCGTGCCCACCTGACGCCGGCGACGGACGTGCTGGGCAACCTGGTGCACGTCGGCCAGGGGCGGGACGTCGAGACGGTCATCGTCGACGGCCGGGTGGTCGTCGAGGACGGTCGAGCCGTCCTGGTCGACCAGGACGAGATTCGCCTCCAGGCGGCGGAGGCCGCGAGACAGCTCTGGATCAGGGCTCGGGGCTGACGTTCGGTAACCAGGGATGCCGAGCCATGCGGGCGCCGTACCGGCATCAGTCGCGGAGCATCGTCACGCACCCACACGTAGTCGAACATCTCGTCTTCGAACCCAATCACGAGCCGGTACCGCGTTCGGAAGTGAAGTTGATCCGCCTTGGTGGACACCTGATCCTTTGAGAAGGTGCAGTAGCCCGCGTCAGCGAGCACGACTTCCGGTTCGACCCCGTAGGTCTCGCTCACCTCGTCGAGCAAGGGCAGGAGCTGGCCTTGATCGCTGGCGTTGGCCTCGACATCGGTGGCGACGATGAGCTGGTGCGCCTCGTCCACCACCACCTGCGCGTTGTAGCACTGCTGAAACCTCTCCGCAGAGGTCTTCATGATTCGGCTCTCGGAGTCGGTGAAGTTGCCCTGCGCCTTCGGGTCGGGCTCACCGTAGGCGCGTTTGTAGGGCCGACCTCCTTGGGATTGCGGTCCTGGCCGGGCTTGCGCCCGCGTGGCATGGGTCCAGGTCTCTTCCGGGCTGAAGCTGCCGGCTCCCCCGGGATCGCGTCACGAGCCGTCCCGGCTTTCCGGCAACAGGCTGCAAGTGCCGTACCCCGGCGCCCTGGAAGCGCTGCAAGCCTTCTACGAGGCGTATCGGTCTGGGAACTCGGGGGGAGACGTCACAGGCACGTCCCAGCCGGAGCATGCGGAGAGCGGTTATGCGTCGGCCGTCTCGTTCCCGCTTCGGCGCGCGGCGACGTTCCGGCTGCGCACCCTGAACGGTGATCCATGGTCTGCAGGCCGGGACGTCGGGCTGGCGGTGGCCGCGATGCTGCGGCACGCGATCGGCGAATCGGCAAAGTGCGCCGGACTCGACGCGACGGCAGTCGCCGAGCTGATGGGACATGGCGGGCCGGGCCCGATACACGCGATGCCCCTGCCGAACGTGGGCCACTACCGGGCGGACGGCCGGATCCGCAGGGTGATGATTGCAGCGACCGCACAGACACCGGCGGATCGCTGGAGCGCCATTCGGCGCCGCCTTGCGGGCGAAGTGCTCTCCGGCCATCAAGGCGATCCCGTCGTGAGGATGCGTCCGGAGGCGCGCGCTCTCGAACGGACCACGATCGTCCGGCCCGGAACATGCCGACCGTCGTTATCCTTCTTCCAAATCTTCCAGCGGGAGCCGTTCGGCAAGCAGCGTTCGGATACGCTCCAGGAACGCCTCCGCACGTTCATATGCTTCATGTGCGTCTGCTTCATCGAACGTCCTTGTCGCATCGTAATCGGAGATCATGCGCCGATCGGCGATCTGGCCGATGACGCTGCCCCATTCCACTTCGACCAGGCCGGTCCTGACGATGTGTTTCCCGAACAATCGCCTGACGGCAGCGTGGCTCTCTGCATCGACGTCATGGAGTTGCAGCGCAGCCTTGGCAGCGTGAAGCACGGCGTAGTACGTCCGTGATACCGCATCCCGGTGGTATCCGGCACGCCGGCATACCAGCGCGGCTCCCAGACTTTCGGTCGCGAGCCTCCACTCCGCCACGACGTACTTGCTCATGCCACGCGTACTCCGTCGCTCACGACGGAGCGGTAGAAGGGGGAGCCGTCTCGTTCGCGCTCCATCCACTCCGTCTTCGTATACACCATGATGGAAGGCAAGGCGTCCGATGTCCCCGCAAGCTCGTGCCCAAGGTCGAGCACCTGCCATCTCGTCTTGCGGTCGCCTTCCCGAAGGACGATCAGGACGTCCACGTCACTGTCCGGACCCGCGTCACCTCGGGCTTTCGAGCCGAAGATGACGATTTCCTCGATCAGCCCCGGAAACACGGTTCGGAGCGTCTGTCGATATTTCGCCAGCCAGTCCCGTTCGTCCGCCGTGAGCTGCAACATGCCGTTCATCTCCCGGCCCGGAAGCATTGTGAAGATGCTCCTCGACGCCCGCCGCAGACCGGCCTCGGGCCGTCATGGTACTGCATGACGAGCCGCCTGCTCGCGCCAGCGGACGAAGCTAGCCAGGGCGCCGCCGGCATGTCGGGCGCGGCGGGTGTTCCCGGATCCACAGAGACTCATGTGCTGCGTGCAGTCTCTCGAACTGCTCCTTGATCCACTCCGCGGCGTCCGGCCATTCGTCCTCGTCGTCGCGTGTCCATTGCCGTCGAACGGAAACCGTCATTCCGTTCTCGCCGTTCTTCTCCAGGTTTTCTCCGAGCTCCTGGCCGCCCATCTCGTCGCGAATTCTCCACGAGCACTGCTGCATTCGCGTCGCCCTGACTGGTGACCCGCGGCTTTCTCCCGCCCGGATGTAGAGCCAGAGCAACTCCGGATTTCCGACATCGCATCACCTTGACCGCGACCTGTCTGCTCTCGCACCGGCATCGAACCCGACAACGATACCGCTGCAACCATGTCAATCGACGGGCTGTTCCACCTGTTCGCAGGTTCGCCTCCAGGCGGCCGAGGCCGCGAGACAGCTCTGGATCAGGGCTCGGTGCTGACGTTCGGTATCCAGGGATGCCGAGCCATGCCGGCGCCGCACAGGCGTCAGTCGCGGAACCTCGCCACGCCGATCGAAGTTCGAGCCTCGAGCCCGCAATTCAAGCAGTCGAGGTCAGGGTAGCCGGTTCCGGGGTGGCGCAGCGCAGGAATTCGCCCCGCCCGATCTCCGCCTTCAGTTCGCCGCCGTCGCAGACGACGACGCCGCGCGAGATCGTCGTCTCCGGCCAGCCGGTGAGCTCCATGCCTTCGTACGGCGTGTAATCCACGTTGTGGTGGAGCATGGCGTTGGTGAGCGTGACTTTCCGGTGAGGGTCCCAGATGACCATGTCGGCATCGGAGCCGACCGCGATGGCGCCCTTGGTCGGATAGAGGCCGTACATCCAGGCCGGGTTGGCCGCCGTCAGCCGGACGAAGGTCCGCAGGTCGATCCGCCCCTTTCCGACCCCTTCCGAGAACAGCAGCGGCATGCGGGTCTCCAGGCCCGGGATGCCGTTCGGAACCCAGGCGAAGGAGGCGTCGGTGCCGCGAATCTGCTTGCCCCTGGGGTCGGCGTAGCGGAAGGGCGCGTGGTCGGACGAGAAGACGTGGAACACGCCGGTCTTCAACGCCGTCCATACCGCCTTCTGGTTGGCGGCGTCACGAGGCGGCGGCGAGCAGATGCACTTGGCGCCCTCGAAGCCTTCCAGGTCGAGATCGTCGGCGGTGAGGAACAGGTACTGCGGGCAGGTCTCGGCGTAGACGCGAACGCCGCGAGCCTGCGCGGCCCGAATCTGGTCGATGGCCTCGGCCCCCGACACGTGGACGATCAATACCGGGGAATCGGCGATCTCGGCCAGGGTCGCGGCACGGTGGGTCGCCTCGCGCTCCACCGGCGACGGACGGCTCACCGCGTGGTACCTGGGTGCCGTGTTTCCGGCCGCCTCCAGCTTCTCCGTCAGCCAGGCGATGCAGTCCGTGTTCTCGGCGTGCACCATGGTCATGGCGCCCTCGCGTCGTGCCACGCCGAGCACGTCCAGAACTTCCCGGTCGTCGAGCTTCATGTCGTCGTAGGTCATGTAGACCTTGAACGACGTGTAGCCGTCCTTGATCAGGGCCGGCAGCTCCTGCCCCAGGACCTGGTCCGTGGGGTCGGAAAGTATCAGGTGAAAGGCGTAGTCGATCACCGCCTTTCCGTTCGCACGGCGGTGGTAGTCCTCGACCACCGCCCTCAGCGACTGCCCCTTCATCTGGCAGGCAAAGGGAATCACCGTCGTGGTGCCCCCGAACGCGGCGGAGACGGTACCGCTCCGGAAGTCGTCGGCCATCACCGAACCGTCGGACATGGGCTGGTCGAGATGGCAGTGGCTGTCGACGCCGCCCGGCGTCACGACCTTGCCGGCCGCGTCGATCTCCACCTCGCCCGGGACGAGATCCTCGCCCAGGGCGACGATGCGTCCTTCCCTGACGCCGACATCGGCCTTCACCACCTCGCCTGCGGTCGCCAGCGTTCCATTCCTGAGTACCAGCTCGTACCGAGCCATTTCGTCCTCCTCGCAGTACCGTGGCGTGTGCCCGGTCCGAGATGTCCGCCGCCCGCGCGAGCGCTTCAGTCGCGAAACAGCGTGGTGACCACGAATTCCTTCCATCGGTGTCGTCGCGTCCATCGCAACGGGTCGCACGCTTCGGACACCCGGGATGCGGGTGCACGTCTCATTTATGAGATTCATGCTGCTACGCAGGCGCGTCGTTCCCAGAAGTCGTCGAAGCGGTTGCTCTCCACGGCGCAGCGCAGGGCGATGATGGCGTTGGCGCCAGCGACGGTCCAGCGCATCCCGCCG
>JAJDUQ010000106.1 GCA_022826505.1 Gammaproteobacteria bacterium
TCCAGCATGCGCCCGACCTCCGGTGATCGGACGGCTCGACACCACGTCGAGCACGAAGTTCTCGGGCAGGATAGCAGACGGGATCGAGCGCGCGTCGGCGCCTTCAGGTCGCCCCCGGTCCCGCCTCACCGGTACACTCACTGCTCGCAACCGGGGGTACGTCATGCCAAGTGTTCAACGAATGTACTTCGGGCCTCAAATCGACTCCGGCGACATCCGTTCCGAGAAGCGCGGCGGCGGAGTCCCCACCTTTGCCGCGGCACGGGCGGGAGGGCTCGTGTTCACCAACGGCGTGGTGTCGAACGACCCCGAGACCGGCGCCGTGGTCGCTGGTGACATCCGGGTCCAGACCCGCCGCGTGCTCGAGACCCTGCGCGACGGCCTCCAGCGGGCGGGCACCGGCTTCGAGCACGTCGTGCTCGTGCAGTCTTTCATCAAGAGCATGGACGACTGGCCGGCGTACCACGAGGTCTATCTCGAATTCTTCGACGAACACCGGCCTCCGCCGCGGTTCACGGTCACCGCGGATCTCGCCGCACCCGAGCTGCTCATCGAAATTCAGATGATCGCGGCGCTCCCCGACGCCTGATCGCTCCGTTGGCAACAACTTCGGCAAATCCGGGGCCGACCGCCCCGGCCGCGCGCAGGAAGTCGCGAGCCAATCTCGCGATCCTCAGCATCGCCACCATGCTCAACCGGTCGGCGGTGCCGCTGATCGTCCTCGTCGGCGGGCTGTCGGGACTCGTGCTCGCGCCGGACCCGGCCTTCGCCACCCTGCCGGTCGCCCTGAACGTGGTCGGCCTGGGGGTGGGCACGTACCCCGCCTCCAGCATCATGCGCCGCATCGGCCGGCGCTCCGGCTTCGTGCTGGCCAGCGCGGTCGGGGGACTGTCTGCGATCGCGGCTGCGCTGTCGATCATGGCCGGGAGCTTCGCCGGCTTGTGCATCGCCTGCGCCGTGCTCGGCACGAACCAGTCGTTCGTGCACCAATACCGCTTCGCGGCGGCCGAGAACGTCCCAAGCTCCCGGGTCAGTCAGGCAATCTCCCTGCTGCTGTTCGTCAGCCTCGTCTCCGCTCTCGCCGGTCCGGAACTCGGCCGGCACGGACGCGACTGGGTGGAGGGTGCGCCGTTCGCCGGCGCTTTCTTCGCACTCGCCGTCGTTCACTTCCTCGCGGCGTTGGTGTTGGCAGGCTATCGAGACGTCGACGCGGCACAGGAGACCACCGAAGGCCCGGAGCGGCCGCTGGGACAGATTCTCTTGCAGCCGGCGTACGTGGTCGCGGTGGCGGCGGCGGCCTTCGCGTACGCGGTGATGACGATGATGATGACGGCGGCCCCCATCAGCATGCATGCCATGCACGGGTTCGGACTCGACGTCACCGCGTGGGCAATCGAGGGGCACGTCCTGGCGATGTTCCTCCCTTCCCTGATCACCGGCGCCCTCATCGTTCGCCTCGGGGTACAGGCGGTCATGACGTTTGGAGTGGTGATGCTCGCGGGGTCGGCCACCGTCGCGTGGATCGGACAAGGCGCCGTGCACTTCGTGGTTGCGCTGATATTGCTCGGGGTGGGTTGGAACTTCCTGTTCACCGCCGGCAGCACGCTCATCACCACCACCTACCGTCAGACCGAGCGGTTCAAGGCGCAGGGTCTCAACGACCTGATCGTGTTCGGAACCATGGCGGTCCTGACGCTCGCGGCCGGAGTGCTGCTCGAGCTCGTGGGCTGGCGGGGATTGCTGCTGTGCACGCTGCCTTTCCTCGTTCTGATGCTGGTGATCCTCGTCTTCGTGCCGAAGGAAGGCGAGCCGGCGGCGGAATCCGCCGACCGAGTCGAGCAGCGTGCGTCGACCGGGTAGGCGATGCTGGAGAACGCAACGGGTAGACTATGAACGTTTGAGACGATGCGTCGAAAGTGGAGCACGAGACGATGACTCGCGAGCGCAATGAGACCATGGGGCGGATCGTGGCCAAGGCATGGTCGGATTGGGAATTCAAGCAGCAACTATCGTCGGATCCAGATGCCGCGATAGCCGAACTGGGGATCCCGATACCCGGTGACATGAAGATCGTTGTCCTGGAGAACACTCCCCGGACCACCCATCTGGTCCTTGGCGCACCCCGTCGGACCGAACCGCGATCGGCAATCTACGATATCAAGCGGTTCGGTGACACCTACCGGGACCCACGCCTGCATTCCCTCAACTGGGTCAGCCACGATCCCGTACACACTGCACGAATCAAGGCTGACCCACGAACGGCGCTCGCCGAGATGGGCGTGGAGGTGCCCGCCGGCATGACCGTCGTGGTGGTCGAAAACACCTGGTCCCTGACTCATCTCGTCCTGCCACCGCAGCCGGACGCCGACGCCCTGGACGACGCGACTCTGGAACGACTGGCGACAGGCGAACTTCCGCCGACCGTGCGGCACGTGGCGCTGGACGGGTCGACCGTCGACTACCGCTTGTTTCTCGGCGCCCCACGATCGAACGGGGATGGGGACACGCAATGAACGTTGACACGATTGTTTACGGATATGTGCAAGGCGCCGGGTTGCTGGCCGACGTCGCATGGCTCGACGCCACCGAACCGCTTCCTGTGGTGATCTCGATCCACGGCGGACGCTGGTACTACGGCACACGGCGCGACACGGGCGCCATCAACGTCCGCCAATGGGCAGGGTTCGGTTTCTTCGCCATGAGCATCGACTACCGACTGACGACCTGCACTCCGGCCCCGGCCTGTTATCAGGACATGCTGTGCTCGATTCGATGGGTGCACGCCAATGCGGAGCGGTACAACCTCGATCGGAACAGGATCTTCCTGATGGGAATGTCCTGCGGTGGGCACATGGCGTCACTTGCGGCGACGCTGGGCGACGGCAAATGGCCGCGGACGGGCGGTTGGGAGGACTACCCGACCGAGTTTCGCGCCGCCATCTGCATCTCCGGCGCCTACGACCTGATCAAGCTCGACTGGGGAGCCGGGTGGGCGCCTCCTGGAGAGCCATTCCCGACTGCGCGTGAATACGCGTCGCCGATACACCACGTGGGGCCCGACAATCGTCCGCAGCTCCTGCTCCACTCCGACGACGACCCGTCGATCCCCATCGAACAGGTGTTGCGCATGGACGCGGCGTTGCGCGAGGCCCGCGCACCCTACAAGTTCGTTCGATACCGGGACCAGGGGCACATATTCATTACCGAGGAGTGCATCAGGCAATCCCGGGACTACATTGCCGGTTTCGAGGACAACTGACACGCATACATGCCCATCGCCCCTCGCCCGACGGCGCCAACTGCGGCGAGGTACCCACGATCGTCAGCCCGTGCTCCGCGGTCACTTCAGCGGGTTGTTGCTGCCACTTCCGATCAGGCGTTCTCGGAGCTTCTTCGAGAGAAAATCGATCGCGTAGACCGTGACCAGAATCATGATGATGATCATGCAGGCCTGATCCCATACATGGGTCCGAATCCTGTCGGCAAGGAGTAGTCCGATTCCACCGGCGCCGACTATGCCGAGAATGGTTGCAGATCGGGTGTTGGACTCGAACATGTACAGGGCAAACGACAGCATGACGGGCAACACCTGAGGAACGACCCCGAACCGTACCGTCTTGGCCCGATTCGCGCCGGCCGCCTTGATTCCATCCATCTGGTCCCGCTCGATATTTTCAATCGCTTCGGAAAAGAGCTTCGCCAGGGTCCCCGTGTCCGAGATTGCTATCGCCATGATTCCGGCCAACGGACCGAGGCCGATGGCGCGGACGAAGATCAGCGCCCAGATCATTACGTCCACGCCTCTCAGCACATCGAACACGCGCCGGGCACCGAAGTGGACAATCCACCCGGGAATGACGTTCTTCGCGGCCAGGAAGCTGATCGGAAAGGCAACGATGCTCCCGATCAGCGTGCCCAGAAACGCCATTCCCAGAGTCTCGAGTATGCCCCAGAGGAACAGGTCGAAATTGCCGCCCGTGCTGGGCGGAAACATCAGTCCGGTGATGAGGCCGAGCTCGTGAAGGCCGTCCCAGATCCGCATCGGCGAGAAATCGAACCGTATCAGACAGTAAACAACGAGACCGGCGAATACCGTCCAGCCGATCCACGACCGCATGCGGTCCTTTATCGGCCGCGAAAAAGCCGCGGGCAGGAGGCTGCGGGCCCTTCCGATGTCCGCACTGGTCAGCGCGGCTGCACGGAACGTCACTGAAACGATTCCTTGCCAATCATGCGGTGACGTATCTTCTCGCAGATAATGTCGACGCAGATGACCGTGACGACGATGATGAGCAGGATCGCGCCCACGTCCTCGTAGTAGGACAGGCGGATGTTCGTATAGAGCTCGTAGCCGATTCCCCCGGCCCCCACGAAGCCCAGCACTGCGGCTGTGCGCACGTTGATCTCGAACCGCCACAGCGTATAGGAAGCGAAGGCTGGAAGTACCTGCGGCACGACGGAATAGCGGATAGTCTTGACCCAGTTGCCCCCTGCGGCCCGAAGTCCTTCTACCGGATTCGGATCGATGTTCTCGTTGACCTCCGCGAACAGCTTCCCGGATGCTCCCGTGGTGTGGATCGCCAGTGCCAGGATGCCGGCGAGCGGTCCCAGACCCCAGGCAAAGACGAACACCAGCGCATAGACCAGGTCGGGCACCGATCGTGCAATTTCCAGGAATCGCCGGGTAACGAAATATATCCAGTAGGTGCCCATGAGGTTGCTGGAGGCGGTGAAGCTCAGGGCGAAGGCCGCCAGTGTCCCCATGAGAGTCGCAAAGAACGCCATCAGGAGCGTTTCGACCAGCAGCTCCAGCCAGCCATCGAGGTTCCAGTACCACTCGGAAACGTCTGCGCCGAACGTCTCCCACCTCAGCACCGGCAGCAACAGTTCAATGTATTCGGTGGTACGTGGAAAGCCTTCGATCAACGTAACGAGGTTGAACTGCCCGACGATAACGGCCGCCACCAGGCAGGCGGCGAACACGGCAAGGAAGATCGATGTCTGAATGCGCTTCTGCCGAAGCATTTCCTTGCGCGCACGTTCGAACGCGGCAACTGGATCCGACGGGGCGTCCGGCATTCGACCGTTCGGCATGGCGATGCAATCGGGCGTACTGACCGCAAGTGGTCGGAAATCGACGAACAAGCCGGCACGGACCTGATTTCAGGTCCGCGCCGGCAATTCATCCTGCCGAAATTCTAGTTCTTCTTTTTCTTGCGCGCCTCGCGCAGGAACTTCCGTGCCTCGACCTGCGTTTCGTAGTCCGCGTGAGTGACTGAAACGTACCTTCTGACATCACCCTGCGCCGCCGCACGCAGGACGTCCTGATTCTCCGTCGCCATGTCGAAGTACATCTGTGCAATGTCCTTCTTCATTTGCTCGGGCAGTTCCTTGCGCACTGCCAGCAGTGGGTTCCTGATCGGATCGGATTTCCACACGACCCGGACCTGGTCGCGTTCGAGCAGCCCCTTGTCCATCATCATCCGGAGATTGCCGAAGCTGTCGCCTTCCGACGTCCATGTAAACACTGCGTCGTAAGTGCCTTTCAGCAGGGCGAGAACGCTTTGCTCGTGGCCACCCGAAAAGGACGTGTGCCCGAAGTAGGTGAGGGGGTCGATTCCTGCCTTGGTCAGACTGACCATCGGTACGATGTATCCCGATGTGGAGTTCGGGTCGGCAAACGCGATTGACTTGCCTTGCAAGTCGCCCAGTTCCTGATACGAGCTGTCCGACTTGACGGTCAGAATCGAGAAATAGCCCGTCGTGCCGTCCAACCCCTCCGTTGTCACGAGTGGTTCGATGCAGCCGTCGCAATCCAGCCACGCCGACGCATACCCCGCGCCTCCGATACGGGCCATCTGGAGGTGCCCCGCAATAAGCGCCTGGCCGACTCCTGCGTAGTCCGAAGCCTGAAACAGCTTTATCTTGACGCCCAGCTTCTTCTCCGCGTACTCGATATAGATGTTGTAGCGATCGACCGTCGTCATCTGGTTCTCGAGCGTAAGCACCCCGAAATTGATGGTCGGATACTTCTCTTGCCAGTTGGCGGCGAACGTGACCGTCGAGAACAGCATCGTCGCGATCGCGAGTGCGATGGACGGTACCAAGCGATGTATCTTCATGACTTCTCCTCCTGGTCTGTGTTGTCGTTGTTCAGCCGGGTGACTCCGTCGCCTTTTCTCATGTCTTGTTGCCCTGTCGGCAACGGGCGGTAATCGCCGGAATCGCGTCTGCCGCTTGACCACGCGAACTCGGCGTCCGAGCCCTCACCCATGGGCTGCGGTTTCTTCGATGTTCCCCATGTCGGTCGACGTAATGCCGTGGTCGAAGGCTTCGTCGTCGCCGTCGACGCCATAGATGTCGCGAATCGCCTCCATGCTCAGCGTGCTCGGATCACCGTCGAACACGATGTGACCCCGGACCATTCCAATAATTCGATCACAGTAGCTGCGTGCGGTGTCGACGGTGTGGAGGTTGCAGATTACGGTAATCCTGTCCTCCCTGTTGATCAGCTTGAGCGCCTCCATCACCCGCGCGGCGTTGCGCGGATCCAACGAGGCGATCGGTTCGTCCGCGAGCAGAATCCGGGGCTCCTGAGTGAGCGCTCGGGCAATGGCGACACGTTGCTTCTGACCGCCTGACAGGGTGTCGGCGCGTTGCAGGGCCTGATCGATCATGTCCAGGCGATCGAGCGCCAGGACCGCCAGCGCGCGGTCGGTTGTTGGAAACATCTTGAAGAGCGCCGGCAATGTAGGACGATGATAGATCCGACCCACGAGTACATTGGTGATCACGTCGAGACGTGGCACCAGGTTGAAATGCTGGAAGATCATGGCGCAGTGGGCGCGCCATTCGTGCAGTGCCCGCCCCGCCAGGGAGGTGACGTCGGTGCTTTCGAAAACGACGCTGCCACTGGTCGCATCGACGAGACGGTTGACCAGGCGCAGCAAGGTCGACTTCCCTGCGCCCGAGCGACCGATGATGCCGAGCATTTGGCCATTCGGAATTTCGATGCTGACGTCATCAACGGCGACGGTATCGCCGAATCGCTTGGTGATGTTCGTCAGACGTAGCATCGTACCGGCTCATCCTCTGCCTGCTGCGCAGCGGTTCTGCTCGGGTACTTCGGACACTCTATCAGAATGCTTCAGCACCACTTCGCGATCCGTCCGCACAAGCGACCCCTCACGCGCGCCGCCCCTTGTTGGCCCGGGCGTCGACGCACCGGGCGACGAAGGCCTCGGAGTGCGGATCGTCGGTCCCGAATCGGTCGGGGCGCAGACGATCGAGATCGACCAGCGCGGAGTGGCCAAGGATTCGGTCCGCCACGATCCGTCCAACGCCGCCGGAGACCGACACTCCCTTTCCGCAGCATCCCCCGGCGAGGAGCAGCCCTTCCACGCCGGGGAACGTGCCGAGCAGAAGCTCTCCGTCCGGTGTATAGGTCGTCAGGCCCGCGATGTGGTGCGCGTAGCGCAACTCGTCGAAGTCGGGGAAGCAGCGTCTGATCCGAGGTGCATGGTTGGCGAGCAACTCCCAGTCCTCCTCACCGGTGAGCGTCAGCTCGGACATGTCGGCGGGCAGTCGTCGTGCGTCGAACGCCCTCGAAACCGACTCCTGAATCCCGACCAGCAGTCCATCGCCCTCCCGGCGCAGGTACGCGCGTGCATCGGGAAGAAAGACGACCGGAATGTCCCGCCAGCGCTCTTCGACCGGGGCGCTGATCCAGTAATGACTTCTGAGCGGCGCGGCGCCGAGCTCGACGCCGAACCACCGGAGCACGTCTCCCGCCCAGGTGCCGGCAGCGTCGACCAGCCACTTGCACCCGATGCGCCCGCGAGTGGTCTCGACGCCGACAATCCGCTCGCCGGACCGGACCACGGAGAGTGCCGATGTCCGGGTCCACAGCGTCACGCCCGCGTTTCGCGCCGCGCGCATGTAGGCCGAAGTGAGCATGTGCCCGTCCACGTAGCCGTCCTCGGCGACGTGGATGATGGAGTGCGCCACGGCCGAATCGAGCCAGGGGACCATCTCGCGCGCGCTCTCTCCGTCGATGATCCGGGACTCGATTCCGGTGGACGAGAGCAGGCGGACCATGTTCTCGAGGCCGTCCGACGTCTCCCCGTTCTCCGCGACCCGCATCGTCCCTGTCCGATGAAAGCCCACGGAATACCCGAGGGAGGCCTCGAGCTCGGCGATGGCGCCGAGCGTGCAGCGCACCATCGCGAGGGCATCACGGTTCGTGCGTGCGAGGGAAACCAGCCCGGCGGTATACGCCGTTGCCCCTGAGGCCACCTCGTTGCGCTCGACCACCACTGTGTCGGTGACGCCGGCCCGGGCGAGGTGCCAGGCAATGCTGGCACCGAGGATTCCGCCGCCGATGACGACGACATCAGCGTTGGTTCGAGTTGTCATGGTGCAATCGCTGCCTCATTCCACGGGTTTCGGCGCATGCTCACGTTGACTTCATCGATCGCGCTCTCGATTCACGTGCCTCGAGGTATGCGAGCAACGTGGTGCTGGCGAAGATGACCAACGCCCCGACGATGGTCCATACGTCCGGGACCTCCGAGAAGACGACGTAGCCGAGCATCGCGGCCCACGCCAGTCTCGTGAAATCGGCCGGCACGACGGCGGTGGCGTCCGCCTCCCTGAAGGCCTGGGCAATCGCCAGGTGTCCCACGGACGAGAGGACGCCGATCACCACGAGCCACACCACGTGGGTCAGGCTGGGAGTCTCCCACACGAGCGCCGCCGGCACGGCGGAATAGATCACGTTGAACACGTACAGGTACACCACGATGGTGAGCGGCGAATCGGTGCGTGCCAGGACCTTGATGAACAGCATCGTGGCGGCCCACCCGGCCGCGGAGCAGACGATGATCATCGATCCGGTGGAGACTGCCTGGAACCCGGGGCGGAGAATGATCCACGCGCCGAGGAGGCCCGTCAGCACCGCCATCCAGCGTCGCGCATCGGCCCTCTCGCCCAGAAACAGCACGGCCCCGATGGTGACGTAGATGGCAGCGAGGCAGTTCAGGGCGAGCGCCTGCGCAAGCGGCACCACCGTGATGCCGTAGTACCAGGCCGCCGTGCTGATGGTGGCGATGATCCCTCGAATTCCGTGCAGACCAAGTCGCGAAGTCGCGAACGTGCTGGCGACGCCGACTCGCAGGATCCAGGGCGCGATCGCGAGGAGCGCGAATGCGTAGCGCAGGAAAACGACCTCGGCGGTTGGCAGATCGCGACCCAGCAGACGTATGAACACCAGCGTCGCGGTCGTGAGCAGCGTGCCGCCCGCCATGAGCAGAATTCCGCGGGAGGTGTCCGCGGCACGAGTGCGTACCCAGTCGATCGGGCTGTGAATGAAGCGCACCGGTTCGAATTCGCCGCGGCGCCGGGAGAGGCGCCATTGTGCAACACATGACTGGAAATCGTGGCAACCAGAGGAATAATTCCCGTACGGTAGCCTATTCGCCAGAATTTTGTGGTATTTCGGTCAATGGTGTCGACCCCGGATACCGCTTTGGCTTCAGCGCGAGCGAGCAATGGGGTCGCCTCGGAGGGGTCCATGACAAAGCGCTTCAATGGAAAGCGGGTCCTCGTGACCGGCGCAGCGACCGGGCTGGGGCTTGCCATCGCCCGGCGGTTCCTGAGCGAAGGCGCTCGCGTCGCGATGTCCGATCTGCGCCAAGCCGCGCTCCACCAGGCGGCCCAGGCAGTGAATTTGGACCCCTCGCGAATCGCGGTGGTGGTGTTCGACGTCCGAGACGCTCGTGCGGCCGCCGCCGGCGTGACGGCGGCCGTGGATTCGCTCGGCGGTCTCGACATCCTCGTCAACAATGCCGGGTTGTATCCCTCACACGGGATACTCGACATGGACGAAGCCGCCTGGGATGCGGTGCTGGACACCAATCTGAAGGGGCCGTTCCTGGTCTCGCAGGCCTTCGCGCGGCATCGGGTGGAGCAGGGGGAACCCGGAGCGATCGTCAACATCACGTCGGGGAGTGCCCGGCGCGCCAGATTCGGCGCTGCCCACTACAGCGCCTCCAAGGCGGGCCTCGAGATGCTGACCCGCTCGTATGCGCTCGAGCTTGCCGGCCACCGCATTCGCGTGAACGCCGTCTCGCCCAGCTTCATCGACACCAGCAGCCCCTTGAACGCTCCTGACTCCGGGTACGCCGACGCGATCCAGGCGACGCGGCCGTGGCCTCGAGCGGGAACCCCCGAGGATGTCGCCCAGGCGGTCGCCTACCTGTGCAGCGACGAGTCCGAGTGGATCACCGGCACCACGCTGCGGGTCGACGGTGGGCGGTCGACCGGGGATTACTCGCTACCGTCCACGCAGAGCGATTCCAGGGCAACGTAACCCCGCGTGCAGCGTTGACGGAGGATTTCGGGCGTTCCTGCTCCGAGAATCGGCTTAACCCACAAATTTTTCCGGTTCCCGGCTGCGGACACGGATATGACTGTTTTCGCCGCGTTGAACGCGGCATAGGTGCCATGCGCCTGCGAGACGCGAAGATGCTCTAACCAGGATTGCTGGCGCGTACTCCTGGCGCGCGCAATCTGCGAATCGGGATACGTCTCGGCCATGGCCAGCCCTCCAACGGTCAATGCACCATCGACCGTGGCACGCCTCGCCCACCAGCGGAAGGACGCAGTTCACGAGCCGCTTGCGATGCAGACTACGGGGGCGGCCCTGCGTTGGACATCGAGGTCCCCCGGGAGCGGAGCCTGTCGGTACGCAAGCGCCGCATCCAATCCTACAGGCCTATTCAAAAGTCCTTTTTCAGTATGGTCTCGGCGGGTCGGTGGAGGCGTCAGTTAATTTCGGCTGGCAGGTGGGGGATGTCGGTGCGCCCTTGTTGGCGGGTTGCTGGACTTGGCGCGGAGGATGCGGGGCG
>JAJDUQ010000047.1 GCA_022826505.1 Gammaproteobacteria bacterium
GTGGGGCGACATCTTGCCGCCCCGCTTCGCCATCTCCATGGCCTCGGCGACTTCGGGCGGCATGTAGTTCTCGTCGTGCTTGGCGAGGACCTCCTCGGCGCGAAGCCTGGCCCCCGGTTCCAGGACTCCCGAGGCCACGATGCCCTGACCTTCGCGGAACAGATCCGGAAGGATTCCGGCGTAGCTCACGTCGACGGAAGAGGCTCCGTCGGTGAGGGAGAATGTAATCTCGAGCCCCTGACCGCGCTGCACGCTGCCCTCGACCACGAGCCCGCCTACCCGGATGCTCGGCCCGCTCGGCGCTTCCCCGGCCCTGATCTGGGACGGGCTGTAGAAGTAGAGCATGTTCTCGCCCATCGCGGCGATCACCAGGCCCGTCGCAGCGCCGACGCCGGCGACGATCAGGACCACGAAGATCATCCG
The DNA here is from genome assembly GCA_022826505.1 of Gammaproteobacteria bacterium. Classification (GTDB taxonomy): domain Bacteria; phylum Pseudomonadota; class Gammaproteobacteria; order HK1; family HK1; genus HK1. The sequence continues at coordinate 424 of JAJDUQ010000047.1, forward strand.
CTGGCGGCGCCTGCGGTTCATGGCGGCGACGGTGCGCGAGAGGCGTGCTCGCGAGCGAGCGTCCGGCGCACGCGGCGGTGTCTGAGAGCCGGGGCGACGAGATTGAGCGCGAGCACCACGAACACGATGGCGTACGACCACCAGACGTAGAGGGCGTAGCCGCCCATGCGGAAGAAGTCGACGACGATTTCGGGCATGGTCAGTTGGACTCCGGTCGCGCAAGGAGTTCCCGCACCCAGCCGGCGTTGCGTTCGCGCTCCAGCACCTCGGCCCGCGCGCGCTGCAGCAGCACCGTGGCGTAAAAGAGTTTGAACGATACCGCCATGAGCAGCAACGGGACCAGCATCGAGGCATGAATCGACGGCGCCGAGAGCTTGGTCACCGTCGGACCCTGGTGCAACGTGTGCCACCACTCGACCGAGTAGTGGATGATGGGAATGTTCACCACGCCGACGATGGCGAACAGTCCCGCGGCGCGGCCCGCCGTGCGCCGATCTTCGATTGCGGCGTGCAACCCGATGACGCCGAAGTACAGGAAGAGAAGGACGAGTTCGGAGGTGAGGCGGGCGTCCCATACCCAGTACGTCCCCCACATCGGCTTGCCCCACAGAGAGCCGGTGACCAGCGCGAGGAACGTGAAGGATGCACCCACCGGCGCGCTTTCGATGGCGATCACCTCGGCGATCTTGATCCGCCACACCAGGGCGATCGCGCTCGCGCTCGCCATCACCACGTAGATGAACATGGACATCCACGCGCTCGGAACGTGCACGTAGATGATTCGGTAGCTCTCGCCCTGCTGGTAGTCGGGCGGGGCGACGACGAGACCGCCGTAGAGCCCGCCGACCATCAGTCCCAGGCAGATCCAGCCGAGCCAAGGCGCGATCAGGCCGGACAGCCGGTAGAAGTGCGGCGGCGACGCGAAGCGATGGAGAAAGGCCCACATTTCGAATTCGGTCCGTCTCAGCTCAGACTGATTCTCAGTGCCGCTGCGGCCGCGAGCGGTGCGAGTGTGAACGAAAGCGCGGCCAGCGCCCCGAGCAGGTAAAGCTGGCCGAGGACCGGGAGACCGCCGGCCGCGGCGGATACCGCGCTCGCCGCAAAGACGAGCACGGGAATATAGAGGGGCAGGACGAGAAGGGACAACAGCATCCCGCCGCGGCGGAGCCCCACCGTCAGCGCCACGCCGATTGCCCCGACAGCGCTCAGCGTGGGCGTTCCGAGGGCCAGGGTCGCGAGCAGCACGGCGAGGCTGCTTGCCGGCAACCCGAGCAGCAGCGCGATCAGCGGTGCCGCCACCAGCAACGGCAGGCCGGTGACCAGCCAGTGCGCAAGCATCTTCGCGAGCACGATGATCGGCAGTGGATGCGGACTGATCAGCATCAGCTCCAGCGAGCCGTCCTCGAAGTCCGACCGGAACATCCGCTCGAGCGAGAGCAGAGTTGCGAGGAGCGCTCCGATCCAGAACACCCCCGGTGCGATGATCTCCAGGGTCTCGCGTGCGGGATTCAGCCCGAGGGGAACGAGCACGACGACGATAATGAAGAACAGGAGCGGATATGCAGCCTCCGCCCGGTAGCGCACCGCGAGAATCAGGTCGCGGCGCATGATTGCGGCGAACGCATTCATGTGTCGGCGTCGATGGAAATCGGCCTCGGGGCCACCCTGTCGAGCGCCACGGGATGATGGCTGGTGATGATTGCGGCGCCTCCGGAGTCGATATGCTCGCGCAGCATCGCGTCGACGATGGCGACGCCGCGCGCATCCAGAGCCGTAAACGGCTCGTCCAGCACCCATAGACGGTTCGCACAGGCGAGCAGCCGCGCGAGTGCCACACGTTGGCGTTGGCCGGCCGACAACGTGCGCGCGGGACAATCGCTGAATGCTTCGATCTCGAGACGTGAGAAGGCCGTGTCCACCGGGGTCGCGGCCGCCCGGACACCGAGCGCGACGGCGACGCGGAGGTTCTCGCGTGGCGTCAGATCGAGCTTGACGCCCGAGGCATGGCCGACGTACTGGACCTCCGCCCGCAGCTCCAGGGCTCCCGGAGCCACGGTTCGGCCTCTCCATCGAATTGTGCCGTCGGTCGGAGGCTGCAGACCGCAGAGAACACGCAGAAGTGTCGTCTTTCCGCTGCCGTTCGCCCCCAGAATCTGGACGACTTCCCCGGCCGAGACGTACAGCGACAGGTTCTCGAACAGCAACCGGTCGCCGCGAGCGCAGGACAGATCGACGGTCTCCAAAAGCGGGTTGCTGGCACTGTCGTGCTCGGTCGGCGGCACCCGATTGTCCTGGCCTCGGCTCGATCCGGCCGACGCGAATTATACGGTCGCGCCCCGATGTCGTGACAGTCGACCGGTTCTGACTTCCACCCCGGCAAGGCGATGTCGCGCATTTGTGCGCCGCGCCGGAAATGTGCGGCCACGCTGGGCGTGGATCGTATTCGTGTTGCACGGTCCCGCTCTCCCGCCCGGTCTCGGTCGGTGCGATGCACGAGGGCGGCGTGGCGAGTGATCGATGAAACGCAGCTCGCAATCGGCAAACTCGACCAATGGGAGGATGAATTGATGAAATACTAATGATATACGTGAGCTATATCAGGTAGCGGCCGGTGTCAAGCTGAGGTATGCTGGCTCGAAGATTGGCAGTGCAATGCGATAGGTCTGCAAGGAGGCGGCATGCTGAACTTGCATCTGATTCCGGGCACACTACTTCTCCTTTTTCTGGCGACTCCTTCGCTGGCGGCCAAGTACCAGGAAGGCGAGGTGTCGGGAGGAGGAGTCATCCACGGCAGTGTCGTCTACCACGGACCGGTGAAGACCCGGACCGTGCTTCCCACCAAGGACAAGAAAGTCTGCGGCCGCATCCGCAAGGAGCCGCTGATCGTCGTCGGTGACGGCGGGGCGGTGAAGGACAGCGTCGTCTTTCTCAGAGACGTCGCGGCCGGAAAGCCGTGGCCGAAGATGTCCGGCGGCGCGAGACCCGTGCTGGATCAGAAGGACTGCAAGTTCAAGCCGCACGTGCAGGTCGCCCGCCGGGGCAAGATCGACATCGTGAACTCGGATCCGGTGCTGCACAACACCCATGGCTACTACGGCAAGCGCACCGCGTTCAACGTGGCGCTGCCGATTCAGGGCGGGAAGGTCACCAAGATTCTGAGGTCCGCGGGCGATGTCCGTGTCGATTGCGATGCGCACGGCTGGATGCTCGCGTGGATCTACGTGGTCGACAACCCGTACTTCGCGCAGACCGGCGAGGACGGCATGTTCTCGATCGACGGCGTGCCGCCGGGCGAGTACACGCTGGCCGTCTGGCAGGAGGAGTTGGGGCTCGCCGAAATGCCGATCGTGGTCGCGGCCGACCAGACCACGGAGGTGTCGGTGGAGCTGAAGGGCAAGTGAGGCCGTACCGACGAGTGGCAAACGACAGGCCGATGCCCATGGATGACTGAACATCGGAGAGCCGGCAATCCCGACACCTGAAGCCCCGAAGTGCGCCGGGACGACGACGGGCGGTCGATGGCCATCTTTGCGATTCCGCCACCACGACAATGGGAGAGACGAGATGGAGAAGAAGCAACCGCATGACAACGAAGGTTCGCGAATTGGTTCGCGGATCGAAATCTCACGCCGTACTTTTCTGCACAAGACGCTGTTGACCGGCGGCGCCGTCGCCGGGGCGGGACTCTTTCAGACCTTCACGACGATGAACGTCGCTCACGCGGCGGCCGAACCGTTCAGCTTCGCCTGGGTGTCCGACACCCACCTCTATCCCAAAACCTTGAACACGCGGTTCATCGAAAAGGCGGGGCGTGCCTTCAAGGAAATCCAGGACATGGGCTCGTCCTTCGATTTCATGCTCTTCGGCGGCGACCTGGCCCAGAGGGGCGACCCGGTGGAGCTTCAACTCGGCGTGGAGATGCTGAACGAGATCACCAGCGTCAAGAAGCACTTCATCCCCGGCGAGCACGACTGGTACCTCGACATGGGCGAGGCCTGGAACGGGCACTTCGGCGAGTCGCCGTGGATGTTCGACCACAAGGGCGTGCGCATCATCGGCCTGAATACCGTCGGCCACGCACCCGACTACT
>JAJDUQ010000244.1 GCA_022826505.1 Gammaproteobacteria bacterium
GAGGACCGTTCACCCAAACTGATCACCTCGACTCTTGAATCCAACACCCGCGTCGCTTCGCTCCGACAGGTGATCACTTACCGTGGAATCGGTGACCACGTTCCCAGTGGAACGGGTGACCACCTTCACTGGATTGCGCAAAAAGACCTCAACGGTGAGTTCTCCGCCGCCCCCGGCGGGATTCCGGTCGGGGATCGCCGACCCTTCGTTGGCTTGTGCAACCATGATGGCACCTCGTGTGGTGGTTCCAAGACGACTTCGTCAACCACTATATACGCTATCGTCGCATAATTGTCAACGCCTGTTCGCTGGCGGGCTAGATGACGAACAGCGTGGGCATTGTCGAGGTGGCGACAGACGTTCGCGTTGCCTTCGACGAGATCGTCGCCTAGGATAGACGTCTTCGTCATACACACCGGCGGAGGGTACTTTCTCGGGAGAATGCGTGCGCGTCATCACAGAGAGACGGAGGCATCATGTCGACCTCAACACCCCCTTCCAGTCATTTTTCTCGGCGGCTACGCGCTGCACGTGAGTTGCGCGAACTCAGCCAAGGCAAGCTGGCGGACCGCGCGAAGCTGCAAGCATCGGCGGTGTCCCATTTCGAGACCGGGGCGCGCAAGCCGTCCTTCGACAATTTACGGCGGCTCGCAGACGCGTTGGAGGTCACGACCGACTACTTACTGGGGCGGGCGTCTGACCCGGTGGGTCTGGCGGGAACCGAGCGAATACACCGCAACTTGGGCCGTCTAACGGGGTCCGACCGACGAACCGCCGAGGATATGATAGAGATGTTAGCCATGCGAGCGTCGCGGCGCAAGGTGAAACGTTGATTTGCTATCTCGGAAGCGACACGTGGTCAGTCAGTCGCTTTGAGGGTGGTCGCCTAGCCTCAAGCGATGTAGCCTCCGCGTCTCTGCGAAAGGGTCGAGCACCGCGATTGCGCGCGTCGCATGCGGCGCCTCCTTGTAGACCGAGACTCCCGTTCCCTTCGAGATCGCGAGTGAAATCCTCCGCGCAGAACCCCAGCACCGCGAGGTGCGTCTCGGGGTTCGCCGCCTTTCGCTCGATCCAAGCGCCCCGCGTCGCATCCATCAACGCGGGATTCCGCCCAGTCGACCCCTGGAAGCTCCCCACGCTCCCGTAGTCCACGTTCGTCGTAGCGAGCTCGATCGCTTGGTCGAGGAGGCGCAGGTGGTTGAGGAACTGGCCGGCCACATCGAAGGGGTCCTGGCCGCCGCGAACGGGATGAGCTCGAGCATCCGCCGCTGCGCCGCCTCCGGCATCGGCGGGCCCGAGGCTCCCCGACCGTTCGCGTCGTCCGCCATCAGCGCCCCGACCCCACCCAAGACGATGACCATTGCCATCCGGTCTGTCGCCGACAGCGTCCCGAAGACCGAGATTCGAGCGACGTCGAAGAACTTCTCAATGCTCTCCACCCGGTAGAACCCGAACTGCCGGAGGAGCGAGTAGCCCGAGACCTTGCTCTAACCCCGTTTGCCGCGGAACTCAGCATCTCTCCTCCAACACCAGCTCGCCGAGGGTCCGCTCGTGCCACCGGCTCGTATACGCTTCCCGAAGGGCGGTTCCCGGCCGATGGCCGGCCTCGTCGAGGAGCCTTTCCAGCGAGACGAGCCTTTCGCGACACCCCAACCTTACTCCGCACCGAAGACTCGCCCTGTCCGGACCGCACAGGATCCAATCATCACCGCGGCCCAATGCGTGTGCCCAAAGCGATGCTTCGCCCCTGTCCAGCGCGATATCGCTGACTCTGATCGCCAGCTCCGCACGTTCCACCTCCCCGACCTCATGAACCGCCGCGAGCCTGTCCCGCAATTCTGCCTGGTCGATTCGGTTCTCGGGCCGGCGGCGCTGGAACCCTGTCTGGGTCTCCGTGACGCAATCCTCCACGGTCTCCACGGCGTAGCCGCCCGCCAGCGCCCGCCACGAGCCCGTCCGGTGGGCCTCCAGGATGACATTCGTATCCACCAGCGCGGTGCCGCGATGCCGAGCCATGACGCTTCATAGCTCGGCCGGCTGCGCGACGCCGTGCACCGCGAACAGATCCGAAAGTTCGTCGATGCTCAGCTCGAGCAGGGTCGCGGCCCGGCGCATCGAGACAAGGCCCTCCCCGACTGCGAGCCCGAGAACCTCCATGAACGGCCTCGAGAACTGGGCCGGCGGCAGGTTCTCCGCTTCATTGCGTCCGTTGTGACGCAATGCCGCGTCCGGCAACGCACGCGCGATCGTCGAGCTCAGGGCGCCGAGCACAACCAAGCGCCACTTGAGCGCCGAGGCCGTCACGTGAAGCTCGTTCGCCACCGCGTTCAGCCGCGCGACGAGCACCGCCTGCCCAAGCGCCGACCAGTTGCCGAACCCGGCAAGCGTGTCAGCCGGCATCAATACCGCCGCGGCAAAGTTGTTGGCAAGCTGCTCGACGCGGTTGCCGCCCGTCTCTCTCGCCTCCTCCAGATGCTCGGGCGGCATCGCGTCCCACGTCAGGAGGTGAAACAGCTCGTGCGCCAGATCGAAATGGCGCCGACCCTTCACCTCGTGGCGGGCGATGAGCACCGCGTCCAGCTCCGGCAGCCGGCATGCCGCGCCGGAGATCCCCCGGTCCGCGTCGACCATCAGGACGAGGATGCCGAGCTCCCGTTCCATGACGTCCGCAAGGCGCGTCGCCGGCACCTCGCCGAGGCCGAACTCCGCGACGAACCGTTCCCCAGCGCGAATGGCGTCCTCGTAACTCGAGCGCGGGAAAAGCCCAAGCGTGCGGCGCATGAGCGGCGTCTCGCGCCCGACCTGGGGCGCCAAGGTGCGGTACGCGGCGATCCAGCGGCCCGCCCTTCGTTCATAGGCTTCCAGTTGCTGCATGTCGACGCCGGACTGTCGCCAAGAGAACCGTCCTTCGCCGACGAGCAGGAAGGGATCGGTGAAGTACTCCAGCGGGGCGCCCAGCCTCTCGACGGCGAGCACCAGTTCCTCCGCCGTGACCCTTCTCACACCGGTCTCGATGGCCGACACCGTCTGGCGATCGTTGAATCCGAACATCTCCGCCAGACGCTCCTGCGAGAGCTTGCGCTCCTCTCGGAGCGCCTTGATCCGCCGGCCGATCAGTCGGGTCGTCATCGGCACCTCCGCGCATACTTCTTGCAAATGCAGATCTGCAAGGGTTATATGCGATCCCCACACTGCGCGCAACATCTCGGAGGTCAGCGCGGCGCGATGAAGCGGTTACCCTGTCATGGTCGACCTTCCCGGGCGCAGGCACGTGCAGTTCGGCGACGGGTGCCAGGCCTTGACACCCTCTGCCAGCATCGTCTCATCGGACAGATGGGAGGAGGATGGAGAATGCCGACCGCACGGTGTACGCCAAGGGTGCGAAGGACAACCTGACCGCCGCCGAGTGCGCCGCGTGGCGCAAGGCCTTGGAGGCAATCGACAATGACTGAACGCAATATCGCCGCCGAGGTCCTCGACGGACTCCGCGAAGTGCGCGAGCACCGCGCCGGCAAGCGCACCTTGAAGACCGTCCGCGTCGAACCGCGGCCCCTCCCGGAGCTCACGCCAGAGGCCATCCGCGGCATCCGCGAGCGCCTCGACGTCTCCAGGGCGGTCTTCGCGCACATGATCCGCGTCCCCGTCCGCACGGTCGAGCGCTGGGACCAGGGACGGTCGACCCCCCCCCGCATCGGCCGCGGCCCTCATCCTGATGGCGCAGAAGTACCCGGACACGTTCGACCGTCTGGCCTCCCTGTAGCCCGCCCGGTCCGAGCCGACGCGCGGAACACTTGACGTGGCACTCTGGCGCGTACGACGGATGCGTTTTCGACATCGGACACCGCCTCCTGCGCACAGTCTGAATGTGTCCACCGATCCGGGCCCACTCCATGCACGTGCGAGGATCCGGGATCGGACGAACCGGCAGAGCGACGGACGAGCAGTCCCGCGCGAGTCACCTCCCCGCGAACTCCCTTTCGACTTCGCATGCCGTGCCCTGCAGGATCCAGAGCTGGCCGCGAGGCGTCGCCCTCCGCACCCCGCAGTGCATTTCTTCGGTCGAGTCGGCTGCACGCGGGTCAATTTCAAACTGAGCCGCTACCGACGCGCTCGAAGTCGTCGAGATTCGCCATGGACCAATGAATCCCGATGAGCACCTGGAGAGGCCGAACCGCCGGACTGCCTCGCGACGGCTCAACCTCTCGCGGGGGGCGGCGCGCCGCGAACGGTTCTGGGTTCGCCTGACCGTCGGCGCCGCGTGGGCTACGGGGTGGGGAGGGCGGGCGACGAGGACGGCGTCGAGGGCGAGGGCGCCGGAGGGGCGGACGAGGAAGGGGTTGAGGTCGAGGCTCTCGATGGTGTCGCCCTGATCACGTTGTGCAGCCGCGCACGCACCGAAGCCGCCACGTTCCGCACCTCACGCGCCATCGGCGACCACCGCTTCGAGGTAGGGCCTCAGAACCGACCAGATGCGGGTGTCCCGCGCGTATTGAACGATCTCCGCCGGTTTCGCCTTCTCCGACCTCAAGACGCCGTGCAGACCCTCAAGCGCCACGTCGAGACCGACGTGCTTTCTGAATCGAAAGCAATCCACCACGGTCTTGGCCGGGTTGAAGATCGGCACCGCCACACCGTCGATGCGGTGCACTTGCACACCGAGCGAGAGCGCCCGGCCGCCGAACCGCACGACCCGGATTGCCGGGTACTCGAACTTCGGCTTGCGCGCCTTTGTTCCGATGGCGACCCAGACCCGGCTCGGCATCTGCAGCGAGAGCTCGTGAAACTGGAGGGCCGAGACAAGGCAGACGACCCCCTTCGGGACAAGCTTTGCCACCTCGGCCAGGCCATGGGGCGCAGTGATCTCGGCGTCGGCGAGTTGATAGAGTCCGCGGGCAACGCGAATCAGGATCCGGTCCTCGACGAGCCGCGCGAGCGCTTGCGGGTGCACGCCTGCGTCGCTCAGTTCGCTGCGACGCATGGCGCCATTCTGCTCGAGCAGCTCGACCGCCCGATCGCCTTGCGATTTTCGGCCTATGCGGGCCATGTGACCTTACGTCGGTTCTTGGTTTTCATCTTCCGACATTATGTCACTTCCGCGTTCGCCATGACAGCGCTGGAGTCATCATCCACTTGCGCATCCCGACGCCCCGCGTTGCCCGACGCGGTGGTCGGTGGCTGGACGGTAATGTATCGTCCCGGGTCCGAAGACCGGTTCCGCGAAGGACGACGATGAGCGTGCTCGAGAGCCGCGTTCGGACGTAGGCTCGGACCCCAAACCGGAGGCTCGAGATGGCCGCATCCACGGGCGGGGCGCTCGCCCGGCGCAGGGCAACGTATCAGGACGTGCTCGACGCGCCCGCGCACCAGGTCGCCGAGATCGTCGACGGGACGCTCCACACGCATCCACGGCCGGCGATGCCCCAGGCCCGGGCAAAGTCCGTGCTGGGGTGGAAGATCGGCGGCCCGTTCGATCTTGACGTCGGCGGCCCGGGCGGGTGGTGGACCGTATCTGAGCCGGAACTGCATCTCGGCGAGGACATCCTGGTACCCGATGTCGCTGGCTGGCGCCGGGAGCGGATGCCGGAGTACCCCGAGACCGCGTACGTGACCCTTGCGCCGGACTGGGTGTGCGAGGTGCTGTCGGCCTCGACGCGCCGGCTCGACCTTCAGGGCAAGCGCCCGATCTACGCTCGCGAAGAAGTCCGGCACCTTTGGCTCGTCGACCCGACGGACCGCACCTTGGAGGCGTTCGAGCTCCGCGAAGGGGAGTGGGTGCTGATC
>JAJDUQ010000077.1 GCA_022826505.1 Gammaproteobacteria bacterium
TCGACCTCGCCGACCACCACCTGCGCCTTGTCGAACGCATCCGCCATATCCCCCTTATAGACGAGGCGCTGCGAAAAAGCCAGACCCCAACCTCACGGTCATGCCGTCACCTCTTTGCAGCTAGCATGAAATAGCCCTGCAAGTGGCGTCAATGGAGCGGCCGGAGTCGTTCGTCGACTGGTACGATGAGCGGTTTCCGCGCAAAGAGGAAACGCTGCTCGAGAAGATCTTCGCGCCACGAATCCCCTGATCCGGACCACCACGAAGCTCGGCGATGAAGAAGTGGCAGAGCAGCACCCTTGTGCTGTTCGCGCCGGCAGCGCTCGGCGCGGCGGCAGGGTGGTGGGGCGGACTCACCGGAGCCGACTCGACGGTGGCTGCGGCGGTGCTGCCGGCAGTACTCACCGGCGGAGGAGGCGCGCTGCTGGGATTGAAGATGCGACGCACGAACAACGAGTGGGAAGCGGAATTCCTGCTCGCCAGCGTCGGAGTGATCGTCCTCGCGTTGAGCCTCGTCGTCGCCTTGCACGGACGCTGTGGTACAAGGAGGCGGGCTACGAACGCAAGTGCGAACTCAGGCGCCTGATCGAGCAGCGGGAATTGATGAATCACATCGACTTCCGCCGAAAAACACTGCAGCAGTGCGCCGGCGAAGAGAAGCAGATGAACGCCGAACGCACGCGGAACGGTGAAGCCCCGCTGCCACCGAACACGCTGTGCGATCCTGCGCTGCTTGATCTCGGGCCGCCGCTGAAGTGAGGGACGAACGCACGAAACACCCGTGCCGACACCTCCGCACCGCCCGCGCCGCACCGAACCCCGCGATCGCGCCGGCCCACAGACCCGCGCCGATGCTCCCGGCCACCCGGGTCGCGGATTCGCGCACCCTTCAATCCGTGCGTCCGTTGGGTTGGGGGTGTTGCCCGGACCAGCGTTATCTCCGCGTACCGCCGCGACGACTCCCACCGGCCTTCTTCCCAGCCTTCGGCCCGGACCGCGGCCCGATACCCCTCCTTTCACACGTGCACGCGGGTCCCGTAATGGAAGTCGGCCAAGGACAGTGACCCCGTCGTTCGAGTGCCGCGAGGCTCAGGGCGCCGTGACCACGATGCCTTCCAGTTCGAACCGCTCGAAGTCCGACAGGTTGTAGGTCAGGATCTGATCGACGCACTCCTTGCGTGCGCACTGGGCGTGGAGGGCGTCGTAGACCACACCGCTCCAGAGGCCGAGCGCCGCGATCTGCCGGAGAACCGAACGGTAGTCGTCCGGTGTGAGAGGGACGACCGCGAGGCGTCCGAGGATTGCGTCCTCGATCAGCAAACGCGCCTCGTCGGGCGAGATGCGCGTCGCGACGGGGAGCGAGGTCAACGTCGCGTAGCATTCCGCGAGCGTATGCGTCGAACAGTAGCCCGAATGCTCTCCCTCGGTGTATCGATGGAACGCGCGGAAGGCGCTATCGTGATTGCCGAGCTGGTCCACCAGCGCCGCCACGAGCACGGACGTGTCGAACAGCGTGCGCACTCAGCCGGCGTCGCGGGCGATGCGGGCATGGCGGGCGCTACGCTCGGCGCGGACAAACTCGCCGATGTCGAGCGTCGCGCGCGACGCGCCGTGGTGCACAAGAATCCCCTGCTTGCGCACGAGAGTCGGCTCGGCGTCCGCCCTGCGCAGGGTGATGCCCTCGGCGGCGGCTTCAACCTCGAGTCGGCAGCCCGGCGTCAGGTTGAACTGCTCGCGGAGCGGTTTCGGAACGATCAGGCGCCCCGCGTTGTCGATGGTAACGATCATGCCGCAATGGTATTTGACGTGGCATTTCGCGGTCAACGACCGGACGACCGGACGCCCCCTTCGGCGATTCCGCTCGCCGCCTTGAACGAAGCGGACCCGGCAGGGGCGGCCGCGCTTGGCGCCGGGGGCGATTCCCCCACACCGTGATGGGCGTACCGCCCTCGACCTCTCCGCAACGCGCCGTCGTCGCCGAGCTCAGACCGAACGCCTTCTCCACCCGCAACGCCATCTCGGGCGACAGCGATACATTCGAATAGCGGCGCCGGCTGAAAGGTTGCCGCCGGAAGCGGGCGTCAGCCGGCTGTGAACACACGGGTTCGACGGAGCGAATGCATCGCGCGCAGTCGGCCACCGTCCGGCATGGCCGCGAGTGACGCGGACCATGGACCATGCACGCGGACATGGTGCGCACCGGCCGCGATGGGCCGGCCATGGCACTGCTTGTGTCGATCATCGGTCCGGACCGGGCCGCCCGTGCGCGGCGTCCTGCTCGCGGACCCGGCGCCGGAAGTCGGCCGCGTCCGTGCACGCCAGCGCCGCCGCCATCAGGGCATCGCCCGGGGCTGTGGCGACGAGTTCCCGATCCTCCGCGGCATCCAGCGCAGCTTCGATGCCCCGAGCCCGGAGCACCCCGACCACCATATCCACGCGTTCCGTCGTCCGCGCCCTCGCGCTGTGCGAGCGCATGAGCGGATCGTCTTCCGGCTTCGTACCCTCGCGTGCCCCCATCGCCAGCGCCACCCGCTCCAGCGCACGCCACGCACCCTCCGACATCGGCGCCTCGGTCAGCGCCCGAAAGATCTCCTCCGCACGCCACCCCGGAAACGCTCGACTCTCCCCCTCCTCCCGATACCCCTCGCCGCGACGCACGTGAATGGCGAGCCCCGGCCTGCGTGCCGACGACTCCCACGGCACCAGCACCCACACCTCCGGAAACCCGCTCTCCTTGTAGATGCCGAGCTTGCGACGGCGCACGTCCGTCGTGTGGTCCACCTCCAGCACCACGTCCGGCAGCCGGTCCGCGTCCACATCGATGGCCGGCCCCGCGAGCCGCACCCGGTCCGGGTGCAGGTACAGCACCTCGTCGGCCTGCATCAGCCAACGCTTGCGCCCCGGCGCGTCGAACCGCACCAGGTCCCCGGAGCCGAAGCTGGCGATTCGCGAGCCGCGCACCATCGCGAACCGTCCCGCCATCTGCGCGAGCTGCTGCGCCGGCTGCTCGTGCTGGA
>JAJDUQ010000058.1 GCA_022826505.1 Gammaproteobacteria bacterium
CGAGAAGAAAGGAACAGATTCAGACCTTGTACAGCTATATCTCGAGTTGTTTGCGGCCACTACCGGCCGGTCATTGCGAATCTTGTGCACTCAGAAGAAGAAAGACGATGCTCGGCCCTGGTGGCTGAATTATCCGGAGACCCTCACGAGCCACGTCAGCGTTCGGGTATTTCTCAAGCGTGATGTGCACGACCCCGGTAAGCACAAGCGCGGATTTCACGACCGTTATCTGATAACGCCTGAGCGCGAGATTGTCATCACCCACTCCTTCAACGGTTGGCGCGAGGACGGCGTAACATTTATCAACCTTCCCTACGGAGTGTATCGCGCCGAAGCGGAGCAGCTTTGGTCAATGGACTTCCAAACAGATACCGCAGGCTGTCTCGTCGAGGAGATCCGTTGATGGCTGCGAGCACCACACCCAGTCTCTCCTTGCCTGACGAGGCGAAAGTGGCGGTCTCGCGGATCTTCGGAGCTGGTGAATCGCCTCTAACGAGGCGATCGACCTTCGATTTGATCGAGCCGATCATCAGCAAGCATGTCTCTTCCGCCACAGAACGGGATTTGGCCATCGCTGCGGTCCGCAGTTGGTTCGAGACTGTCGGGGAGCGACGATGGCTCAAGCCGGACATGCGAGAGCCAGTTGCGGTTCTGATCCTGGAAGGCATCGGGACCGATCGGTCGGAAACCGCAGTTTGGGCCGTTGGCTCGATTGAGGGCGATTTGGCTACGCGCGTCATTCGCTCCCGCTGGCGCCCCGAGGAGATCGACTCTTTCGTCGACGCCGCACTTGCGACTCTCGAGAAGGTCTCCGGGAGAGACGAGGTTCTGGACGCGGCTGGTATTGTTCCCTTTGCAGGGGTTGAATCTGGCAAGGCAAGGATTCCGAAGGACGCCGTGCAGCGTGAAGGGCGGCTGGAAACCTTCCAGCACCTCAACAGCCATGGGTTCGAACTCGTCCACCGCGCCTTGCATCCCCCGGCGGGCAATCTGGTCGAACTCGTCATTAATCTGCAGCCCGAACGGTTCGAATCCCTGATCGGTCGGGTCGATCATCCGGTGATGCAGGCGCGTGCAGCCTACCACATGGTCACCGCAACCCGAGCTTTGGATCACCGCACGCCGTCGCAATGGATTACCGAGAATTCATGCGATGCGTTGATTGCGCTGGCGATCGTGCATACGCTCGAAACGGTCAACCGATTGGACGAAGACATCCGGTCTTCCAATCGTCTGGGCGAAGACCACTGCACTTGGAGCACCGAGCTTCGCCCTCCACAGGACAACCTTGACGCCGCCGCCGTCACCCTTATCAATGTCCTCGTCGGTCGGCTGGCCAAGCTCGATCCATTGGCGAGCGCTCGATGGATCGGCGAGTTGCTAAGCGGAGCCCCGTACACACTGATGCGAGGCGGCGACTTTGAGAAGCCGCCGCGGATCGAGCAGCTCGAGAAGATGTGCACGGACCGGCTCGCGTGCCTCGTTCGTCACTCATGGTCCGACGATCTGCCGGCCGCACTATGCGCCGGGCTATGCCAGACCCCGCGAACAACCTGGACACGACATGTGGCGGACTTGGCTTGGACAGTCCGCGATGTCGAACCTGAGCGGGCCGCCACTCTCGCCCGAGCGACCCTCGGTGAGCACGAGCGGTACATCGCCGAGGAGTTGGAGCGCGGCCATCTGTTCTTGCACTGGAGCGATTGGCACGACCGCGAGTGGATCGCCGGGCTCGGTGCGGCGCTCGCGCTGTCCAGCGACGAGCTCGACTTAGCGAAGTGGGTCTGGACCCGTTGCCGGGCGTTGCCGCTGAGCGTGTGGGATGCCGAGGAAAGCTACCAGACTTTCAGTACCGCCGACCGGGCGGCACAGATCTGGTTCCTGATCGCGCTCCACGCGGTCGCAGGACTGAAACAGATCGACCGTGCGGTCGACCACGTCGAAGTCCGTGCTCTCGCTGAGATCGTGTGGACCCACTGCTACTTTACCGGCCAGTACCTTCGTGACGGATCCGATGTATCCGTCGCAGCGGAGCAGGCGGCCCGTTCTGCCGTAGAGTTCGGCGAGCCGAGCGACCTATGGCTGCTGGAACAGGCGCGTAGCCCAAGAGTTGGTCCTCGTGCTCTATGGGCATTGATTGATCAACGGAAGAAAAAGGCTGCTCGCGAAGGGAGATCCGATGCGAGCCACGACGAGATGGTCATCGACGAAGGTGCTCACGCCGCCTCGAACCGCTTCGGCGATGGAGGGCCTTTCGGTTTTGAATCACTGCACTATTGGGGTCACCTGTGGCTTCTTCTGGGCGCGAGCGAACAGGCCCGTCAAGCTGCGAAGGCGATCATCGCGTTTTCGATGCGTAGCTTCGACCGAGGCAGCAAGGTCCTGGTATTGAAGTTGCTCACCCTAAGCTCCAACGGACAAAGGCTGGATTTGGAGACCAGGGATTACATCGAAGCAACCTACCGGGAGCTATGGCCCGTTTACGGTTATACACCTGACGCGGAACGCGCAGACCGCCAACAAATTGACGAGTCGCTTGAACGTTCGGGGCTCCCCGCTCGCCGAGCGACATGAATTGAAAATGGTCGGCTCGACTTGGCATCCGGCGAAGCATGCCATCACACGGGCTGTCCAACCGGATCCAGGACGAATCTGGCCCGTTCCAGCCGCAACATGTCGTAGGGGCTCATGCAGCGGAGACCGAGTCCGATGCAGGCATTCGGAATCTTGACTTTGTAGATAGTGTCTGCGGGAACCTCGTGAGTGACGACGATGCAGTTGTGAGCCAGAGCGTGCGCAACGAGCCAGTAGTCGGCGACCTGAAGAAAGGTGGCGACTGCCGCTGGCTGATAGCCGCTGCCGCTGACCCAACCGCTCGCGGTCCCGAGCGCGGGCACCACAGCGTCATCTGGCCGGAGAAAGAAGTCGTTGCCCCGCTGCGCAGCCCAAGTCGCCAGAGCGTCTTCGCCCGCGCGCAGCTCGTCACCGACCTTCTCGATGCTCGCCACCTTGCCCGCCTCGTTCTGGACCACGAGCCAGTCCCAGAAGGCGGGGCAAAAGTCGAAGCCATAGTGCAGATTCTTGGCCTGAATGAAAACATTCGCGTCCAGGAGATAGTCGGTCATCCCATCACTCCGACCTCGCGCCCAAGGTTGTTGAACGTCTCGGTCCTGGAAACGCCCAGCATCCGGAAGGCGTCGCGATAGAGCGTCTGCCCCTCGAGCGTGCTGATCACGAGCGCTCGCGCGAACCTCCGACTCACACGGGAAATGGTCGTCCGGTAGAAGTTGCCGCCGTCGCTGCCACGCTGCGCCAAGGTGCGCAACCGCGCGATTTCCTCCGCCCACGCGACATCGAAACGTGTGCGATCAAGCCATTCTACGTCGAGCAGACGCCGCAGAATGACCAAGCTGCTGACCTTGAAGCTGCGGGTCAGTCGGGACAGTGCGTCCTGGAGCCCCTCGTCCCGGCGCAGATCCGCTCTGAGTGCGCCAAGCGGCACCAACATCTCCGCCGCTACCGTGTTGCACCAGACCTCCTCGCGCCGGAACCCCAGCGCTGGCGCGGCGCCAATGTTCGACAGGGCCGAATCCCCGAGCCACAGGTGCGCAAGCTCGTGGGCGAGCGTGAACATCTGCGCGGCCTTGGAGTCCGCGCCGTTGACGAAGATGAGGGGTGCAAGCGAATCCGACAGGGCGAATCCGCGAAACTCCTCGGGGTCGAGAAGGCGGTGCGTGTTGCTCATCACAACTCCGCTGACCATGACGAGCGCCCCGGCGTCTTCGGCCTGGCGGACGAAAAGCCGCAACGCCTCGGTCCACGTTGGACACTCGCGGCGGACCGCCAAGTCGAAGTCGAGGGCTTCCCGTATTCGAGCTGCGACCGTCTCGGGAGAGAGAGCCACGGTGGCGCTGCCGACGAAACTCGTTTTGCGTTGCTGCGTGACACGCGCGTACTCCCGATACCAACTCTGCCGCTCCTGGCAGATGTAGATCGTGTCCAGAAGGTTGGGGCTTGGGCGCATTACGGGCTGATCGGCGATGGTGCGGAAGTCCGGGATGGGCACCGATTCCTCCGGTGGCTTTGGGAGGAACAGGTAACCGACCGGAACATGGACGGCACGGGCGAATGCTTCCAACTGCTTCAGGGTGGGTTGCGTCTTGCCGTCTTCCCACTCCGGCAGCTTCTTGAACTTGGCTGCAAGGTCTCGCTGCGCGAGTCCAGAGCGCTCACGCGCCCAGCGGAGCAAATAGGGATTGACGGGGACGCGCTTCATGCGACGGTCTCGATCACCTTCTCGGCATCGCGAAGGCGGACTTCTCCGGACATAAGCTTTGGGAGGAGCAGATCGCGGAGGGAGGCGAGAGTGCGGGACTCCTTCTCCCCGTGAGCAATTCTTCCGAGAAGTGCGCCCGTAGCCGAGGAAAACCGGGCCAGGACTTTGTCGTCAGGCCGCACGACTGGGGTTGCGGCAACGACATCCGGACGAACCGCGGGATATGCGGCACCGTCTGCCAAGTGAGCAAGGGCGTCGATACTGTCGGCCGATGTGGTTGCGAGGTACACGAACTCCGTGAACTCGGCTGTCTTCGGTCGAAGAACGGCAAACCCGGTGCTACCAGTGAGCCCAGGCTCGGAAACCAGGGTGTACGAGCCGTTTCCCGGGCGCACGGTTCCGACGATCGTGTCTCCCGGCCGCAAAACCCGCTGTGCTCGGCTCGGTGCTTCGGCCGCCGCGTACCGGGTGATAGCCTCGATTCGTCCCCGCTTGGTATTGGAGAGGTCGATGTACCTGATCTCCGCGGGGCGTTCTTCCTTCGTCCACGTCTCCGGATTCAGGGCAGACAAGTCAGCAACAGTACCCGCCTCCCACCCCTCCGGTACTTCTTCGCCGAGGTCGGAGTCGACGAGTCGCGTGGGAAAGAGGTCCGCAAGGGACCGAGGAAGGCCGGAGTCACGGCCCTCTGCCCTGGCTCGGACGGGATCGAAGTCCACGAACCACGACTTGAACAGCGCCCGCACTATCGCTTCCAGCGTCTCGTTCATGCGCCGGTTCAGCTCGGTCTTGTGGTCCAGCGTCCCGAGGATGTGGGCGATGGTGCGTTGTTCGGGAAGTGAAGGAAGAAGGAACTCGTACTCCCTAATCTGGTTGCCGCTTATGTGGGGTACCGCCGTGCCAGTTTGTACTGAAAGCACGTAGTCCGTGAATTCCCGAGACGCGACTACATAGTGCAAGAATCTGTCCATCAGCCGGTCACTTCCACGGAGACGTGCAACTCGCTGTACCAATAGTGCCGGCAAATCAGCTTCCCGAATCGAAGCGAACTTGAGTCCGGCTTCGATCCAGGGACGATCCATTGCTAGAACTACGTCGCCTTCCCTAAGCCAATACGGCTCGATCTTTTCGCTTGGCTCCGGTCCCCATCGCTTGACACCGTTCCACCGAATGGCTCCTTGAGCCACATTGTCTCCTCTCAGGAGACGCGGAGCATCCACGTCGCTGACGTAGAAGTCGCTTTTGAACGGATATCCGGTCAGAAGATCCGCCACGTCACGAAGTGTCGCGTTGGACCACTCGTCCGCCATACTCCAGCTCCTTCATCTTCAGGTCGATGACAGCGGCCGCCTTCTTCTGCACGCCCAACTCAACGGCCAACCGCCTCATCGTGTCCTCGGCCGAATCACCGTCGTCCTCCTGTGCCTCGGCACCGACTTGGCGACTGGGGTAACCACGTGGTTCACCGTTCGCCGCCCCCCTCCACCAACACCACATACTCCCGCTCGATCTCGCCGTAAAACCGCTCCGGTAGCCTCGCCCAGTCTCTCGCCTCGACCAGAAACGGGATGTTCGACTCCCGGACCGCCTCCTCGAAATCTCCCAACCGATCGCCCGGGATCTCCTTCAGGCCCGGTCCACGCAACACCAGGTCCAGATCGCTGCCGTCGTGGCTCCGCCCATTCACACGACTGCCATACGCCCAGACCTCGACATCGGGCAGATGTTGCCGCAGCAATGCTTCCAGCAGCCTGCGATGCTTCGGTGGGAGATGCAGCCGGTCAGCCATCTTCCGCCGTCTCGATCATGTCAGCCAGGACCTTTGCATCGGCGAGGAACGCCGGCAGGAGCTTCAGCGTGGTCTCGGCAAAATCCTCGCCGTAGTCGCGCGCGGTGTCGTTCCGGTTGTCCCGGTACTGAAGCCAGCGTTCAGCCGTATCCGCGTCCATCAGCCCATGCTTGGCGGCGTGACGGAAGAGGTCCTTGAAGACTAGGCGGTCCGCCTGCCGGTTGCTGGCGAAGAAGGCTGCGAGCCGCTTTCGCAGCAGCTTGCCGCTCTGCTCCAGGACCAGCTCGAACTCCTTGACGCAGGCGGCGCGGTAGACGTCATACAGGAAGTCGTCGGTCTCCTGGAGCTTGCGGATCTCGCTCAAGGCAAGCTCCAGAGCTCGGATGCAGCGCCGCAGAAAGGTAGTGTCGATGCTCACGACAGCTTCTTCACTGCTTCAGTCCGGCCTGCCTGATAATGCACTTGCAGTCACCGTCACGATATCGGCGTTCCAATTCCTTGCAACCGCACGGCATGCGACGAGTCCTACGGCGCCAGCTTGCCCAGGATCGACAACAGATCCCTTGGCCAGCGTCCGGTGTCGAAGCGAAAACCGTCGCAACCGCACTGCCTCGATGCTCCCGAGGCTGGGGTGTGACGGGCGTAGTAGGACAGATCTCCATAGCCGTAGAAGCCGACTTCCGCATGAACCTCTCCCGTGCGCCAGTACAAGCCCACCTCACCGTCCGAGGCGATCTGGGGGGAAGGCAACGGTACATCCCGGGGCCGCATCACGAGGAAGTCGACGGCATCCAGCACGGCGTCGATCGAAGGCGGAGCGGCTCCGCACCCGTCCCAATCAGCCGTCAGATCCCTGTACGAGAGCAGCCTCGCGTGCAGCTTGTCTTCGGCCGAAGGCTCTCTCCGTCGCGCCAGAATCTGCACCGGTTCCGTTGGCGCCCTCGCGCGGTGTGGGTGTGGATGGACCGTCAGGGTCGTTTCGCATTGGTCGGATTCCGACCTCGCCACCCCTTCGAATCTCATGATCGAGATCGAAGTCCCGGAATCGTGTCTCGTGTCGTAACGACGTGTGTCAAATACCGTCTCAATTCGGCCAATCGGTACCATTTCCATCCTCCCGATCGAGGTCGGAATCCTGGAGTCGTGACGCGCGCCGTATGGTCGCGTATCAGTTGTCTCGACCCAGCCCGCCCGTGCAAGCGCATTTGCTCCGATCGGCGCAACCCTGTCCGACCGCACATCTCGTCGTTGATCGTCTGTGACAGCATCGGACGAAACCAATCCTGTTCCACCCGGCGAATCGCACCACGGACCGTGTACAGAGCATGGCATCTCCGGACATCGGTCCGCGACGACCGTCCAGCGTCCGCCCTGCATGTCAGGCACCGAGGACACGGTATTCGAGCAGCGCCGAACGCCCGACGATGGCCATGACGCGCACCGCCATCTCGGCGCCTTCCGAGTCGGTAAGCCGCATCTCCTCTCCGAACCGGAAGTGCACGGGTTGCGCCTCTCCCCGGTTGATGACGATGTTCGAGGCGTAGATATAGCTTCGGTCGAGGGAGTCACTGATGGGATTGAGCCGTCCGCGGAGTCCGGGGATCGGGCCGGTGGCCTCGGGAAAGATCACCGCGCCTCCGCGCCGTACCGGTCGGAGGTCCACCGCCAGACCGCCTTCCGCCGGGACCCAGTCGCGTTCGACGTGGGCCCGGAAGCCCGGAGCGGCGACGAAGACGGCCATGGGCAGATCCGTCGCGTGCAGCTTGACCGACGCTTCGCCGTGGTCGTTCGTCACGCCCTGCTGGTACGTCTTGTTGGGGAACAGCGCCAGTACGTCCGCGCTGGCCACCGGGCCGCCTTCACAATGCACCGTCACCGCGACGGTCGCCGGAGAGGCGACGGTAGTCGCGGCCGGAATGTCGAGAAACAGGTTGGATTCGCCGAGCAGGCGGTAGCTCGGCGATCGTCCGCACAGCGCCCGCGTCTCGCGGAAGATGACCGGGACGCCGTCGCCGCGACGCTCCATGAAGTACCGCCGCTGCCCGGAGCCGGGGATGTCGCCGACCGGGACGCGCCCGAGCACGGACGCAATGGCTTCGTTCCGGGTCGACTGGCGGGCCGCCATCGCGTCGATGGTCAGGTTGTTGGGCAAGCCGCCCGGAGAGTCGATCTCCAGGCGGTCGGCGAACATGGACAGGCGGATGCGGCTGCCGCGCATGGAATAATCCCGGTGCGCCACGGCGTTGACCAGGGCCTCGAACAGCGCTTCCACGCTGTACTGCGGGAGGTCCATGCGCGCCGGATCCTTGTACGCCCCGACGCGCATGTTGCGCACCGCGAAGGCCATGGCATCGGCCACCTGGCGCGGCAATGGCCCGGCGATGATCTGCGCATCCAGTTGACCCGAGGCACGGTCGGTCCCGGCGTAGAGCGTGGCGGTAATGCAGGCATTGGGCAGCCACTCGTGGGGCGCCGCGGCGCACATCAACACCCCCGCCACCGTCGCCCGGGTGACGCCGCTTTCGTCGACGGTCAGAAGGGCGAGCTTCTCGAGTGCCGTTTCGGGGTCCGCTCGGCCTTCGGCGCTCAACAGGGGCTTCCAGATCGACTCGTCCAGGGTGTGGAAGCCGGTGTTGGACACGGGCTGCTTGTCGAACCAGAGAAAGCGCGACTGCGCGCGCCGCTGCGACAGCCGCAGCCGCTCGTCGCTCGTCATGGCACGCTTGGAGCTGCCAACGCGCCGGTAGCTTCCGCCCGGACTGTCGTGCAGTGCGTAACCGCTCTCCACCTCCACCGCGAGCAACGCCTTGCCGTCGATTTCCAGGCGGTATGTCGCGATCTCTATCGCGGGCTTGATCGTGTCGGTGGAGACCTCCGCGAGCATGCGGTCCAACGCATCGAGCTGCGTTCGCGTGAGACTCTGAACCTCGCCGGCATCGGTGATGCCGCACAGCATGATGCCGCCGTGGGCGTTGGCAAACGCAGCGAGCTCGTCGGCCAGATCCCTGGAACGGGGCTCGACCGGCCGATCGCCGCGAAAAGCAATCTGCTTGAACTCCCAGCGGCTGTCTTCGCCGAGATGCAGCCGGCGCGCGATGTCCGCCGGATCAAGCATCGTCGCCTTCCTCGGACCCCAGTGCAGCCAAGTGGCAAGCACTGACGAAGAGGGTCTCGCCGCGCCGGTCACGCGGCCACCCGGACCGGACCGATGTTTCGGTGCCGCGCGGGGAACCGCCCTGCCAATGGTGCGGGATGAGCCAGCAATCTTTCATGGATGAGTGTCGAGATGCTCCTCCACCTCCCGAGACACTTGGCGAAGCTGTACCCCGGACCGACGAAACCTGTGTCGAAGCCGCCGGAGTTCTCGCGAAAGCATGGCGCGTCATATCACTCACGGCGTCGAACTTCTCGTCTGCGAAACCCTTTGCCAATTTCGCTCAGTTGTGAAAATCACCGCAGCTCGAGACCTCCAGGCGTTCGAGAAAGCAGAAACACCGAGCGTGCAGCGGCCTTCGAAACGGTGGTCGGGCCGGGGGGAACCGACCCGTATGGTAGCGGACGGCTGCCGTCATTCCTCCCCGAATCCGAGGAGGGCGAGATTCGCCTTGATGGCCGCATCCAGCTCGGCCGCTTTGTTCTGCTGCTCGCGTAGCTGCGCCACCAGCCGCTTCATCTTGTCCTCGAACGGCTCGCTGTCCTCCTCCTGCGGCGCCGCGCCCACATAGCGCCCCGGCGTCAGCACGTGACCGTGCTTGCGCACCTCCTCCAGCGATGCGGACTTGCAGAAGCCGGGCACGTCGGCGTAGTCGTCCGCTCCCTCTTCGCCGCGCCAAGCGTGGTAGGTGTCGGCGATGCGGGCGATGTCCTCGTCCGTCAGCTCGCGATGGGTGCGGTCGACCATGCGGCCAAGCGTGCGGGCGTCGATGAACAGCACCTCGCCGCGGCGGTCGCGGAACGGCCGGGACCGTTCTGCCGTTCCAGCCGTCACCGCTCCAACTCTCGCCGTTCCAGCCGTGGCCGGCGAGCCGCCCGTCCTGTCGCGGGCGAGGAACCACAGGCAGGCCGGGATCTGCGTCGAGTAGAAGAGCTGGCCCGGCAACGCAACCATGCAGTCCACCAGGTCCGCTTCGATCAGGTTCTTCCGGATCTCGCCCTCGCCCGACTGGGCGGACGACATCGAACCGTTGGCGAGCACGAAGCCGGCTGCGCCCGCCGGCGCGAGGTGATGCACGATGTGCTGCACCCACGCGAAGTTGGCGTTCCGTGGCGGCGGGACGCCATACTGCCAGCGCTTGTCGTCAGTCAGCGGCTCGCCACCCCAGTCCGAGACGTTGAACGGCGGATTGGCGAGGATGAAGTCAGCTCTTAGGTCAGGGTGCCGGTCGTTGTGGAAGGTGTCGCCGTGCGCTATCTGGCCCTCGATGCCGCGGATGGCGAGGTTCATCCTGGCGAGCCGCCACGTCGTGTAGTTCGACTCCTGGCCGTACACGGAGATGTCGCCTCGCGCCCTGCCGCCGTTCCCGTTGCCGGTGGCGTGCGCGCGGATGAACTCCACCGACTGCACGAACATCCCGGACGAGCCGCAGCAGGGGTCGTAGACCCGTCCCCGCCAGGGTTCCAGCATCTCGACCAGGAGCTTGACCACGCAGCGCGGGGTGTAGAACTCGCCGCCCTTCTTGCCCTCGGCGCTCGCGAACTGCGAGAGGAAGTACTCGTAGACGCGGCCGAGCACGTCCTTGGAGCGGGCGTCCGCGTCGCCCACCCGGATGTTGCTGATCATGTCGATGAGCTGGCCGAGCCGCTGCTTGTCGAGCGCCGGTCGGGCGTAGTCCCTGGGCAGCACGTCCTTGAGTGCCGGGTTGTCGCGTTCGATCGCGGTCATCGCGTCGTCCACGAGCTGGCCGATGTCAGGCTGTCGGGCCTGGGCCTTGAGCCGGCTCCAGCGCGCCTCCGGCGGCACCCAGAAGATGTTCTCGGCCCGGTACTCGTCCGGGTCCTCCGGGTCGGCGCCCTCGTGCTGCTCGCCCTCGAGGCGGTCGTGCATCTCCTCGAAGGCGTCGGAGATGTACTTGAGGAAGATGAGTCCGAGGACGACGTGCTTGTACTCGGCCGCGTCCATCGAGCCACGCAGGGCGTCGGCCATGCGCCAAAGCTCGGCCTCGTGGCCAGTCGTGACGCCCTGAGTCTCGGCCGGCCGATTCGGGGGCTCCGCTGCCGGACGCAACGCGGCCCGCGGCGCTCGATCACCGCCACCCTTCGACGTCGCATTCGGCCTGACGAGGCGTGCGACGAGATCCGCCTTCTTCCGGCCGGCATCGTCCAGGCTGAACGCCCGGCACAACTCCTTCAGACGATTCCGGGAGAGTTCCGGCAGCAATTCGTCGAGCCTGGCGTTTCTGGAGTTGGCCAGGGCGTCGACGAGCTGCGCCCTTACGCGACGGTCATCGACGTGCAGTTCGTAGCTGTCGATACCGGCACGAAGCTCCTTCGCGGTCAGTTGGTCGAGGATGTCGCGTTTCGTCGGCATCGTGGACAGGTCCCTACTCATCCTGTCGCGCAGTGGCGCGACTGCATTCTCGGCGTGAACGAGTGCAGGCTATCGCAAGTGCGAATCGGGGTGGAGGGTGCTCGTCGAAAACGCTCATGGTTCGGTGCCGGCCCACCTTGCGGCATGAAAGGGTTCGGTGTCGCGAAGGGACGTTTTCCGGGAGCGCAGGCATCTTGCCTGCATGGACAATCGCGGGTCTTCGGCGGGATGTTTCTTATCGGCCCTTCGGCCCGGGCGGGCAAGATGCCTGCGTTCCCAGGAAGAAGCGCCTCCTACCGCAGCTCCGGACTCCTGGAGGAGTTGGAGATCCGCAGCCTCAGCAGATTCAGCACACTGATCACCGCGTACTCGCGTACGCGGCGTCGGTCTCCGGGCAACCGCACCCGCAGGGCCTCGGTGTAGTCGCGGTACGCGAGCCCCAGAAACACGGTGCCGGGCGGGTGCCCTTCCTGCTTCGCCGGACCGGCGACGCCGGTGGTGGCGATCCCGACGTCCGCACCGAGGCGTTCGCGCACCCCGAGCGCCATCGCCTTGGCGGCGTCGGTCGAGACCACCGGCCCTTCCGGCACGCCGAGCACATCGAACTTGACTTCGCTCGCGTACGACACCACCGCCCCGCGGAAGACGTCGCTCGCGCCGGGCACCGCGGTGAGCCTCGCTCCCACGAGGCCACCGGTGACGGATTCCGCCACCGCAAGCGAGTGTCCGCGTTCGCGCAGGAGATCGAGAACCACCGACTCCATCGTCTGCTCGTCGGTCGCGAAGATCGCGTCGCCGACGATGGCGCGCACGTTTGCCTCCTCCTCGGCGATGAGCGCGTCCGCCGCCGCAGCGTCCGCCGCCTTCGCGGTGACGCGAATCTTCAGGCCCTCGATGCCGCTCGCCTGGAAGGCGATGGTCGGGTTGCCGGTTCGGTCGAGCGCCGCGATTCTCTCCTCGAGCAGCTCCGCGAGCCGCGACTCGCTCTCGCCCCAGCTCTTGAGCACACGGCTCTTGATGACTGCGGTCACCCCGGCCCGGCGCTGAAGGTCCGGGAGGATCGTCCCTTCCATCATCTCCCGCATCTCGAACGGTACCCCCGGCACTGCGTAGATCACCCGCTCGCCGACCGGACAGACGAGCCCCGGGGCGGTCCCCGGCATCTGGGGGATGAACGAAGCGCCGACGGGACAATCCGCCTGGCGCAGGTTGTTTTCGGTGAACCGCCGCCCGCGCGCCTCGAAACCGCGGCGGATCCTGTCCCCCATCGCGTGGTCGCGGACCAGCTCCGTGTCCATCACCTCGGCGATCGCCTCGCGGGTGATGTCGTCCTGCGTCGGCCCCAGACCACCGCAAAGGATCACCGCATCGCTTCGTGAGAGCGCATGGCGAATCGTGTCCACGATTCGCGCCTGGTTGTCGCCGACCTTTACCTGGAAGTGCGAGTCGATGCCCGCGAGCGCGAGCCGTTCCCCCATCCACGACGAGTTGGTGTCGACGATCTGCCCGAGCAGCAGCTCGGTCCCTATTGCGACGATCTCGCAACGCATTCCCACGCGCTCCCATGACGGCCGTCCACCCGGCGGTGCCAATCCTACCGCGCCGGAGATCCATGCCGTGTACGAGGAGGGCTCAACACCCGCTCGCGAATGTGCTAATGAGGCTCCGGCTCGGACCGGGGGGACATGAGCGCGATTGCGGGCATCGCTGCCCCGGCGACATCGGGAACACGGACAAGCGTCCTCATTCGTCGCACGGCCGGACATCATGCGCCCCCGTTAGGCCGCAGGCCCATGCGGGTCCGTGCGGGAGAGACGTTCGCGCACGGGGGAACGCCGCGAGCGGAGCCCGTTGTCGGTTGGCGAGGCGACGGTGCTCCGCGGGACTCCGGCGAAGCCGGGAACGGAACGAATCGACACAAGGAGACGAGATGGTCACTGCGGACTTGAAGGGCAAGGCGGTGCTGGTCACTGGAGCGTCATCCGGCATCGGACTCGCGGCGGTGGAGCTGTTCGGCGGGTGCGGGGCCAAGGTTGCGCTCAATCATCTGCCGGACGACGCCCGGGGACCCGAGCAGATCGAACGCCTGCGGGGCGCGGGTCTGGACGTCGTCGGCGCTCCCGGCGACGTATCGAAGCCCGGCGTCGCGGAGGGCATGGTCGAGCGGGCGGCGGCGGACCTCGGTCGGCTCGATGTCCTTATCAACAACGCCGGCACCTCGAACACCGTCGACCCCGTCCCGTTCGAGGATCTCGACGCGATGACCGAGGAATTCTGGAACGTCATTCTCACCACCAACCTGGTCGGACCCTTCCGGTGCGCCCACGCCGCGCGGCCCCATCTCGTGAAGACCCGCGGTGCGATTGTGAACACCGCCTCGGTCGCGGGCCTCGGCACGCGCGGCTCGAGCATCGCGTACGGCGCGAGCAAGGCGGGGCTGATCAACCTTACCCGCACCCTCGGCATCGCGCTGGGTCCGGAGGTGCGGGTCAACGCGGTCGCGCCGGGGCTCGTCGACACTCCGTGGACGAAGCCGTGGCCGGAGGCGCGCAAGCGTCAGTACATCGACGCGACGATGATGAAGCGGGTGGTGCAGCCGGAGGACATCGCGAACGCCATGCTCTTCCTCGCAGTCCATCCCGCCATCAGCGGACAGACGCTGGCCGTCGACTGCGGGCGAATCTGACCGCCACATCGCCGATTCGCATCTGAAGCCCCCATGAAGCCGGGGCACCGAGATGGCCGCGTTCAACACACCGAATGCGGCCGGATCCACGGCCGCGGCTCGGGCGAATTGGCGGCTCATGCGGGTGGTCGTCGAATCAGGCTCGAACCTGGTCCGCTCGGACCTGCTTCGGCGCCGGCAGAAGAGGATGAGCGGAGATGGATCGCGTCGAATGCATCGTGATTGGTGCCGGGGTCGTCGGGCTGGCCGTCGCTCGCGCGCTGGCGCTGCGAGGCCGCGAGGTGATCGTCCTCGAGCGCCACGACGTCATCGGCTCGGAGGTGAGCTCGCGCAACTCCGGCGTCATCCACGCCGGTCTCTACTACCCGAACGGCAGCGTGAAGGCGCGTGTCTGCGTGGCCGGAAAGCACGCGCTCTACGACTTCTGTGCGAGCCACGGAGTCGCGCACACCCGGGCCGGCAAGCTCGTGGTCGCGACCGAGGACGAGCAACTCGATGCCGTGGACGCGCTCGTCGAACGGGCCCGAGGCAACGGTGTGGACGATCTGGTGCGGCTCGAGCCTCGAGAGGCCCGCGAGCTCGAACCCGAGGTTCGGTGTGTCGGTGCGCTGCTCTCGCCCTCGACCGGCATCATCGACGTCCACGACTACATGCTCGCGCTCGAAGGCGACGCGGAGGCGCACGGTGCGATGGTGGCGCTCGGGAGCCCGTGCCGCGGCGGCTCGGTGCGCGACGACGGGATCCGCATCGATGTCGGCGGCGCCGAGCCGGCGAGTCTGGTGGCCGATGTGGTGGTGAACGCGGCAGCACTCGGCGCACAGGATGTCGCCCGCAACATCGAAGGACTCGACCCGGGGCATGTTCCGCCGCTTCACTACGCGAAGGGGAACTATTTCTACCTGAGCGGCCGCTCCCCGTTCTCCCACCTCGTCTACCCGATGCCGTCGGGAGCGTGGCTCGGGGTCCACGTCGGACTCGATCTGGGCAACCGTTGCCGCTTCGGCCCGGACCTGCACTGGGTGGACACGCTCGACTACGACGTGGACGCGAGTCGCATCGAGAGCTTCTACGCGTCGATCCGGCGCTACTACCCGGCCTTGCGCGACGGCGCGCTGCTCCCGGACTACACCGGCATCCGTCCCAAGATCTACGGACCCGGCGAGACCGCCCCCGACTTCGTCATCCAGGGGCCGGAGACCCACGGCATCGACGGCCTGGTGAACCTGTTCGGGATCGAGTCTCCCGGACTCACGTCGTCGCTCGCCATTGCCGAGGAGGTCGCGGCGCTTGTGACGTAGGATGCGGAGCACGAGCCGCAACTCGATCCGCAAGTCGCGTCTCGCTCGCGAATCGGCGAAATATCCGCGCTGGCCATCGCGCAGCAGACATTCGCGTCGCAACGCGCGAACGCCGGTCAGTGGCAGTCATGCGCCGATACGCCGACCGGCCGATCCGTCGGTCGGCCCGACTGCCGGTCGGCCTAACCGCGACCTCAGATCACGAACAGCTCGCTCGTGTCGAATTTCGCCGAGAGCAGCTCGTTGCCGTCCGTCCCGATCAGGAACATGTCCTGCAGGTGCCAGTAGCCGGAGTAGGGCTCGAGCGCGATCACCATGCCTTCTTCGAGAGGGCACTCCTCCACCCGCAGGAGCACGGGGTCCTGCTGGTGGAACCAGGGGCCGACGCTGTGCCCCACCATCGCCCCCGGCGCGTGCGGAAAGCCGGCCGCAACGAGCTTGTCGTGCACGAACCGCCACACTTCGTTCGACTTGCGCCCGGGCCGGCAGTAGTCGGCCAGCGCACGGTAGATGTCGCGGTAGGTGCGATAGCGTTCGCTCGTTTCGGCCGAGGGCGCACCGAGCGAGAACAGGCGTGACTGGTGGCCCGGGTAGCCGTCGAGGTACGACACGTAGTCGGTACGGATGACGTCGCCCCGGCGGAAGGGGTGATCGCCCTCGCCGGAGTACATGTCGGGATTGCTCGACGAGTTCAGGATGCCGTGCACGAACCCGCAGCCGCGCCTCATGCACGCCGCGACCATTCGGGCGTGTATCTCGCGCTCCGTGTCTCCTTCGCGCAGCGCGGAGAACACCTCCAGGTGCGCGTCGTCCTGGATGTCCGCGGCCCTGCGCAGCAACTCGACCTCGCCCGGCGTCTTCACCCGGCGCACCGCGTCCATCAACTCCGTGCAGTCGAACAGGTCCGCGTGCGGCAATTCCCGCTCGATTTCGATCCACCGTGCGGCGGAGACGTAGGTCTTCTCGAACCCGATCCTTTCACCATCGAGCCCGAGCGAACGCAGCACCTTGGCCGCCCCCTCGATGCCGGACTCGACGTAGTCTTCGATGACCTCGATGCGTTCGACCCACGAGTCGCGCTCGGTGATCGGACGACCCGCGTGATGGGTGACGACAATCGGCTCGCCGGTGCGCGGCCAGATGCAGAATACGTCGCGGGGGGTGTCGGGGAAGTCGAGATGCCGGGCGAGCGTGCCCGGGTAGGCGATTCCGGCGAGGTATGTGAAGTTCTTTCCCGAGCGCGCCACCACGGCGGCGCAACCCGCCTCGTCCATGAGGCGATGCAGGCGCTCGACGTTGACCAGCATGGGTCGCTTTTCGGCGATCATCTCGTTCTCCCGGTATTCGGTGTCCTCATCGGCCGCGAAGCGACCGGACCGCTGCCGGTCCGGCATGCGCGGTTCCCCTGGCCGGCTGTTTACCACATGTCGGGGCAGAGTCCCGCAATGGCCGGAATCAGCCGGCGTTTCCACTCGCCTCCCGACGTGCTCGCCCCACGACCGTCTCGCGGTGCAGTACGTAGAGACCGCTTGCGCAGATCAGTGCCATCCCCGCGTAGGTAACGAGGTCCGGCCAGTCCCCGAAGAACACCACGCCCCAGAACACCGCCATCGGCAGTGCGACGTACTCGAAGGGCGCGATTGCCGCCGGTCGCGCGATACGGTACGCCTGCGACATGAGGTAGCCGCCGACTCCGTTCATCACGCCCATGCCGAGGAACAGGGCGGCGTCTCCGACCGAGGGAACCGTCCACGCCCTCAGCAGGAATGCGAGGCTAGCATTGTCTTCAGGCGCGAAGCGTCCATCCCCGGCCACGAGGCCGATGGTCACGCTCGCGGCGATGAATCCTGCCTGGGCGTAGAAGGCGATGGTGGAAGCCCGTTCGGTCGTGCCGAGCCGGCGGGTGATGATCTGCATGAACGCGTAGGCGGTTGCGGCGAAAATCGGCAACAGGGCCACCAGTCGCAGGACACCCTCGCCCGGGCGCATCATCACGATGACTCCCGCCAGCCCCACGCAAACCGCCGCCCAGCGGCGCGGCCCGACCGGCTCGCGCAACAAGAGGGCGGAGAGCGCGGTGATGATCAGCGGTGCGACGAAGAAGATCGAGGTGGCTTCGGCGATGGCCATCGATGCGAGCGCGACATAGAACGCGCCGTTGGCCAGCACCAGAAGCGCGGATCGCGTCAGTTGCAGCCCGAGCCGGTGGGTGCGCAGCAGGTGGATGCCGCCTTCCAGGCGCATCATGAAGAGCGTCACGGCAATCGCGCTCGTGGCACGCACCAGCACGATTTCGTGCAGGGGATAGTCTCCGCTCAGCCACTTGATGAGCGCGTCCTGCAGGATGAAGAGGGTGATCGCTCCGACGACGCAGGCGATCCCGAGTACCCGATGATCCATCGCAGTGGAGTCTCGCCGAGAGGACGCGTCGCGTGCTCCGAAGTTCCCGTCACTCGCCGAATTCGGTTGTCGGCCGGTGGTCTCGCCATCGACCGATGCCATCCCGGCGGTCTATGTGCGTTTCACCATTCCCCCGAGCGGCCGTCCTCCGAGGAGGTGCAGGTGGAGATGAAATACCTCCTGGTTACCGTCGCGGTTGCAGTTGATGATGAGCCGGTAGCCGCTCTCGGCAATTCCTTCGCTCTTCGCCAAATCCCTCGCCACGAGCAGCATGTGGCCGGCGAGCGCCTCGTCCTCGTCGGCGAGATCGTTGACGGTCGGAATCTCTCGATTCGGAACGATGAGGATGTGGGTCGGTGCGGCCGGGTTGATGTCTCGGAATGCGGTGACCCGGTCGTCCCGGTAGACGATGTCGGCAGCCAGTTCGCCCTCGACGATTTTCGAGAAGATGGTGGACATCGAGCCTCCTTCGCCGAGTGGTTCGAGCCAGACTGCGTGTGCACCGATGCGGGCCGGCATCAACCGGAACCATCGTCCCGCGCACCGCCAGCGTCGGCTTGCGCCCTCGGATAGCGGCGACGGGAACGCCGAACGCCATCCATCGCGGAACGGGGGCGCATCATATCCGAGTCGGGTCGGGTTCGAGCACTGACGTGGACCCGCCGCAGCAATTCCCGCTGGCTGGAGGATAGTAGAGGAATCAGGGAGTTGGGAGACTGAGAAAAAAAGGTTCTCGTAAACTTTCACACGAGAATTCAGCATAATGGCCATGTTCTCTCCAGCGATGGGTGAGGTGTCATGG
>JAJDUQ010000177.1 GCA_022826505.1 Gammaproteobacteria bacterium
GGCGCAGCAGTACTACAACACCGAGCTGCCGCAACGCGAGTACGACCCCGACAAGGCGAGGTTCCATCTCAAGAAGGCGGGGATGGAAGGCATCAAGCTGGAGCTGCTCGCGTCCAAGGCGGCGCTCGAGGGCGCGGCCGACGCCGCGATTCTGCTCAAGGAATCCGCCGCCGCGGCCGGCATCGACATCACCGTCAAGCGCGTGCCGGCGGACGGATTCTGGTCCAACGTGTGGAACAAGGCCGGAACGGGATTCGTGACCTCCTACTGGGGCGGCCGGCCGACCAACGACTGGATGTTCACGACGTGCTGCGTGGCCGAGTCCAACTGGAACGATACGGCCTGGAAGGGCACCCCGGCGGCGGATCGCTTCAACGAGCTGATCGTCGCGGCGCGCTCCGAGCTGGACAACGACAAGCGACGGGAGATGTACTGGGAGTGCCAGCGGCTGGTGCACGAGGACAGCGGCTCGCTCGTGTGGGGATTCACGAACTACCTGCACGGACTGCGCGACAACGTGCGGTATCCGGAGAAGGTGGCCGGCAACTGGACGCTCGACGGCGCCAAGAGCCCGGAACGCTGGTGGTTCGCATAGGCAGTCGTGCGATGTGATTCCTTGGCCGATGGCCCGCCCATCGGCCGAGGATCGAATCCGCTCCACCCGGCGGGCCGCCCGATGGGCGGCGCCGTCCCGGGTGGAGCATCGGCCGGGGCGGGCTCGTCCGTGGGGCAGGCGCCCGCATGCTTTCCGCCCCCGGGCGTGTCAACCGAGAGTTCCGCCATGAGCGCGATGCCGCCATTTCGCGAGTTCGAGAAGCCGCTGTCCGACGATGCCGGCAGCTCCTACACCATGCCCGCACGCTACTACACCGATCCGGACGTCTACGAGCGGGAGAAGGAGGCGATCTTCGCGCGCACTTGGCACTACATCGGCCACGAGTCGCACGTGCGCAATCCCGGCGACTACCTGACCCTCGAGATCGCCGACGAAGCCGTGTTCGTGATGCGCGGCGACGACGGGCGGCTTCGCGGCTTCTTCAACGTGTGCCGGCATCGGGCGCACCGGTTGCTGTGCGGCGCCGGCAACGCCGCCACCATCGTGTGCCCCTACCACGCATGGTCCTACCACTGCGACGGGCGCCTGCGTCACGCCCGCTTCGCGGACCGGATGCAGGACTTCAACGAAGACGAGTTCCGGCTGCCCCGGGTGCGGGTCGAATCGCTGTGCGGACTGTTGTTCGTGAACCTGGACCCGCACGCGTCGCCGCTCGCGGAGGTCGCCGCAGGCATGGCCGAGGACCTGCCGAGTCACGTGCCGCGTCTCGCCGATCTCGAGCCGGCGGAGAGCTTCGCGTTCGACGCGGGCGGCGCCTGGAAGGCCAACTGGAAGGTGGTGGTCGACAACTACGTTGAGTGCTACCACTGTGCGAAGGCGCATCCGGCGCTCGCCGATCTCATGGTGATGACCGACTACCGCCACGAAGTGCACGAGTACTGGGCGCGGCAGCTCTCACCGCGGGTGCGGGCCGACAACAGCGCCTACCCGGTGGAGGCGGGCGACGACGTGCAGGTAGCCGCCTACTGGTATCTGTGGCCGACCACCTCCATCTGGCTGGTGCCCGGTGCCGCCAACCTGTTCGTGCTCGCCATGATGCCGGGTGACCACGAGACCACCGTCTTCTCCGGGCACCGCTACGCAGCGGACGACGCGCCGGACCCGGCACGCACCAACTACCTGAACGAGACGCTCGGTCCCGAGGACCAGGGACTTTGCGAGTCGGTGCAGCGTGGCTTGCGGTCGCGCTCCTACGACCAGGGGCGCCTCATGGTCGACCCGGCGCGTTCCGGCACCGCCGAGCACGGGGTGCACCAATTCCACCGTCTCGTGACGCGGGCCCTGGATGACGCAATCGACCGATAGCCTCTCCAAACGCAAGGACGACTTCGGCCGGGTCTACGATCTGGAGGACCCGAGCCCCTGTTTCACCGCGCTGAGGCCGTCGCGGATTCGCAGTCGGATCGCTGTCCTGGCGGTACAATTGCAATAGCGGGGCGCGATTGGAACTGGATTTCGAACACCACTGCGGCAGAGGCAGGCCACGTGAAATGTTGACGCGTCTTGAAGTCGATGGATTCAAGAACCTCATCGGATTTGCCGTTGACTTCGGTCCGTACACCTGCATTGCCGGACAGAACGGGACTGGAAAATCGAATATCTTCGATGCCGTCCACTTTCTGTCTCTGCTGGCCGATCATTCGATTCTCGAAGCCGCAGTTCGCGTCCGGGCGCGGACCGAAGATACCGCACGGCTGGATGATCTGTTCTTTCGCGCGGAGTCGACAAGCAGAGATTCATTCACACTCGCAGCCGAGATGCTGGTCGAGCAGGCCGTCACCGACGACTTCGGCCGCCCGGGCAAGGCCACCTCGACTTTCCTGCGGTACGAGGTCGAAATTGGAAAGAAGTATTCGACTCCGGAAAAATCCTCCCGGTCGATATTCGACATGGAGCTTCGCTCGGAGTCCTTGCACCATATTCGGCAGGGAGACGCAAGCAGGAAGCTTCGGTTTCCCCACAAGAAATCGGAATTCAGGGACAAGGCGGTTCGAAATCGGCGGTTTGCCAGGACCGGGTATATCTCGACGGAGCAGGGCACGGACGGTGCGGCAGAGATCATCGTGCATCAGGACGGGGGTTCGAGAGGTCCCGGTCAGAGAGCCCCGGCGCGCTCGGCGCCACGAACGATCGTAGGCACGACCAATACGGTTGCGACTCCGACAGTACTCGCCGCACGCAGAGAGATGCAGAAATGGCGGTTGCTTTCACTCGAACCGAGCGCCATGCGGCGACCCGATCGCTTCGCAAGGGATCCGACCGTCGTTTCCGACAGTGGAGCCCATCTTGCCGCCGCTCTATATCGGTTGAAGCAGACGGAAGGTCCTGACGGCAGCGTCGTCGCGAGAATTTCGTCCAGGCTTGCAGAGCTCGTGCCGGTGACCACCGTTGATGTCGAACGGGACGACGTACGCGAACTTCTGACGCTGTCGGTGACTGAAGCCGGCGGTCAGCAATTCGCGGCAAACGCGATTTCGGACGGCACGTTGCGGTTCCTTGCGCTCTCGGTGCTGGCCGAAGATCCGGAAGCCACCGGTCTGATATGCATTGAAGAGCCGGAGAACGGCATTCATCCCGAAAGATTGCCGGCCATGGCGGAACTGATTCGGGATCTGGCCGTGGATGTCGACGGTCCGATTGATGCGGGAAACGTCATGCGTCAGGTAATCCTGGCAACTCATTCTCCCTATTTCTTGCAGCTTCAGAGTCCGGACGACGTATTGCTGGCACAAGAAGCCGTGATGCGATACGGCGAATCATCCGTGCGTGGTCTGCGGTGCTACCCGCTGGAGGGTAGTTGGCGGGCAGACGCCGAGGGCAGCGGTTCGGCTCTTGGACTGTCGATGATGCAGGACTACCTGCAGCCACCCGAAGGTGTGCAGCTTCGCCTGCCGTTCGGTTCGGCCTGATTCCCGTGTACGACCGTGTGATTCGCTTTCTCCTTCTGTGCGAAGGGACTTCGGACCGGGCGCTGGTTCCACACCTCCGGCAGTTGTTGTCGCATTGCGGCGCGGCTGAGGTGGTGGGGACGGCGGTCGCGCTCGCCAACGTACGTGATCCCGGAGCAGGTGGAGCCTCGGTGCTGGAGAGGAAAATGCGGGTTGTACTCTCCACGGAATCCGAGTTCGACCTGCTCTTTGTCCACCGCGACGCGGACTCGGCCGGAGTCGAAGAACGATCCGGGGAAATTGCCGAGGCAGCGCGAAATGCGGAATTGGCGGCCGATCGGGTCAACGTCATTCCCGTCAGAACGACAGAGGCATGGATTCTGCTGGATGAGACTGCAATTCGCAGAGTTGCCGGAAATCCGAGAGGAAGACAGCCGCTGGACCTGCCGCGACCTTCAAGAGTCGAGCAGGCAAGAGATCCCAAGTCGATTCTGGAGGCTGCCCTCGCCGCGGCCAGCGGTTGCCAAGGACATCGTCTCAGAAAGTTCAGAAGGAAGTTTCGACAGCATCGGCGAATCTTGCTGGAGCAGCTACCGGTTGGAGGCGCTCTCGCTGAGGTACCCGCCTGGGTCCGGCTCAGGCAGGCGGTTTCGGACCTCGTTTCCCGGACAAACACCGCATGAGGCCGCGATTGGCCGTGTCCGACTTCTGTCAGTGCGTCAGCACGAGTCCCGTCTCGGACGCTCCGGCATCGGGCACGATGGAGCCCACCAGTTGCGCCTTCGCTTGGTGCCATTCCTGAATGACCGATTCGAACGATAGCCTTCCCAGGCACAAGGACGACTTCGGCCGGGTCTACGATCTGGAGGACCCGAGTCCCTACTTCACCGCACTGAGGCCGTCCGACTACCGCATGCCGGAGGTGCTGGCGCGCGCGCTGAAAGCGGTCCATGGCCCGGTAAGCGCCGCCCGCGGTGCGGGCGGCGGCTTGCGGGTGCTGGATTTCGCGTGCGGCTACGGAGCCATCGGGGCGCTGCTGCGTCACGACGTCTCCATGACCGACATCTATGCCCGGTACGCAGAACGGCAGTGGCGGCCGTCCGATGCCCGGCGGTACTGGTCCGCCGACGCCGCCTTCTTCGCCGCCCGGCGCGAGGCATGGGCAGATTTCGAGATCGGCGGCACCGACATTGCCGGGGTCGCCCTGGAGTACGCCGCGGCGCTCGGCTTCCTCGATCGGACCTTTCACGAGAACGTCGTCGAGGACGCGCCGAGCGGGGAGCTGAAGCGCTTCCTTCACGGCGTGGACCTGATCGTCGAGAGCGGCTCGCTGGGCGATCTCCTGCCGGGCGCCTTCGAGCGCATTCTCGACGGCAGCGGCGGTGCGGCCCCGCCGTGGTTCATCTACTGCCCCCGACCCGACGTGGACTGGGCGCCGCTGGCCACGTTGTGGGCCGAGCGCGGGTATCGCACCGAGAGCCTCGGCGCCGGGCCGATCCGTTACCGCAAGGCGCTGGCGTCGGCGGAGCTGGCGGACATGCTCCGGGTTACCCGTGCACTCGGGAAGCCGGACGAGGCGGTCATGCGTGAGGGCTACCTGCTCGTCGACATGACGCTGGCGCGGCCCGAGGCCGATGCCGGCAATCCGCCGATCGAGCGGTTGCGGGGCAGGTACGACTGAGCGGGCGTGCCGGGTTGGGAGCCCCGGGCTCGGGGTTGTCGGCGGATGACGGCGGCAAGCTCGGCCAGCGGGTGCATCTCGGACATCGTCGTGGTCGACACTATCGCCAGATCGCAGATCTTGACCAACGATGCTCGATACGCTTTTGGCGGACCGCCACGTGATCATCATGCTGTAAAGTCCCGTAGGCTCTCTCGGCGTGAATCCACACCGACCAGGACTAACCACGGATGGAACGGCCTCACTACCATGGACACCGCACACGCCTTCGCGAGCGCTTTCTCAAGAGCGGCCTCGCAGGGTTCGCGGAGCACGAGGTCATCGAACTGCTGCTCACTCTGGCCATCCCTCGCGCAGACGTGAAGCCACCCGCCAAGGCGCTGCTGAAGCGCTTCGGCAGCCTGCGAGGGGTCCTGGACGCGCCGCTGTCCGAATTGCGCTCGGTCGCCGGTGTCGGCGAGGTCGCCGCCATCGCCCTGCACATCATCCGCGAATCGGCGACGCTCTACCTGCAGGAAACATCGATCTATCGGGAGTGCGATCTGCGAACGCTGTGCCAAGCCGAGGGTACCATCAACGAGATTGGCGATTCGGAGGCGCTGGCGGCATGACTCCCACCGACCTCGAAATCCTACTCCAGCGAGGCGAGGGCGCAACTCTGGAGCTCAAGGAGAGCTTCTCGCCCTCGTCGTTCGCGCGTGAGCTTGTGGCCCTGGCCAACACCATCGGAGGCAGAGTCCTTCTGGGGGTGCGCGATGACGGCACCGTGGCCGGGGTGAAGGACACCAACGTCCTGCGCGCCCGCGTCCAGGACATCGCCCGCAACTGCGACCCTCCGGTGAAGATGCTGGCGGAGCCCGTGGGTGAGGTGTTCGTGGTCGAGGTCAGGGAGAGCGACGCCAAGCCGGTGCAGTGCGGCGACGGCTTCTTCTGGCGTCAGGGAGCAGTGACCCAGAAGCTCGGCTGTGACGAGATTCGCGACTTCTTCCGCACCGAGGGAGTGATCCGGTTCGACCTCTCGCCCTGTCCCCGGTTCAGCTATCCGGAGGATTTCGACCGCGACAAGTTCGACGCCTGGCTCGGACAATCCGGCATCACCTCAGGCGCACCGGTGGAAGATGTGCTGGTCGATCTCGAAGTCGCCGAACGGACGGGCGACAAGCTACTTTTCCGAAACGCGGGAGTACTCTTCTTCGCCGGGAACGTGCGTCGTTTCCTCCCCGAGGCATACATCACCTGCCTGCTGGGGAAGGGTACGGACAAGGTTCGCATCCTGGATCGCAAGGATTTCGACGGCGGAATCGTGGCCGACATCGAAGACACCATGCGTTTCATCGAACGCAATACCCGCACCGCTTACCGGATCGAAGGCTTGAGGCGGGAGGATGTCCCGGAGTATCCGATGCAGGCCCTGCGCGAGGCCATCACGAACGCCGTGATGCACCGCGACTGGTTCTTCGACGGCGCCAACGTGTTCGTCGAGGTCTACACGGACCGAATCGAGGTGAGCAGCCCCGGCGGCCTGCCGAAGGGTCTGACCCTGGCCGACCTTGGACACCGGAGCATCCGGCGGAACGCCCTCATCGCCGACCTGCTGCATCGCATCGGCTTCATCGAGAAAGCGGGCACCGGCATCCGACGCATCCGGGACGAGGCAAGCGAGATGAACTGCCCGGAGCCGGAGTTCCGGGCCGACAGCTTCATGACCGTGACCTTCCGGCCGAACCCGGCGGTTCGGGCGGAAGGGGGCGAGCGGCTTGTCGGGGGAGTTGCCCCGGAAGTGACCCCGGAAGTCGCCCCGGAAGTTACCGGGGAAGTCGCCGGACAAACGACCGATCAAGTGACCGAGCAGGTCACCGGGGAAGTCACCGGGGAAGAAATCCGGCTACTACGGGCGATGTCGGGTGAAATGACCAGGCAGCGCATTCAGGAAGCCCTTGGCTTGAAACACGAAGATCATTTCCGTCACGCCTATCTGCTCCCTGCGTTGCGAGCCGGTCTGATCGAGATGACCATCCCGGACAAGCCGCGCAGCAGCAAGCAGCGATACCGTCTGACGCCCGGGGGAAGCGAGTACCTGAAGCAGCTTCGGGAGGAACGGTAAATGCCGAAGATCGACATCACGAAGACCGAGCTGGTCTCGCCGGGCAAGTACAACGAGGACGGTACGCTCTGCAACGACTTCGAACGGAGCTTCGCCGAGTTCCTGGACCGTGCCGGCGATGTCCTGCGCTTCGCGGCACTGGACACGGCGGAACAGGGCAGCTCCGGCACCTCCTTCCGCGTCGACTACCTGAAGGCAAGCGGCGCCATCGGCTTCTACTACCCGGACTGGATGGCCGTGCAGAAGGATCCGGAAGGCGCTGAAGTGAACTGGATCATCGAGACCAAGGGCCAAGTCCGGGAAGGCATCGAGGAGAAGGACGCCGCCATGCGGGAATGGTGCCGCCGGATCACCGAGGCGACCGGCATTTCGTGGCACTACATCCGGGTGAACCAGACAGATTTCCACCCGGACTTCGCCACCCTCCGCGAACTGGTGTTCAAGGTGACCGGCAACGCCATGTTCCTCGAACGTGCTCGGCGGAACACTACCATGTCTCGCAAGGAAGTCCGGCAGGC
This sequence comes from Gammaproteobacteria bacterium, assembly GCA_022826505.1. GTDB lineage: Bacteria > Pseudomonadota > Gammaproteobacteria > HK1 > HK1 > HK1. The sequence goes on from JAJDUQ010000177.1 coordinate 7,808, forward strand.
TCTCGACGAGGGCCGGGCCTGATGGTCATCGTCATCGACGCTTCGGTAGCCATCGATGCTCATCTGGCGAGGATGATCTCGACACCCACCGCTTCCGAGATGTCGGCCCACTTCCTGTCCACGGTGACGACGGGAACGCCTTCCGCGAGGCCGAGTGCGAGACAGGCCCGATCGCCGAGCGACAGGCCGCTCGACCGTGTCGCCTCGCGCAAGGCACCGGCCATGTAGGCCAGCCTCTCGTCGAACGGGCGGATCGCCAGTCCGAGCCCTGAAAGAAGCTCCCGCGCCTTGATGCCCGGCATCCCGCGGTCGGACAGCTTCGCGGCGACCTCGGAGAGGTTCACCGACGATACGATGCCCGCTTCGTAATGGGTCTCGACGACGCCTGCGCCGGGCTCGCGGAACAGCGCCGCCAGGATGGCCGACGCGTCAAGAACGGTCTTGCGCATCGCCGGATTCCAGCCGCGCCGCCGTCGCGCGATCTTCGATCAGCTCCTCGGAGACCAGCTTCGTTCCCGCCGGCGCCAACCCGGCAAGCCGTGCCTGCGCTCGCCTGAGCGCCTGCATCTTGGTGGTGAGCGTCACTTCGTTGTCCTGAACACGGAAGAAGAGCTCTGCCCGTGTACCCTCGACGCCGAGCAGCCTGCGCAGATGTGCCGGTATGACCACGCGCCCATTTTCTGTCATTAGTGCCTTGAACTGCAGATCATGAAATTGTGTCATTACTCGCGATCCTGACCATTTTTCAAGATAAAGCACGCTGAGAGATTATTCTTATTCTTCGCCAATATCCACACACGCAGCCTCGACGGTAGTGGTGGATCGGTTGCGAGTGGTCGGAGGGGAGCGAACCGGTCCGACCGAAGCTGATCGGCGCCGGCTCGGGCCGGCCCATGGGCGAAGCCTGCAAGGACCCAAGCATCGCGGAGTCGCGCGGGACTCTCACCCACCGCGCCGGCAGCGTGCGTTGCAGGTGCGCAACGTCTTGTCCGGCTTGCAGCGCCACCGTGACGCCCCCGTTGCCTACCGGCAGGCCATGCGCTTCGTGCGCGCGGAGCCGCCTACATGCCCCACACATGGACCCGGACATCGCGGTCCGGTGCGCGGCGGTCTGGACGAGCCCCGCCTCGATGGTGCTCTCCAGGCCCTTGCGTGGATGCATCACCTTGCACTCGACCACCACCTTCTGTGCTGTCCGGCCCGGTGTCGTCGCCGGCCACACGATGAGCAGATCGGTACGCCCGCGGCCGAGGCCGCACTCGCGCTCGATGCGCCCGCCGCCGTTGACGATGCGATGCAGAAACGCCTGCAGCAGCAACTGCGGTCCCGCCTCCCGGTACTCGAACCGCTCCACCCAGTGCTCGGAGTGCTCGCGGAAGAAGGTCCGGAAGGCTTCGAGCAGCTTGACCACGTCGAGATCGCCGTCCGGGTCCATGTACCAGGTGGTCTCCTGCACCAGCCCCGCCTCGGTGGTGTAGGTGATCTCGCGGGGGACGACTTCCGCGTAGATGGGGTTGGCGATGCGCAGCGGGTCGTCGCGGGCGATGAGACCGAGGTCGCGCACGTACTCGAGGTCGTCGGCGGAGAACGGGCGCTCGTCGCCGCCGCTCAGCAGCGGCTCGACGACGCGACGCACCCGCGCCTCCCGGAGCTTGTCCGCCAACTGGTCCAGATACGTCACCCGGCGCACGACGAGCTGCTCCTGGGCTTCGAGGATGTCCTCGGCGGTGATGGCCCGGGCGCCGTCGTGCCCGGGCTCGTTGCGGAAGCACACCTCATGGGCCAGGGCGTTGACCAGCCACGGCTGGCCTCGGGTCCGCGTCCACAGGCATTCCAGGGCGTCGGGCGCGAACGCCTGCCCGGTCTCCCCGGTGTGCTGGGCGAGCAGGGCCCGCATCTCGTCCTCGGAGAAGTCGCCCATGCGCAGCGACTCGGCCTTGATGTTGAAGGCGCTGCCGCCGGTGACAACATCTTTCTGCGAGTTTGCGCGGATGCGATAGTCGCGCACGTCGCGTACCCCGCACAGGACGACGCTCTGCGGGAAGCTCTCGGGGCGCAGGTCGTACCCGGCGCGCAACTGGCGCAGCACCGCGATCAGGGTGTCGATCTCGTCGAGCAGCAGCACCAGGGGCCTGGGGTCGGCCTCGGCCCAGCGGCTCAGCGCCTCGCCCAGGGCGGCACCCGGGCCGTACTTCTCCAGCAGGCCCGGTCACATGTCCTCCAGGGAGTCGTCGCCCAGCGTGCGCTGTGCCCGGGAGGCCAGTCCGCCCAGGATGCTGCGCATGGCCGCCTCCACGTCCTCTCGGGCCCACTGCCCGACCTCGATGTTGGCGTATACGCAACGGTACCCGCTGGTGGCGTCTGCGTTGAGCAGGTCGCGCAGTGCGAGCAGGGTGGAGGTCTTGCCGGTCTGGCGCGGCGCGTGGAGCACGAAGTACTTCTCGCGACGGATGAAGGTGAGGATCCGGTGGAGGTCGAGGCGCGCGAGCGGTGGCACGCAGTAGTGCTTGTCCGGGCGGACGGGGCCTTCGGTGTTGAAGAAGCGCATCGGGGCAGTATGGCACGCGGTCGCGGGTGCGATCAGGCTGCCCGGCAGCGACCCGGCAATTCCCGCTGTAAGTGCGATCCGCCATCGGCTACGGTCGCTCACCTGGTCGAGGTCCCCGAACCGGACGCCTTTCGGATGGGTGCGGAGCGAGTCGAGGATTGCCGGTGTTCCTTGGGAATCATTCACGACGACGGGGCAAGGACGTGGCTTCGCCACGGACGGTCACCCCCGTCCCGCCTTCGCAGCGGATCGAGGCGCTCGACGTGCTGCGGGGCGTCGCCCTGCTCGGCATCCTGCTGCTCAACATCCTCGCCTTCGGCCTGCCCGGCGAGGCGTACTTCAGTCCCGCGGTGGACGGCGCCCTGAGCGGCGTGAACTTCGCGGCCTTCGCCACCGTCGAGGTGTGCTTCGAAGGCGTCATGCGCGCCCTGTTCTCGATGCTCTTCGGTGCCGGAGTGGTCATGCTCGCGGAAGGTCGAGGCGCGGGGCCATACTACCGGCGACAAGTGTTGCTGCTCGGCTTCGGCCTGCTGAACGCCTTCGCGCTGCTGTTCTCCGGCGACATCCTGGTCACCTACGCGCTCGCGGGCCTTGTGCTGTATCCGCTACGGAGCTGGCCGCCGCGCCGCCTGCTGATCGCCGCCGGGCTCGTCTTCGTCTGGCTCGGCATCGTCTACGGCAGCTTGTTCGCGGCCGTCGGCTCCCCGCCCGACAATGTCGTCCCGACGACGGCGGCGGCTGGAACCGGCGCGCCTTCGTCGCCCGATCGACACGCGGCGCTGACGTTGCGGCAGGAGGTGGAACGCTACCTGGAGCCGTCGCGGGAAGACCTCGAACGCGACGCGCGGGCCCACACCGCGCCGTACCCCATTGCCTTCGCCGCCAACGCCGAGAACGTCGTCGAGACCTGGACGGGCGCGATGCCGTGGACGATGTTCTGGGACGCCCTCGGCTGCATGCTGCTGGGTATGGCGCTCTACCGCGCCGGGTGGCTGCAGGCGAAGCGCCCGGACCGCGATTACGCGGTGCTCGTCGCCTGCGGTCTCGTCGTCGGTCTCGGCGTCAACGGGACGGAGCTCGCCATGCGCCTCGCCACCGATCTCGGCATGCAATGGACGCCGGCGATCACGACGCCCACCTACGACATCGGCCGAGTCGCGACGGCGCTCGGCTATCTCGCCCTGGTCATGCTGGCCTGTCGCCGCGGCCTCGTTCCGCGCCTGCGGCGTGTGCTGGCGCCCGTGGGCCGCATGGCGCTCACCAACTACCTGATGCAGAGCACCATCTGCCTGATCGTGTTCCACGGCCTGGGCTTCGGGCTGTGGAACCGGCTCGACCGCGCCGAGCTCTACCTCGTCGTCACGGCCATCTGGGCCTTCCAGATCGCGTTCAGCCGGTGGTGGCTGCGCCGGCACCGATTCGGCCCCGCGGAGTGGCTGTGGCGCGCCCTCACCTACGGCCGGCTGCCGGTGTGGCGGTCCGGAGCCTGATCCAGCATCCACTCATACGCCGTCTCCGCGACCACCCCGTCCGGCAACGCCCCCGGGAGGTTGTCCCGATCGAGGGTCAGCAGTCGTTTGCCGGCATCGGGGAACTGCTCTCCCGCCACTTCGAGCGCACGCAGCTCGCGGTCAAGGACGGTCGCATCCGAAAGGTCCGCGCACACCTGGATGAGCTCCGGTCGCCGGCCCGGATCGCGGGCGAGGAAGTCCACCTCGAAACCCTGGGGCGTGCGAACGTAGGTGACGTCGAGACGCCGCCTCTCGAGCTCGACGAAAACCGCGGTCTCCAGAGCGTGACCGAGATTCGCGCGGCCGGTGCTGTCGAACACCGCAATGAGCCCCGAATCGACGGGATACGCCTTGCGCGGGTTGACCATGCGCTGGCGTTCGGAGCCCGACTCCATCGACACCACGCGCACCAGGAAGCAGTCGTCCAGATGGGCGAGCAACTGATGCACGGTATCTCGTGCGATGGCGATGCCCTGGGACTTCAGCCGGCTGTGGAACTTCTCGACGCTGAACAGGCCGCCGGCATTGCCGAGAAGCTGCCGCGCCAGCCATCGCAGGCCGGTGACATTGGTTACACGATGCCGATCCACCACATCGCGCAGGATCGCGACATCGACGTAGTCCCGCAACAATTGATGTCTCGACGGCGCGTCCAGGCCCTGCGCCTCGGGGAAGCCGCCGGTGCGGAGCCAGTCCGCGAAGGCACGCTCCAGACGCATGCGGTCGCGACGCGGCAGGATGTCCCGGTGTTCCGGAATCGCGATTCCCCGATGGCGGCAGGCTTCCTCGAACGAGAACGGATGAATGAGCACCGGCCATGCCCTTCCGCGCAGCGACGATGCAATCTCGCGCGAAAGCAGCGCCGCCGAAGAGCCCGACACGATCACCTCGGTCCGCCGCTCATCGAGCAGCCGCCGAACGAAGCGCTCCCATCCCGTCACGAGCTGGATCTCGTCGAAGCACCATGTGACCGGCGCGTCGGCGGCCTCGGCCGGGAGCAGGCGGGCGTGCTCGTCGAGTACGAGACCGAGGTCGCTCGCCGCGAGATCGATCAATCTCTCGTCTTCGAACGACAGATAGGGTGTCAGTGTCAGGGAGCCGCCTCCGGCGATGACCTCACGGCGGATCTGATGCAGGAACGTGGTCTTCCCGGCACGTCGCATTCCGATGACGGCAGTAGCCTTGCCCGGAAACCGGATTCGACCCCGAACGCGGCGTGATGTATGCGGCGGCGGTGGAGTACGCAAGGACTCGGCAAGCTGTTCGCCGAGAGCCTTCCGGAATCTGGAGACAGGTGCTTCCACAGAATTCTCCTTTTGAAAAGGAGAATATATTTAAAATTCCTCCCTATGAAAAGGAGAATAGGCTACAAATTTCCCCGTTTGAAAAGGAGAAATAAGTGCAGCGGAGGAAGAGTCGCTTCAGGTGGGTTTCATTGCACCAAGCCCGTCCGCGACACCGGTGCCGCAAACCGAGGCACGACGTAAGGCCCTTCCGGAATGACCGCCACCGCCGGATCGCCCGACGACTCGACGGATCGGGTCACGGCGTCCTCGATGGAGTCGACGACGTTCACCCCCGTCAGCCCGCGGTCCCCGGGCGGCAGGCCCCGCGAGTAGAGGTGGATGCCGGCGATGCGCATCGGTTTGAGCTGCATCTCGGTCTGCCACTCGTCGATGTCCGCGAGGGGCTTGTCGAGGATGCTCCGGAGAAACCCGTCCGGGCCGCTGGCGACGAGCCGGCGCTGCGCCTCCCGGTACTGCGGCGAGCCGATCCCCTCGGAGCAGTCCGAGGCAACGACGAGACTGGCGCCCGGGGCGAGGATGTCGATGGGCGTGACCATGCCCTTCACGGTCTGGTAGTAGGTCCGGTCGAGCGGATAGCCGGCGGCGGAGGTGACGACGGTCGAGAACTTCCGCCCCACCGGTACCACGCAGGAGTCGTGCACGAACCGCACCGCCTCGAGGTGGCTTGCGGCGATCTCGCCGAAGTTCACGAAGCAAAGCGACCGGCGCTCGTCGATGACGGTGTTGACGGCGTGGACCTCGCCGAGCATCCGCATGATCTCGAGCTGTTCCTCGTGTAGCGGATTGCCGTCGAGATTGCACTGGATAGCGGCCGGATCCTCCATGAACCGCGCGTTGTGGAAGGTGCGGATGGTGTCCTCGTGCGCCACCCCCGGCGCCACGACCTTGCGTCCCCCCGACCAGCCGGCCATGAAGTGCGGCTCGACGAGCCCGGTCGCGATCCGGAGATCGGCATCGACGAACCGCCGGTCGAGCTTCACCGGGGTGCCCCGGGTCGCGGTGACGCCGAGGTCGACGTGGGCGGCGGCGTCGCGCGCGAAGTGGTTCTCCACCCGGACCGTGTCGAGCACCCACGGATCGCCGATGAGCTCGGCGAGCTCCTCGCCCTCGTTCGGTCGGTGCAGCCCGGTGGCGACCAGGACGGTAATGCACCGGGCGGGAATACCGCTGTCCAGCAGGGTCCGGATCATCGGTCCGAGGAACAGGCGGTTCGGCACCGGGCGGGTGATGTCGCAGACGAGTATGCAGGCCGAGCGCCTGCCCTGCGCAAGGCTTGCCAGCGGCGGTACGCCGGCGGGCTCGGCGAACGTCCGTTCGACGGCGCCGGCCGTATCGTCGATGACCGGCAACGGCTTCTTGCGCAGCACCGTGACATCGCATCCGTCGGGGAGCCGCACCGGAATTCTTCCTCGACCGTACTCGAGCTCGACAATCATCGCTGCCTCCTCGGAGTCAGTGGGTTCCTCGATGCGCCCTGCATGCTCCGACACGTCCGTGATCGCTCGACACCGCCGCACGCGTGAGTGTTCACGGGACCAGGGCGGTCGGCTTGCATGGCACATTCCGTCACCCGCTGACCGGCGGTTGACGATGGACCCCGGTGGAGCCGGCGCAGTCCGCTCTGCACCCCACCGAGTCCGGATCGACTCCCCTGGGAGATGGGCGTCCCACCCGCAGCGGGCCGAAGGCCCACGGTCGTGCAAGCCGGCGGGACGCCCGGGCGAACGACCGCACCGCAGCTCGACATCTCCCGAGTGTGCGGTGCGCGCACGGGACTTACAATATCGACCATGCACGTCCAGCTCGATCCTGTCGGCGGAATCGCGGGCGACATGTTCGCCGCGGCGGTGCTCGACGCATGGCCCGAATTCGAGGCGCCCCTCGTCGCAGCCCTCGAACGCGCCGGGCTCGACTCGATTGCCACCGTCGCGCGCACCGACCACGCTGATCACGCGCTGACGGGATCGCGGTTCGCGGTGCACGAGACGAGCCGCCAGGATCACGCGCCGGCCATGCACGGAGGCAGCGCTCATGGTCATGGGGGTGGCCACGAATCCACGCAGGGACACGCTCACGAGCATCATCTCTACCGCGACATCCGCGCCCTGCTCGAAGGGTCGGACCTCGACGCCGGCGTGCGGGCCCGGGCCCTCGACATGTTCGCGCGGCTCGCCGCGGCGGAGTCCGCGGTGCACGGCACGCCCGTCGATGACGTGAGCTTCCACGAGGTCGGGGCGTGGGACTCGATCGCGGACGTCGTCAGCGCGGCCTGGCTGATCGAGCGCCTCGGCGCCTCGTGGTCCTGCGGGCCGCTCCCCATCGGCCGGGGTCGAATCAAGACCTCGCACGGACGGCTGCCGGTCCCGGCGCCCGCGACGGTCGAGCTGCTGCGCGGGATGGTCGTCGACCAGGACACCCATCGCGGCGAGCGCATCACCCCGACCGGCGCCGCGATCGTCTCCCACCTCGCGCCGAGCTTCGAGCCGCTTCCCGGTCCGATGCGCCTCGATCGGGCCGGGACCGGTTTCGGCACCAGCCGCCTGCCCGGCACGAGCAACGTCCTGCGCCTGCTCGCGTTCGAGCCGCTCGGCACCCTCGACGCGTCGGTGCATCGCGAGCGCATCGCGGTGTGCGAGTTCGAAATCGACGACCAGACCGGCGAGGATCTGGCCCTCGCCCTCGACCGGCTCCGGAACCTCGACGGCGTGCTGGACGTGTCGAGCCACGCGGTGCACGGCAAGAAGGGCCGACTCGCCGTCCACGTGCGCCTTCTTGCCCGTATCGGTGCGGTCGAGTCGACGATCGATGCATGCTTTCGCGAGACGACCACCCTGGGCGTGCGATGGCACGAGATGGGTCGGGCGGCGCTGGCCCGCACCTCCACGACGGTGATGGTGGAAGGCCGCCCGCTTCGGGTGAAGTCGGCGCAACGTCCCGGCGGCGGTCTCACCACGAAGGCGGAAATCGACGATCTGGCGTCGGTGGCCGGCGGCCGTGCGGCTCGGGAGAGGGTGCGTGCCTCGGGCGAGCGCACCGGCGGCGGAGAAATCGCATGAGCCGGCGGAGGGAGGCACCGGTGTCCGGGTTCCGATCACGGCCCGATATTCCTGGGCCCGAGCTTCCGGGACGCGGGAGAACGCACGCGCCGGCGAAACCGTCGGAGGCCGATGATGAAACGCCATGCGCGGGGTCCTGCCCCACGGCGCGCAGGCGGGAGAGTCGAGCGCTGAATGGGTGCAGCGAGTCTCCGGGCGTTCGGCCGAACCGCCGTCCGAATCGGTCGCGGCGTTTCGGCGCCCGGCTATCGAGCCCGATTCTTGTGGCGATTCGCCACGATGCGTGGAGGAGGGCGGATGGCTAGCTCCCATTCGGAATCCCGCATCGCCGCGCTCGAGCGCCTGCTCGACGGCATCGGCCGCGTTGCGGTGGCGGTGAGCGGAGGCGTCGACAGCATGACCCTCGCGGTGGTCGCGCACCGCACCCTCGGGCACGCATCGACGATGATCCACGCGGTCTCCGCCGCAGTGCCCGAGGATGCCACCGCCCGCGTCGAGCGCTACGCGCGTCGCGAGGGATGGCGGCTCCGGCGGATCGACGCGGGGGAGCTTCTGGATGCGCGCTACGTCGCCAACCCCGTCAACCGCTGTTACTTCTGCAAGACGAATCTGTACTCGACGATCGCACCACTGGCTGGCCCGGACACGACCATCGTCTCCGGCACCAACACCGACGACCTGGGGGATTTCCGGCCGGGGCTCGCCGCCGCGTCCGAGCACGCGGTCCGCCACCCCTGGGTCGAGTGCGGGACCGACAAGTCCGCGGTGCGGGCAATTGCGGCCGGGCTCGGGCTCGACGACCTCGCCGAGCTTCCCGCCGCGCCGTGCCTGTCGAGCCGGGTGGAGACGGGCATCGCCATCGATCCGCGGGTGTTGCAGGCCATCGATGGGTGCGAGCGGCTCGTGCGCGAGGTGACCGGGGCGGCCACGGTGCGCTGCCGGGTGCGTCGGGACGCGGTGGTGGTGGAGCTCGATGACAAGGCGCTCGTCAGCCTCGATGCGCCGCGCCGCGTCGGACTCGCCCGCGAGGTGGAAGAACGCATGAGAGTGGCCGGAGTGTCGCGCGGGCTCCGGTTCGAGTCCTACCGCATGGGAAGCGCGTTTCTGAGGTCATACGAACGTGCCTGATCGGTTCCTGTCCCTCGATGATGCCCGTGCGCTCGGCGCCGATCTTCGTTCCGGCGCGGCCGGTCCCGGACGCGTTCGTACGTACGTCGTGCCCGACGCGCATGTCTGAGCGGACAACGAATTCGAAACGCGTCGGCTGGCCACGCATTCGGCCCCGTCTCCGGGCGGGCGTGTGCCGATGCAGATCACGGAAGTCCGTCGGCCATGCATGAACGGGAAGTGGTGCCGGACGATGCGCGTCGCGCCAGGATCGGCTTCGACGAATCGATCTACTGCGCCGGCAAGTCCGCTCCTCAGCTCGACGCGATCCTCGCTCGCAGCATCGCATCGGGCCATTCACGACTCCTCACTCGGCTGGAGTCCGCGATGTTCGATGCGCTCGCCGGCGCCCATCGTGCCGCCCTCGACTACGATCCGGTGTCCCGCACCGCACTGCTGGGGCGGGGAGCGGAGTCTGGACCGGTGCGGGTCGCGGTGGTCACCGCGGGCACCTCGGACGTTCCGGTCGCGAAGGAGGCGGTGCGCACGCTGTCGTACTACGGCGAATCGTCCCTGGAGATCTACGACGTGGGCGTGGCCGGCCTGTGGCGACTGCTCGACCGGCTCGAGGAGATCCGCGCGATGCCCGTCGTGATCGTGGCCGCGGGCATGGAGGCCTCGCTGCCGAGCGTGGTCGGCGGACAGGTTCCCGGCCTCGTGGTGGCGGTGCCGACATCGAATGGATACGGCGTTTCCTCGGGGGGGCGCGTGGCGCTGGATGCGTCACTGTCGAGCTGCGCGCCCGGCCTTGCGGTCGTCAATATCGACAACGGCTACGGTGCGGCGTGTGTCGCGTTGCGGGCGTTGCGTCTCGCGGGATGATTCAACCGCCCCGCCGGTTCGCGGGCCCGGCACCGGATAAGGAGAGCAATGGATGGCGCGCATCGCAATCGGCGGATTTCAGCACGAGACAAATACCTTCGCTCCTTCACTGGCAACGCTTGCCGAGTTCGAGGCCGGCGACGAATGGCCGGAGCTGACCACCGGCGCCGGACTCCCCGACCGGGTGCGGGGCATGAACCTCCCCATCGCGGGGTTCATCGACGAGGCGGAGCGCTCGGGCCACCGCCTGGTACCGACGACCTGGGGCTCGGCCTCGCCGTCCTCCTGCGTCACCCGGCATGCCTTCGAGCACATCGCCGGGCTCATCCTCGCCGGGCTCGAGGCGGCACGGCCGTTCGATGCCGTTTACCTCTGCCTGCACGGCGCGATGGTGGCCGAGCACCTCCAGGACGGAGAGGGCGAGCTGCTCGGCCGGGTGCGCTCGCTCGTCGGGGCCGACGTCCCCGTCGTCGCCTCGCTCGACTTCCACTCCAACACGACGCCCGAGATGGTGGAACACGCGAATGCGCTCGTCGGCTACCGCACCTACCCGCACATCGACATGGCCGACACGGGACGCCGGGCCGCCCGGCACCTCGACGGGCTGCTGAACGGCTCGGGCGCGACGCACAAGGCGTTTCGCCAGATTCCGTTCCTGATCCCGCTCAACTGGCAGTGCACGACGAGCGAGCCGATGCGCTCCATCATGGAGATGCGTGACGCGCTCGAAGGCGCGGAGGTAGCGAGTCTCAGCGTGGCGGCGGGCTTCCCGGCCGCGGATATTCACCACTGTGGTCCGTCGCTGTTCGGGTACGGGCGCTCGCCGGAAGCGGTCGAGCGTGCCATCGACGAGATCGCGCGCGAAATCGAGCGGCGGGAAAGCGAGTTCGACGGCGAGCTCCATTCTCCGCACGACGGCGTGCGAAAGGCGATCGCGATCGCGGGCGCCGCATCCCGCCCGGTGGTGATCGCCGATACCCAGGACAACCCCGGCGCGGGCGGCGACTCCGATACCACCGGGATGCTGCGGGCGCTCGTGGACAACGACGCCCCGCGGGCCGCGCTCGGAATGATGGTCGACCCCGAGGCGGCGCTCGCGGCGCACCAGGCGGGAGTGGGATCCGCGATCAACATCGCGCTCGGCGGCAGGTCCCGCGTTCCGGGGGATGCACCCTTCGAGGCGGAGTTCAGGGTCGAGCGGGTCGGCGACGGGCAGTTCGCGGGCACGGGGCCGATGTACGGAGGCGCGCGCATGACGCTGGGGCCGATGGCGTCGCTCGGCATCCGCGACATCCAGGTGCTCGTGGGGAGCCGCAAGGCCCAGCTCGCCGATCAGGCAATGTACCGGCACTGCGGCATCGAGCCCACCACCCGGAAGATCGTCGTGAACAAGAGCTCCGTGCACTTCAGGGCCGACTTCGAGCCCATCGCCTCCGAGGTGCTGGTCTGCGTGGCCCCGGGGCCGATGGTGGCGGATCCGGGCGCGCTGGCCTGGACCGGGCTCCGGCCGGGGATTCGCGTTTGCCCGAACGGCCCCGAGTTCGGTGGTGGCTGATACCGACTCCTCCCCTCAGCCGAAGCGAGCTTCCCTCCAATGAACGCAATCGAGGTCGGGTACACGGTCGAAGGGGAGGGGCCGCCTCTGTACATGGTGCATGGCATCGGGTCGCGGCGCGCGACGTGGGCGGGGCTCGTGCCGTCGCTGGCCGACGACTTCACCTGCGTGAGCTACGACCTGCGAGGCCACGGTGACAGTCCCGTGCCGCCCACGCCGTATTCGCTCGACGATCTGGTGGAGGATCTCGAAGCGCTGCGGGACAGGCTCGGACACGAGCGGATTCACGTCATCGGCCATTCCCTGGGGGGCATGATCGGCCCCGCGTACGCCCGTGCCCACCCCGACCGGGTGCGCACCGTCACCCTTCTCAGCACCGCGGCGGGCCGCACGGAGGAGGATGGCGCGAAGGTACGCGGCGTCCTCGCCGCGATGGAAACCGACGGCATCGAGACGAAGCTTGGCGCTCTGGTGGAGCGCTGGTATACGGACGCGTTCATCGCAGCGCGTCCCGACGCCATCGAGACCCGCAAGCGCCAGGTGCTCGACACTCCCGCGCACGTTTTCCTGAGCGTCTTCCACATCTACGCGGAAACCGAGATGGCACCGTGGCTCCACGAGGTCGCCTGTCCCTGCCTCGTGCTCACCGGGGAGCTCGACGGCGGCTGCAATCCGCGGCTCAACCGGTTCATCGCGGACACGCTCCCCGACTCCGAGCTGGTCATCCTCGACGGGCTGAAGCACTCGATACTGATCGAGGCGCCGGAGCGCGTGGCGCCTCCGGTGCGCGAATTCCTCCTGCGGCACCGCTGAGGCGTTCGCCGTTACGCAAGCTGGTTCAACGCGGTGATGATGGCCACGACGGCCCCACCCTGAATCCACAGCGCGCCGTACATTCGTGCTTCGAGGACGGCCAGATCGGCCTTGGTGGTGTACTCGCCGGAGTGCCCGATGGCCGATGCGATGGCCTCGGCCTGCGAGCGTTCGACGCCGGCCGCTTCGAGAGCGCGGGCGGCGCTGAGGGCGTCGAAGAGTGGCGAGGGCATGGCGCTTGCTTCGTGGCGATTGGTTGCGATGGCCCCGGTTCCGCTACGCCAGCAGATTCAGGGCGGTGATGATGCCCACGATGGCCCCGCCCTGAATCCACAGCGCGCGGTACATGCGAGCTTCGAGGCGGGCTTCGAGGCTCGAAAATCGGGCGTCCATGCGCAATTCGAGATTGGAAATGTCCGCCTTGAGAGCGGCGATATCGTGCTTCGTGGCAATGTCGCCGTTGATCGCGATGGCCGAAGCAATCGTCTCGGCCTGAGTGCGATCGACGCCGGCCGCTTCCAGAGCGCGGGCGGCGCTGAACGTGTCGAAGGACGGCGAAGCCATGATGCGTGCCTCCTGACGGTCGGCCCGGCAGGCCGAACGAGTGTATGTCACCCGGCAAACTCCCGATAGTCCGCCACTGCCGGTGCGAATCCGCAACGAAATTCGGATGAGCGGATCGTGGAGCGGCCTTGCCCGCGGCGCAGTGGAATCGGGTCGCACGAGTCGTAGGCGCACGGAGCGTGCGATGCAGGCCTGAGCGCCATACCGGGACGCAGCCCGGAGCGGGACGCGCAGCGGCCGGCGCGGGCTCCGATCGGCGCCGCTCGAGATGTCGATTTCGCCCCCCGATGTTGCATAGCGCACTCGCCTGAATTCAAATCCCCCGAACGTTGCCGGACCGGCCCGGCCGCATCGCTGGAGAGCGCCATGCAGACACATGCGAGAGTCGTCGTCATCGGTGGTGGAATGATGGGGGTGGGTCTGCTCTACCACCTTGCCGAGGAGGGATGGACCGACATCCTGCTGCTGGAGAAGGGGGAGCTCACCTCGGGCTCGACGTGGCATGCGGCGGGCCAGTGTCCGAGCTTCATCGCCGACTACAACATGGCGAAGATCCACGACTACGGGGTCCGCCTCTACCCGAAGCTCGAGGAGATGACCGGGCAGTACGTGAGCTGGCACGGGTGCGGCGGCATCCGGTTCGCGATGAAGCCGGCCGAGGTGGAGTGGTTCCACCACGTGGCGAGCGTCGCCAAGCTCATCGGCTTCCACTGCGAGATCATCGACCCCGAGAAGATCAGGCAGATCAACCCGTTCGTGAATGTCGACGGGGTGCTGGCCGGCGCCTGGACGGCCGAGGACGGCCACGTGGACCCCGCCGGCTGCTGCAACGCGCTCGCGAAGGGCGCACGCGACATGGGCGCCACCATCGTGCGCCGCGCCATGGTGACGGACGTGAAGCAGCGCCCGAACGGCGAGTGGGAGGTGGTCACCGATCAGGGCAACGTCGTGTGCGAGATGGCGGTGAACGCGGCCGGGTGCTACGCGCGCCAGGTGAGCCGGATGGCGGGCACCGACGTGCCGATCACCAACATGGAGCACACCTATCTCGTCACCGAGCCGATCAGGGAGTTCCTGGAGCGCGACGAGGAGATGGTGGTGGTGCGCGACCCCTACACGTCGGGGTACCTGCGCCAGGAGCAGAAGGCGGGGCTCATCGGCATCTACGAGACCGCGGACTCGGCCGAGTGCTGGACCCACCGCGGTGGCTGGCCGGAGTGGGACTCGGAGAACGAGCTGTTCGAGGCGAACCTCGACCGGCTCGCGCCCTATGTCGAGAAGGCGCTCGAACGGATCCCGATGTGGCGCGACGCCGGCATCAAGCGCATCGTGTGCGGCGCGATTCCGCACACGCCGGACGCGAACCCGCTGCTCGGCCCGGCCGCGGGCCTGCGCAATTTCTGGCAGTGCTGCGGTGCGTCCATCGGTATCGCCTCCGGCGCCGGCTGCGGCAAGTACCTCGCGCAGTGGATGGTGCACGGCGACAGCGAGATCAACATGGCCGGCCTCGACCCGCGCCGGTTCGGCGGCTACGCGCCGGGTGAGTACACCAAGGCCAAGTCCCACCAGGACTACGAGCACATGTACGCCCTGCACCTGCCCGGAGAGGAGCGCCCCGCATCGCGCGGGGAGCGGGTCACGCCGCTGCACGACAAGCTCGCTGCCAAGGGGTGTGTCTACACCGAGGCCAACGGCTGGGAGCGCCCGAAGTGGTTCTCGCTCGACGGCCGCGAGGAGAACGTGGGCTTCCGGCACAACAACGTGTTCGAGGTCGTCGCGGCGGAGTGCCGGGCGGTGCGCGAGCGGGTCGGGGTGATGGACTTCTCGAGCTTCGCGAAGTTCGACGTGACGGGGGAGGGTGCCGAGGCGTACCTGAACATGATCACGGCCAACCGAATGCCGCGGCGGCTCGGTGGCATCGTGCTTGCACATTACCTGTCACCGGAGGGTCGCATTCTCGGCGAGTCGACGATCACCAAGCTCGCTCCGGACCGATTCTACGTGCTGTCGGGCGCCGGGGCCGAGGACCGCGACATGGACAGCCTCGTCCAGGGGCCGCGCGACGGTCTCGACGTCACGGTGACCAACGTCACCGACGACTGGGGGATGCTCGTGCTCGCGGGGCCGCGCTCGCGCGAGGTGCTCGCGAAGCTGACGGACACGGAGCTCGGCAACGGAACCTTCCGCTGGTTGACGGGACGGGAGATCGAGGCCGCCGGGATCCCGATTCGGGCGCTTCGTGTGAACTACGTCGGCGAACTCGGCTGGGAGCTGCACTGCCCGATGGTGCGGCTCGGCGATCTGTACGACGCGGTGTGGTCGGCGGGGGAGGAGTTCGGCATCGCGGACTTCGGCGTATACGCGGTCGACTCCCTGCGCATGGAGAAGGCATACCGGGGCTGGGGGGCGGAGCTCACCAACGAGATCACCCTGGTCGAGGCGGACATGGAGCGCTTCGCCGCCCTCGAGAAGAATGACTTCGTGGGCAGGACCGCGACGCAGCGCGTCAAGCAGGCGGGAGTCGTGACGCAGCTTGTCTACGTGGAGGTGGAGCCCGGGGACTGCGACGTGCACGGCGGGGAGCCGGTGCTCGCGCACGGCAGGGTGATCGGGGTCACGACCTCGGGCGCTTTCGGCCACTGCACGGGGAAGAGCCTCGGTTTTGCCTACGTGGAACCGCAGCTCGCGGCGCCGGGATCGACGTTCTCCATCGACGTCCTGGGCGCGCCGCGCGCGGCCACGGTGCTCGCCGAGCCCGCCTGGGATCCGGGCAACGAACGGCTGCGGGCCTGACGGCGGCGAGGCGAACGCAACGCGTCGAGCGAGGGATTCGTCCGACCGGTGCGCGGTCGTGTTTCGGAACGGAGAATTCGGATGATCAGTCACATCGACCATCTGGTCCTCACCGTCGGCGACATCGAGGCATCGGTCGCCTTCTACCGGCGGGCGTTGCTCGTGACGGACTCCACGTTCGCGAACGGACGCAGGGCACTTCATTTCGGCAACCAGAAGATCAACCTGCAGGTGCTCGGCATGGAGAAGCGGAATCGCGCCGGCGTCGGATCCGGGGATCTGTGTCTGATCACCACGTGGCCGCTCTCCGACGTCGTCGCGCATCTTCGCGGCGAGGGCATCGAGATCATCGAAGGGCCGGTCGCCAAGACCGGCGCCATCGGTCCGATGACATCGGTCTACTTCAACGATCCCGACGGAAACCTCATCGAAATCAGCAGTTACGGCGCATGAGGCCGATGCGAGCCGGGTCGATGAGGGTCGGCGTTCGGGGTGACGCTGGTGCGGACATCGCCAGGGAGACTTCGAGATGTGGATCGGCATCCTTCTGTTGATCGCGATCACGGCGCTCTACGCCGGATACAACCTGCTCGTGAAGGTGTCGAGCAATCATGTTCCCGAATCGGCCACTTCGACGGTGCTGGCGACGATCTGCCTGCAGGTCGCCGCTCTCGCCGCATCCTGCACGTTCGCGATGCTGCTGTTGGCCCGCGGTGGTCACGTCCTGAAGCTCTCGCCGGCGGCGTACGCATGGGCCGCCGGAGCGGGGCTGTGCATCGGACTCGCGGAAATCGGCTACTTCTACCTGTTTCGCGGCGTCGGCGGGAGCGGTCCGGTGGCGGCGAGCGTCGCGATTCCGGCCATCGTGACCGGGACCGTCGTGCTCACGATGCTCATTTCGTTCTTCGCGTTGAAGGAGTCGCTCGGTGCGACGCAGGTCGCGGGAACGGTGGTCGTGATCATCGGCATCGCGATGATTTTCTCCGGTGGATTCCGGTCCTGAGCGCAGTGGAGCTGCGCCTGTGCGCGGCCTCCGGTATCGCGGCCGGGCTTTGCCCATCGTGTCGAGTCGACATGCCGCCCGAGGCGCACCGAGTCGATCCAGCGGTTGACCGCGGGCGCACGGACGAGGGCGGTGGTACGCGGCAGGGCACATGCGAACGAAACGTGCCGGTCCGTGCCCCGATGGTGCCATGAAGCGCGATATCGTCGGATTTCACCTCGACGAACTGGGCGACTGGGTCGCGGATCTCGACTGCGGTCACGGCCAGCACGTGCGCCACCGGCCGCCGTTCGTGAACCGGCCATGGGTCGTGAGCGACGCCGGGCGCGAAGGAATGCTGGGCGAGCCACTCGACTGCGTGCGCTGCGATCGGATGGAGTGGCCCGACGGGTTCGTTGCGTACCGTCGAACGCCGGAATTCGACGAGACGTCGACTCCGGCCGGACTGCGCCGCGAGCACGCCACCAAGCGTGGTACGTGGGCCCGGATCCATGTGATCGCCGGGGCGCTTCGGTATCGAATTGGCGCCCCAATCCACCGATCATTCCTCGTCGAACCGTCGTCGAGCGTGGTCATCCTGCCCGAGGTTCCGCATCGTGTGGACCCCGACGGTCCGGTGCGGTTCTTTGTCGAGTTCTGGCGAAGGGAGCGATCCGGCGACGATTCCCGGACGCCGGAATGAACGGCGACGAGCGTCGCGTGCGGCGGCGTTCCCCGTGTTCCGAATCTCCCGCCGTCGCACCTCGATCCGACGTCGCCGCGATCGGCGGACGGTCGAGCCCGCGTCTCGGCTCGTCGATCACGCCGGAGTGCCGTGCGGGGCCCCGAGGGTCTCAAGTGACCCGCCGCCAACAGGCTACAATCGTTTCCATGAAGATTCGAATACTGGGGTCCGGCGCGGGTGGCGGCTATCCCCAATGGAACTGCAACCATCCCAACAGCCGCCGGGCTCGTGACGGCGATCCGTCCGCGAAACCGAGGACGCAGTCCTCCATCGCGCTGAGTGCGGACGGTGTCGACTGGGTGCTGTTCAACGCTTCTCCGGACCTCCGTCAGCAGATTGGCGAGAACCCGTTCCTGCACCCCGGCGAAGGGTTGCGGCACAGCCCGATCAAGGCCGTGGTGCTGACCAACGCCGACGTCGATCACATCGCGGGGCTGCTCAACCTGCGCGAATCGCAGCCGCTGCGGCTCTATGCGACCGAGCGTGTCCTGTCGGTGCTCGCGGCGAACTCCGTGTTCAACGTGCTCAACCCGGCGTTCGTTACCCGCGAGTCGATGCGCCTCGACGAACCGCTGTCGCTCGCCACGCCCGACGGCTCGCCGAGCGGAGTGGTCGTGGTGCCCTTTGCGGTGCCCGGCAAGGTCGCACTGTGGCTCGAGGACGAAAGCAGGGGACCGGACTTCGGCTCCGTCGAGGAAGACACGATAGCGCTCGAAGTGAGGGACGCCGGCGGCGCGACGAGGCTGTTCTACGTACCCGCCTGCGCCCGCATGACCGACGCACTGGCGACGCGTCTCGCCGGCGCCGAGGTCGTTCTGTTCGACGGCACCCTGTGGACCGACGACGAGATGATCCGCTCCGGTGTCGGCGTCAAGTCGGGGCGTCGGATGGGACACATGAGCATTTCGGGCCACGACGGCACGATGGCGGCATTCGCACCGCTCGGGGTCCGGCGCAAGGTCTTCATCCACATCAACACCACCAATCCGGTCTTGCTCGATGACAGCGAGGAACGACGAGCAGTGGCCGAACAGGGCTGGGAAGTGGCGTACGACGGAATGGTGCTCGACGCATGACCGCCGGCGCCGGCGCATGGAACGAGAACCCGCCGCGGTCCTCGCGCCGGTCGATGCCGCGACCTTCAGGCGTCAGGAATGGATCGCCTTCGAGTTGCGGGGGTTGCGGAACAGCATCACCGGAATCTCGCCGCCCGCCGTACCGGGGGCGTCGTTGACCTCCGCCACGAGGTCGTCGATTCGGCCACGATCGGGGGAGAGGGCGCACACGGGGTCCGCGCTGTCCGGATCGCCGGTGACGAGCCAGGCCTGACAGCGACAGCCACCAAAGTCCCGGTCGCGTTCCGGGCAGCTCCGGCAGGGCTCCTTCATCCACTCCGTGCCTCGGAACCGGTTGAATGCGGGGGATTCGTTCCAGATCCAGGCGATTGGATGGTCCGTCACCTTCGGAAAGTCCAGGCCGGGAAGCATTCGCGCCCCCTGGCAGGGCAGGGCGGTTCCGTCAGGCGCAACGCTCAGGAAGACGCGTCCCCAGCCGTTCATGCAGGGCTTGGGGCGATCGGCATAGTAATCCGGGATGACGTAGAGAATCCGCATGCGGTCGCCGTGCGTTTCCTTGTATCGGTTCGCGGTCTCCTCCGAGCGCCGGAGCTGGTCGCGAGTGGGAAGGAGCTCGCGGCGGTTGTGAAATGCCCATCCGTAGTACTGCGTGTTGGCGAGTTCCACGTAGTCCGCCCCCAGGCCCAGCGCCATGTCGAGGATTGCGTCCGTGCGGTCGATGTTGTGCCGGTGGAGCACGACGTTGAGGACCATGGGATACCCGTTCTCCTTCACCGCGCGCGCCATCTCGACCTTGTGGGCGAAGGCGTCGGTCCCCGCGAAGTGATTGGCGAGTTCCGCGTCGCTCGCCTGAAAGCTGATCTGGATGTGGTCGAGGCCCGCTTCCCGGAGCCGAACCACGCGAGCCGCGTCCATGCCGATGGCGGAGGTGATGAGGTTGGTGTAGTAGCCGAGCCCCCGCGCCTCGGCGACCAGCTCCTCCAGGTCTCGGCGCACGAGCGGTTCGCCGCCCGAGAAGCCGAGCTGTGCGGCGCCGAGCTGTCTCGCCTCACGCAGGACGTCGACCCACTGCCCGGTGGTCAGTTCGCGTTTCGTGCGAGCGAAGTCGAGGGGATTCGAGCAGTAGGGGCATTGGAGCGGACACGCGTACGTCAGCTCTGCCAGCAGCCACAGCGGCCTGGGCTGATTGTCGGGCAAGGTGCTGCCCCCGGTTCGGTCAGCGGGAGAAACGGCCCCGCGACTGGGGAACGGCTCCACCGCACGGACTGCGGTGGAGCCCGGGGCGCAGGGAGGACCCCGTCACGCCCCAAGTCGCATCGTCAGTCTCAACGATTGCCGATGTACATCGTGATTTCGAAACCGAAACGCATTTCGGTGAAATCGGGCTTGGTCCACATGGTCCTTTCCTCCAGGACAATTGTTGAATCCAACTCATCTGTCGGCGCAGGATGCGTCGACGCCGGAATTGTGTGCAATTCGTGCGCCAACTCGGGAACGTGGTTGGCACGACATTTTCTCGGACAAGATTTTCAACAAGTTACGACGCCGTGAGCGCTTGTCCATCCGCCACCACCTGCCGATCCCGCCCCGGAACTGCTGAAATCGACCAAGTCGGCTGGTTGATATGAACCAGCACCGCCCGAATCAGCGCCCAGTCCGCTTCGGCGCTACACTGGGCGATGGCACTCGTTCACGGTCGTCATTGTCGCCGATGCGCCGGATACTTCCGAAATCCCTGCAGGGGTTGCTTCTCCTCAACGAGTCCGCGCTGCTCGCGCTGGTCGTGGCGACGGCGACTCTGACCGGACTCTGGGCCCTGTTCTGGACCCAGTCCTCGCAGGAGGCGGCTCGCATCGAAACCCTCGCGCGCCTTGCCGAACGTGTGCGGGGAGACATGTACCGCCAGGTTCAGGAGGTCATCCACGCCCGCCTCACGGAGGATCCCGCCGTACTGCGGGTGTACGCGGACTATCGACGCCAGATCACGGAACGCTTCGCGGAGTTGCACGAGCTCGTTCGAGACGAGAACGAACGCGCTGCCGTCGAGTATCTCCAGGATGCCTACACGGTGGTGCTCCACGACATGGAGAAGGTGTTCGCCGATCCGAACGAGATCTCGCAGGCCGCGCGCATGAAGCTTCTCGACCCTGCCTACGAGGAATGGATGCTGAGCGAGCTGGAGAGTGCATTGCGGGTCATCGACGCGATCGTCGAGAGTCGCCGGCAGTCACTCGACGCCACGAGATCGGGCTGGACGCGGTGGACTCCGATCGTGGTGCCGCTGTCGGTGGTGCTCGCGGTCGCGCTCCTGCTGTTCTCGCGGCGCAGCCTCCAGATGCGATTCGTCAAGCCGCTGCGAAATCTCGTCGACGGCACCATCGAGGTCAGCCGTGGCAATCTGGAGCACCGGATCCGCGCCGAGGGCGCCGAGGAGGTCAGGCACCTCGCCTCCACGTTCGGCGAGATGACCCGCAAGCTCGCCGAGAGCCAGCGTACCCTGGTCGAGTCGGAGCGTCAGGCAGCCCTTGGCGCGCTGGTCCCGGTGGTCGCGCACAACATCCGCAATCCGCTCGCCAGCATCCGGGCCACCGCCCAGATGATGGAAGGCTCGGAAACGGGCGAGGACCTGGAGGAGAGCCGACGGGCGATCATCGACACCGTCGACCGTCTGGAACGATGGGTGACCGCGCTGCTGTCGTACCTGGTCCCGCTGGAGCCGCGCCGGCGCGAATGCCGACTCGGCGATGTCGTCGAGGGTGCCCTGGCGCCGCTCGAGCCGAAGCTGGAGCGCAAGGCGTTGCGGGTCGTGCGCGAGGGCTGGGAGCACGACGCGCCGCTTTCGGTCGACCCCGACCTCCTGGAGCAGGCGATCCACGCGCTGCTCGGCAATGCGGTGGATGCATCGCCGGCACGCGCCGCGATCAGACTCGAGCTCGCTCGTTCCGGGCATGCTCTGGAGCTCCGGATCGACGACGAGGGCCCCGGAATTGCCTTCGAGCCCGACCCGCGAGAGCTCTCGCCGGGTCCCAGCACCAAGAGGGGGGGCTACGGGCTCGGGATTCCCGTGGCCTGGAAAATCTGCCACGCGCACGGCGGCAGGGTCGACGTTCGGCGCAGGACACAGGGCGGCACGCGAGCGACCGTTTCACTTCCGCTCCCGACGCCACCAGCCGGAGCGTGAGGGTCGGTCGAGCGTGTGCCTACGGTTCCGACTCCGCAGACCGCCCGCCCGCGCGCTGCCGGTACCAATCTGAACGAGGCGTTCATGACGAATCGGCGATCCGAGGAATGCAGACAGCCGGAACGAACGCGGACCACGGTCCTCGTCGTCGACGACGAGGACGTGTTCGCGCGCGCGGTGGGCAGGAAGCTCGGCCGCAGCGGCGTGGCGAGCGTGCTGGCTCCGGATCTGGCGCAGGCGCGCAGCCAGCTTGCCCGCCGCAGGCCCGACCTCGTGCTGCTCGACATGCGCCTGCCGGACGGGTCGGGGCTCGATTTCCTGCGCGAGCTGCGTGCCGGTGACGATGCCGACGTTCCGGTACTGGTGCTGACCGCTTTCGGTGGGCTGCAGGATGCGGTCGCGGCGATGAAGGAGCGCGCTGACGACTATCTGACCAAGCCGGTCGACCTCGACGAGCTGATGGTCAAGATCGAGCGCGCTCTGGGCCAGGCGGAGCTGACCCGGAGGCTCGAGCTCTCGCGCCAGCGCGAGCTGCGGCCACACCAGGATGTCTCGCTGGTAGGGACGAGTGCCGCGACGAATGCGCTCAGATCGCAGATCGCCCGCATCCAGCAGCTCGCGGGTCAGGCTGGCGAAGCGCCGCCGACGGTGCTGATTCAGGGGGAGACCGGCACCGGAAAGGACCTCGCGGCCCGTGCGCTCCACGACGGCAGCGACCGGGCCCGCCGCCCGTTCGTGCACCTCGACTGCGCGGCGCTGCCCAAGGACCTGATCGAGGCGGAGCTGTTCGGACACGAGAAGGGTGCGTTCACCGATGCGCACACGGCGCGGACCGGACTCGTGGAGGCGGCCGAGGACGGCACCGTGTATCTGGACGAGATCGGAGAGCTGCCCCCGGGCCTCCAATCACGGCTGCTTGCAGTGCTCGAACGTCGCGAGGTGCGCCGCATAGGCAGCACCGAGCCCCGTCCTGTCGCGGCATGGTTCATCGCTGCGACCAACCGGGATCTGGACGAATTGGTGTCCGCGGGCGTCTTTCGTTCGGACCTTTACTTCCGGCTGAAGGTGCTCTCGCTGCACATCGTGCCGCTGCGCGAGCGCCTCGACGACCTGGAGCCGCTGTTCGAGCACTTCGCGTCCGTGACCGCGAGGCGCTACGGCATGCCGGCACCGACGTTCTCGCCCGAGAGCCTGGAGACGGCTCGCCGCTACGGCTGGCCGGGCAACGTGCGGGAGCTCGCGCACATGGTCGAGCGCACGGTCCTGCTCGGTGCCGATCGCGTGCTCGACGCGTCGACGCTCGGGCTCGATGCGTCATCGTCCACCCCCTCCGATCCCGGAAAAGCCCTGGCCGGACTCACACTGGACGAGGCGGAGCGCCTGCTCATCGTGAACGCCTTGCGCGAAACGGGTGGCAATGTCTCCGAGTCCGCCAGACGGCTCGGCGTGACCCGCATGGTGCTGCGCTACCGCATCCAGAAGCTCGGGCTCGACCCCAGGCACACGCGGCCCGACTAGCCTTCGCTCCGAGGATGCCGATATCCATGTCCGCCCGCCCGCCGCCCGCCCCACCGCGCTTCGAACGACAACAACGCGTGCAAATTGCCGCGGTCGACGGGGAGTTCACGCAGCACCTCCACTATCCGACCGGCGCGAGGCACATTCACCTCGAGGCACCGTTCGAGGACAGCGCCTTCCTGATGGCGTTCCTCACCCCGGCTCCCGATTCACGTGGCCTCACCCATGTCCTCGAGCATCTGGTGATGTGCGGCAGCGAGCGGTTTCCCTGCCGGCGCGCGTTCTTCGCGATGCTCGGTCGCACGCTGAGCACGACCATGAACGCGGTGACCACGCAAGACTGCACGACGTTCCACTTCGCCACCAGGAATCTCGCCGACTACGAGAACCTGCTCTCGGTCTACGTCGACGCTGCCTTCTTTCCGCGCCTCGAACGGCTCGACTTCGACCAGGAAGGATGGCGTGTCGAGATCGCCTCCGAGGACGGGGAAGGGACGGTGCCGGTGCGGCGCGGCGTGGTGCTGAGCGAGATGCGGGGCCTGATGAGCGACCCCGAACGCCAGCTCGGACAGGCGTTGAATCGCTGTCTGTTTCCGTCTGCTCCGTATCGGTTCAATGCCGGAGGTGATCCCCGGGCGATTCCGGATCTCGATCACGAGACGCTGAAGGCCTACCACCGCAACCACTACCACCCCGCCAATGTGGTGTTCCTGAGCGCCGGACCTCTGCGCCCCGAGTGGCTGCACGCGCGATTGCAGGACCTCGCGCTGACACCGTGGTCGTCCCGGGTCCCCGGTGCCGTGCCTCGTGCGCAGTGGTTGGAACCGCCACCGCTCGAGGCGCCGACCCGATCCGTCGTTCGTTACCCGGTGCTCGGTACCCGCGACCGGGCGCTTTCGCACGCGGGCGTGGCGATGGGGTGGCGGCTCGGGGGGGCCTCGCAGCCGATGGAGGTCGCACGCGCGCACTTTCTTGCGCGCTG
Organism: Gammaproteobacteria bacterium; assembly: GCA_022826505.1. GTDB lineage: Bacteria > Pseudomonadota > Gammaproteobacteria > HK1 > HK1 > HK1. Next base: position 32,428 of record JAJDUQ010000177.1, read on the forward strand.
CCTGCTGGCGCAGGACGATGCGCCGATTCGCCGGGCGTTGCTGGAGGCGTCCGGCGGCTCGGCGCCGGCGTTCGAGTTGGACGCGGTGCAGGCGACCCACCCGCAGTTGGTGTTTCGGTGCGGGGTCCAGGGGTGCGATCCCGAACGCGCAGAGGAGATCGAGGGACGGGTGACTGCCGCAATCGACGCGGTGGTGCGTGACGGAATCGCCCCGTCGATCGTGGACGGCGCGTTCGCCCACATCGAGCGCGAGCAGCGCGAGCGCCACGATCCACGCTTCCCGTTTCCGCTCAAGCTCCTCACCCGCATGCTCCCCGCCGCGCTCTACGGTGGAGCGCCGGCGAGCGCACTCGACGCCCCGGCCGCACTCGCCGCGCTGCACGAGGACCTCCGTTCGCGTGGCGGGGTTGCGGAGCTCGTGCGGTGGTGCCTGCGCGACAATCCGAATCGGGTTCTCGTGACTGCGGTGCCGGACCCCGCGGCCGGCCGTCGCTTCGATTCCGAAGACCGCGAATCGCTCGTGCACGCCTACGGACCGGCGCATCCGGAGGCGCGCCGGCGAGTCGTGGAACGCTCTCGCGCGTTGCGCCGCCGCCAGGGATCCTCCGCCGGGGAGGAGTCGTTGCCGTGGCTCGGTATCGACGAGGTCGGACCCGCGCGCGATCGCCCGGAGCTCGTCGCACTGTCCGTTGGCGGTGCGTCCTCGCCGGCTCGCGTTCGGCAAACGGTGACGGCGACGGCCGGGACCGGGTCACCACCCGGCAACGGGAAGCGCCGACGCGTACAAGCGGGTGGCGACGAGTCGGCACCGGAGAGCGCATCGTTCGCCGGGGCGGTGGGCGGCCCGCACGTCTGGCTCAGTCGTGGCCCTGTGGGAGGGTTGGTCTACGCACGTCTGGCCATCGACATTCCCGATTTCGATATCGGGCAACTCGACGACGTCGGGCTGTTGGCAGAGCTGCTGCCGCAGTATGGCCACGGCCGTCTTCGGCCCGACGAGACCAGGGCGCGCCTCGCGCGGTACTGCGATCGCCTCGCGGTCGAACCCTGGATGCTGGCTCGCGCCATTTCCGGACCGGATGCACGCGGTGGGGGAGATCCCCGTCCCGTGCTGCTGCTCTCGGCAAGGACGCAGGCGGTCGACGAGGATGTGCTGCTGAAGGTGCTGGCGGACGCACGTGCCGGCTCCCGATTCGATGAAAGCGCACGCACGGCTGCCGCGAAGGCCCGCGCGCGACGCCTGGGCGATCTGGTGCGCTACGGTCATCTCCAAGCCGAGCGGGTCGCCGCGGCGCGACTCGATGCCTGGGCGGCGGTTGCCGATCGATGGCACGGTCCGAGCGCGCTGGCGGTGCTGGCGCGGGCGGCCGAGGACGCGACCGAAGGAGAGGGGCTCGCCGAACGTCTGCTGCGGGTGCACCAGGCACTCGCGAGCGCGCCGTACCAGGTCCAGATAGTCCGTGATCGCGAGGAGCGTTCCAACGCGGAGTCGGGCCGTACGCGATCCGGCGCAGTTGGGCGTCATCCGGCCCCGGCCATTCGTGGCGGGCCTTGCGCATGGAGTGCGGTGCATGGGGTCGCGCCCGAAAGCCACGGCTCCCCGCCTCCCGCGCGTATCGCGCCGTGCCGTGCCTCGGCAACTGCGGCGTGGGTCGTGGAGGGGCCGGTCAACTACTGCGCCATGGTCTTCCCCGCCGTGGATGCGGAGCATCCGGACGCGGGGCCCCTTGCGGTACTCGCCGCGTTTCTGGGAGGCGAACTCCTGCAACGCACGGTACGAGAGCACGGCGGCGCCTACGGGGCGGGGGCGCGTTACTGCGAGCGGTCCTGCACGGTGCGGATGTTCTCCTACCGTGACCCGCGTCTGGCGGAGACGCTCGGAGATTTCCACGGCGCGCTGGAGGCGTTGCGCCGGCAACCGCCGGAGGGTCGGAGACTCGAGAATGCCGTCCTGCGAACGATTCGCGAGATCGACCGGGCGAAGGCATTCCAGGTCCATGCCCTGGAGCGGTTTCTCGACGAGCTGCAGGGCCGGGGTCGCACCGGAGAGCCGTCGCTGCGAACCTCGGTGCTTGGAGTCGACCCCGAGCGGCTGCGCGATGTCGCGGGACGTTACCTGTCACCCGAACAGGGAGCCGTCGGCGTCCTCGCCGGGACCGGGAGCGAGGCGGAGCTGGAGCGGCTCGAACTGCCCTGGCGTCGCCCATGAACTGCGCGGTTCGCGACCGGGCTGCCCTGGGGCCGGCTCCGAACCGCGCGGTTCGCGCTCGGGCCACCGGCCGGACCGCAGTGACGTGGCCCGCAAGACGCCGGCGCTCAGTGACGACCGTATTCGATCCAGCCCTTTTCGAGGGCGATGGTCAGGAATTCGACGACGTCGGCATCGAGGTCGGCTCCCGGGAACGCCTCCCGAAGCGAATCGAGGACTCCATCGAGGGTGCGCTCGCCGTCGCAACGGCTCAGAATCGCCCCGGCGCTCTCACTGAGGCGGACCATGCCTTCGGGGTAGAGAAGAACGTGCGCATTCTGCGCGTCTTCCCACTGGAGTCGGAAGCCGCGTGCGATCGCGATTGGCCGATCACGGGCCAGCTCCGCGCTCATTCGCCATCCTTCGCCGCAGGACACGGCCGCGTCGCGTTCATGTAAAGTGCTCCGGGCATTCGGTGCGATCCTTCGGAGGGCTCATGACGACCCACGCTGCGACCAGATTCGCCAACGGCGGCAGCCTCGATGATGTGCCCGCGAGTGTCAACCTGATGCGTCATGGTCACGGACGCGGCAATCGGGGGCGTCATGGGACCCGGGTGCTCTCCGCGTGCGTCCTCGCGCTCGTTGCGGTGGTTGCGGGCGCAGAGGAACTGCTGGTCGGCACGATGCCCGACGGCAACGGATCGCGGGTCGCATTCGGGTTGAAGGGGGAGAGTCGCAAGGATGTGGTCGGAGGTCGCGTCGTCATCGGGGAGACCGAGTACGAGATTTCCCGGGTCAGCCGGCTCGGCCTGATCGGCGCGCGCCGTTTCGTGAACAGCGGCGACGCGCAGGAACCCTACGCGGAGTTCCTGGTGCTCTCTTCGTCGTTCAACGAGCAGACGGCGGTCGGCAAGCCCTGGCCGGCTGCCCGCGAGTCGTACGGCTGCGGGGAGCCGTACAACACCTTCGTCGCCCACTATCGGGTTGTGGGCGATGCCGAAGTGAAAGCGCTCGGACCCATCCCGTACCCGAAGCTCGTGGAGGACTCCGCTCTCTCGCATGCCTCGCGAGTGATCTGCTTCGACGCGCGCCCACCGGGCTGAGGCCGGCGGGTCACGAATTCGGCTTCATCCGGCCGACGATTCGATTCCGCCGTGGCCTGTCCGCTCGAAGCGCTTCCGTCGGCCGTCACCGGCGTGGCGGGCGTCGTCGTCCTCAGTCGGGCACGAACGCGCCGGGCGGCGTGATGCGCGGATCGACGTATGCGAAGTGGAGCGCGTCGAGCTGCGCCCACAGCACGTCGGTCTTGAACACGAGCGCCTTGCAGACCGTCTCGCGCAGCTCCGGGCTGGTCGCGTGGCGCTTCACGTAGTCGAGCGCGAAGTCCGCGTCGCGCGGCGCCTGGGTGAGGCGGGCGGTGAAGTAGGCGAGGGTGTCTTCGTCCACGAATTCGTAGCGGGCGAGCATCGCGCTGGTGCGCTCGCCGATGATCGCGGGTGCGAACAGCTCCGTGAGCGAGGACGCGATGGCTTCCAGCAGCGGGCGGTCGCGCACGAAGTGGACGTAGGCGTCGACCGCGAACCGGGTGGCCGGGAGCACCCCGTCCTCGGCCAGAACCCGCTCGCGCGGCAGTCCGAGCCGCTCGCACAGGTGCAGCCACTTCGCGAGGCCACCCCGTCCCTCCCGGGTGCCGTCGTGGTCGATGACCCGTTGCGACCATTCGCGGCGCAGATCCGCATCGACGATACGCGACATCAGCGCGGAGTCCTTGATGGGGATCCGGCTCTGGTAATAGAAGCGATTGAGCGCCCACGCCTGGAGCTGTCCGCGCGTGAGGACACCGTCGCGCATGAGCTTGTGGAAGGGATGGTTGTCGTGGTAGCGCTCGGCCCCGATCACGCGAAGCCGTGCCTCCAGCTCCTCGCCGGAGCCCAGCCCGGCGAACCTCCCGGTCCGGATGACGGAGGGCGTGCCGGACTCGCGGTCGGCTGGGGCTCTGACTTCCATTGTCGTGGCGCTCCGTTGCGTGGCAAGTGTCGGCGCGAAACGCTATCACACCATCAGTCTCGTCCGCGAAACGGTCCGGGTACGGCATTTGGACTATCATCGAATCTCGAAGTACAGGAGGGGGGCTTGTCATGAACATCAGCCATCCATTGCGCCTGAGGACGTTCGCAGCCGCCGTGGCGATGCTCGCCGCGACCTCCGTCGTTGGCTCCGGCCACGATGTCCGGGTCGGGGTGCTGAAGTTCGGGACCGTGCACTGGGAGCTCGATGTCATCCAGACCCACAAGCTTGCCGAGAAGCAGGGCATCAATCTGGAGGTCGTGACGTTGGGGTCGAAGCGGGCCACTTCGGTGGCGCTTCAGGGTGGTGGCGCCGACGTCATCGTCACCGACTGGATCTGGGTCTCGCGGCAACGGGCGGAAGGCAGGGACTACGCGTTCGCGCCCTATTCGCTTTCGGTCGGCGGGCTCATGGTGCGGCCCGATGCCGGCATCGCGGAGCTGGCCGATCTGGCGGGCAGGAAGGTCGGGATCGCGGGGGGGCCGGTCGACAAGAGCTGGCTTCTGCTCCAGGCCTACGCCAGGCGCGGGGGGCTGGACCTCGCGGCCGAGGTGGAGTCGACCTTCGGCGCTCCGCCGCTGCTGAACGAGCTCATGCTGCGCGGCGATCTGCCCGCGGTGCTCAACTTCTGGCATTACAACGCGCGGCTCAAGGCAGCCGGGATGACCGAGCTCCTCTCCGCGGCCGAGACGCTGCCCGCGCTCGGTGTCGACCGTCCGATCCCGCTGCTCGGGTGGGTATTCAACCGCGCCTGGGCGAACGAGAATCGCGATACGGTGGCAGGATTCCTGCGTGCGTCGTACTCCGCCAAGCACCTGCTTCTGGAGTCCGACGAGGAGTGGAAACGGCTGGAGCCGAAGATGAAGGTGTCGGACGCCGCGACCGCGGCGGCGCTGCGCGACGCATACCGGCTCGGCATCCCGCGCCGGTTCGGCGAAGCGGACAGGGAGGCCGCCGCCCGTGCCTTCGCGATTCTCGCCGCCGAGGGTGGTGAGAAGCTCGTGGGCGCGAGCGACACCCTCGATGCCGGGACGTTCTGGACCGAGTTCGACCCGGCGCGGTGGCGGGAGTAGCGCCGAGGGGTGCGGCGATATGGCTGCGAAGCCTGTCGCTGCTGGGCTTCGTGGTCGTCTGGCAGATCGCCGCCGCGGTGGCGGCGAGCGACCTGCTGCCGTCCCCGGCGGCGGTGATGGAGCTCCTCTGGAAGCACACCGAGAGCGGCGAGCTCGGCCATCACCTCCTGATCACGCTGGCCCGGGTCGCAATCGCCTTCGCCATCGCCATGGCGGTCGGGACCGCTGTCGGAATTCTCATGGGCCGCTCGCAGCGCGTCGACATGACGCTCGACGGTCTCCTCGTCCTCGGGCTCAATATCCCCGCTCTGGTCACCATCATCCTCTGCTACATCTGGTTCGGCCTCACGGAGGTCGCGGCGGTGCTCGCAGTGGCGGTGAACAAGATTCCGACGGTGGTGGTGACGGTGCGCGAGGGCGCGAAGGCGGTCGACCGGGACCTGATGGATGTCGCGAAGGTGTACCGGGTGGGGAGGCTCGCCACGCTCTTCGGTGTGTACCTGCCGCAGCTCTATCCCTACCTCATGGCGGCGGCGCGCTCCGGGCTCGCGCTCATCTGGAAGATCGTTCTCGTGGTGGAGCTTCTCGGGCGCAGCAACGGGGTGGGCTTCCAGCTCAACATCTTCTTCCAGTTCTTCGACATCGGCAGCATCCTCGCCTACACGCTGGCCTTCGCAGCGGTGATCCTGCTGGTGGAGGCGCTCGGCATGCGGCCGCTGGAGCGAAGGATCACGCGCTGGCGGCACTGAAGCGGGGCTGCCCGGCACACGGCGTTCCGGCTCCGGGCACCTCGGCGCTGCGGCATGGCGGTTATGATCGATGCGGTGACGACACGTCACGGATGGGGCAGAAGTGGTGAGAACAGGGAGCCGCGGGGCGTCGGGAAGCGGAATTCGGATTGCCATCGAGCGCAAGGCATTCGAAAGTCCGCCGGCGGTCGCGCTCGAAGGGATGGAACTCACCGTCGAGCCGGGGGAGTTCGTGGCCGTCATCGGTCCGTCGGGGGCCGGCAAGACCACGTTGCTCAACATCGTGGCCGGGCTCGATCAACGCTTCGAAGGCGACGTGGTCCACACCGCCGGCACAAACGGGACCCTGGATGCGCGGGTCGCCTACGTGTTTCAGGCTCCGCGCCTGATGCCCTGGCTGACCGCGCTCGACAACGTGCGGCTCGTGCTGCCGCAGGAGGACAGCAGCGTCGAAGTGGCGCGCGAGATCCTCGCCGAGGTCGGACTCCAGGGTTTCGAGGACGCGTTTCCCGGACAGCTCTCCGGAGGCATGCAGCGCCGGGTGGCGCTCGCGCGCGCCTTCGGCGTCAAGCCGTTGCTGCTGCTCATGGACGAGCCCTTCGCCTCCCTCGACGAGCCGCTCGCGTGGCGCCTGCGCGGCGGGCTCCACGAGCTGTGGAGCCATCATCGTCCGACCGTGCTGTTCGTGACCCATGACCTCACCGAAGCGCTCTCGCTCGCCGATCGGGTGTTGTTCCTGTCGCCACGCCCCGGTCGCGTGGTGTGGGAGCAGCCTGTCGATCTGCCGCGACCGCGCGGACGTGACGACCCGGGGGTGGAGCGGTTGCGTGCGGAGCTGCTCGCGCGGCATCCGGACCTTCTTGCCGGCCGCACCGATGAATGGGCAGGCGGTGGAGAAGGAGAGGCAGGGGCTGCGACCGGCGGGACGATCCTGCGATGAACGGGAGCGGGACGAAGACTCCGGCACTGGAGGTGCAGGGACTCGTCAAGTCCTACGGTTCCCTGAAGGCGCTCGACGACGTGAGTCTCGCCGTTGCCGGAGGCGAGTTCGTCGGACTCCTCGGACCCAATGGGGCTGGCAAGACCACCCTGTTTCAGATCCTGAGCGGGCTGTTCGTGGCCGATGGTGGCTCGGTCCACGTGCTGGGACACGACATCCGGCACTCGGCGACGGCGGCGCTCGCGGGTATCGGAGTGGTGTTCCAGCAGCCGACCCTCGACCTCGATCTCTCCGTGCTTGCCAATCTGCGCTTCAGCGCGCGGATGCACGGCATGCCCGGCACGCGGCGCCGCGAACGCATCGAAGCCGAGCTTCTGCGACTCGGACTCGACGAGGTCGCGAACGCTCCCGCGCGAACGCTGAGTGGCGGCAACCGGCGCCGGGTGGAGCTCGCCCGCGCTCTGGTCCACGAGCCGAGCGTCCTTCTCATGGACGAGGCCACGGTGGGGCTCGACCCCGCCTCGCGCCGTCAGCTTCTCGACTATGTGCTGGATCTGCGACGCGAGCGTTCGGTCGGAGTGCTGTGGGCCACGCACCTGGTGGACGAGGTCGAGCGCGCCGACCGCGTGGTCATTCTCCACCGGGGCCGAGTCCTCGATGTCGGTTCCCCCGGCGAGATCGTCGCCCGTGCCGGGGCGGCGGGCATCGGGGAAGCCTTCCTGTCGATGACCGGCAGGCCTTCGAGCCGCGATGCGGACGGCTGAGATTGGCGCAACTTTCGTGTAATTTGCTGCGCAGCATCATCGAATGCGTCTCGAGGGGACAGGAAGCCGCAGGAACACCCGGTGTCACTGCGTGAGGACGCACGGGGAGGATGCGTCAACGGGGACTGCGGCCCGGCCGGCGGAAAACGGCCCTCGCGGGGAGGCCGATCCGAACGTGGATTCGCACCTCGCGCCGGAGTGCCCTGGCCCGGTCCGCCCCACCTCTCGCTCGGCGTTCACGAGCGTGCCCGGCGGCAGAGGGCGAGCACGCAAGCAACCGTGGAGGAGAACCGCATGAAGAACACGAACATCTCGTTCCTGGCCGCCGCGGCCGTGGGCATGCTGGCCATGGCGTCCGCAACCCAGGCCGCCGGCACCGGCTACCTGTTCGTCAGCAGCGAGAAGGACCATGCGATCACCGTGCTCGACGGCAAGACGTACCAGGTGGTCAAGCAAATCCGGACCGCCGCGCGTCCTCGCCACCTCGCGTTCAACCCCGACCGCAGCCGGCTCTACGCCGCGTGCGGCGAGGGGAACGCGATCGACATCATCGACGTCGCCGCGCTCGAGCTGGTCGACCGCATCGGTCCCATCGAGGACCCGGAGGCGTTCGACTTCAGCCCCGACGGCGAGACCATGTACATCTCGCTCGAGGACGACGCGCAGCTCGGAATATTGAACCTGCGCACCTACTTCGAGGGCCGGGAAGAGAAGCCGGAGCTGACCGTGGCGGAGGTCTCCGCAACCGACGACGATGATGATGATGACGACGAGGAGGAGGAGGAAGAGGACGAGGAGGAAGGCGACGACGAAGAGGGCGAGGACGACAACGGCGAGACCATTCCCGGAATGAGCACGGTCGACGTCGGCGAGGAGCCCGAGGGAATTCTGGTGAACCGCGACGGATCGTTGGTGTTCGTGACCTCCGAGGTCGCCAACATGGTCCACGTCATCGATACCGCCACCTCCGAGATCCGCGCCAACATCGTGGCCGGCAACCGCCCGCGCCGCTTTGCCGTCCCTGCCGGCGGAAACACGCTATGGGTGACCAACGAGCTCTCCGGCTCGGTGAGCCTCATCGACCTCGGTACGATGGAGGTGAGCGGCACCGTCGAGTTCAAGCCGAAAGGCTTTCGTCCCGAGGAGGTGACACCGGTCGGCATCACCACGACCGGCGACGGCAAGACCGCGTTCGTGGCAATGGGGCGCGCCAACCACGTGGCGGTGGTGGACGTCGCGTCGCTCGACGTGGAGGACTACATCCTGGTCGGCAGCCGCGCCTGGAACACCACGCTCAACCGTGACGAGTCGCTGCTGTTCGTGGCCAACGGCCTGAGCGACGACGTTTCGGTAATCGACGTGGCGAAGCGACGGGTCATCAAGTCGGTGCCGGTGGGACGCGTGCCCTATGCGGTGCTCATCGATGATTGAGGGCGCGGTGCGCCACGGGCTGATATCCGCGCTCGTCTTCGCTGTCGTTCTGGGCGCCTGTGCACCCTCGTCGGAGGCGGCGCCGAAGGAGCTGGTCATCGGCTACGTCGCGCTCAAGAAGGATCCGCGATACGCCACCAAGCGAACGTTTGCGCGCTACCTCACGGAGGCACTGGGGTCTCCCTATCCGGGAGCCAGGGTCGCGATCGACGAGTCGCGATTCGCGGGCTCGACCGTCGGAGTCGAGTTCAAGCTCAAGCGACGCCGGGCGAAGAGCCCGGCGAGGCTGCCCAGGTCCGCGCTCGCGTTCGCCGATGCCGGCGTGAACTACCTGCTCGTCGATGCGCCGGCGGAGCTCGTGGACGAGGTGGCCCGCGCCACGAAGGGCCGGGACGTCCTGGTGTTCAACGTTTCGGCACGCGACGACGTGCTGCGCCAGGAACAGTGCCAGTCCCATTTGCTGCACGTCATTCCGAGCCACGCGATGATGGCGGACGCACTGGCCCAGTACCTGATCTCGAAGAAGTGGCGTGAGGCGCTGGTGCTGACCGGCCCCGAATCCGAGGACGAGCAGCTCGCCGCGGCGTTCGGTCGGTCCGCGAAGCGATTCGGCATCAGGATAGTCGAGCAGCGTCCGTTCGTGCTCAGCAACGATCCGCGAGAGCGGGAAAAGAACAACGTGGCGTTGCTGACGGCGGGTGCCGACTACGACGTCGTGTTCGTCGCCGATACCGATGGCGAGTTCGCCCGCGACGTCCCTTTTCAGACGGTACAGCCGCGGCCCGTGGTCGGTTCGGAGGGCCTGGCCGCCGCCGCCTGGCACTGGGCGTGGGAGCGCCACGGTGCCCCACAGCTCGAGAAGCGCTTCCAGAAGAGGGCCAAGCGTCCCATGCGCGATCAGGACTGGGCGGCGTGGATGGCGGTGAAGGGTGTGGTCGAGGCGGTGCTGCGCACCGAGGGCGGAGACTTCGCGGCCGTGCGCGACTATCTCCTGGGCGACGAGGTCGTGCTGGACGGATTCAAGGGCAACCGACTGAACTTCAGGCCGTGGAACCGGCAGTTGCGTCAGCCCGTCCTGCTCGTCACCCACAACTGGGTGGTGGATCGCGCGCCGTTGCGCGGATACCTGCACGCGACGAACAACCTGGACACGCTCGGTTTCGACGAACGGGACACCCGGTGCGAGTTGTGAGTGCAGTGCAGGTTCCGGCGGTGGGTCCGACGGTCGTCCGCCGTCGTCCCTGAAGTGGCATCGAGATGACGCCTTCTCACGCCGCCCGTGCCCTGGTCGCCGTGAGCGGGCGCGAGATGTTCAAGTTCTGGCGCCAGCGCGGGCGACTGTTCTCCGCCCTGGTCCGCCCCACGCTGTGGCTCGTGGTGTTCGCGGTGGGGTTCCAGAACGTCTTCGGGGTCTCGATCATCCCTCCCTACGAGACCTACATCGAGTACCAGGAGTACATCGTGCCGGGACTGGTCAGCATGGTGCTGCTCTTCAACGGGATGCAGTCCTCGCTGGCGATGGTCTATGACCGCGAGATGGGAATGATGCGGCTGTTGCTCACCGCACCGCTGCCGCGCTGGTACCTGCTCTTCAGCAAGCTGGTGGCGGGCACGGTGCTCTCGGTGCTTCAGGTGTACGCCTTTCTGATCGTCACCGTGCTGTTCGGCGTGCACGTCCCGCTGCTCGGCTGGCTCTATGCGCTGCCGGCCATCGCGCTCGGAGGGATGATGCTCGGCGCCACGGGCCTGCTTCTGTCGGTCTACATCAAGCAGCTCGAAAACTTCGCGGGGACGATGAACTTCGTCATCTTTCCCATGTTCTTCATCTCCTCCGCCCTGTATCCGCTGTGGAAGCTGCGCGAGGCGGGGGCGGAGGCGGTGTTCCAGGCCGCTCGGTTCAACCCGTTCACCTACGTGGTGGAGTCGGTGCGGTTCTCGCTCTACGGGGAGCCCAACCTGCTCGCGTTCGGTGTCGTGGCGGCGACGCTTGCGGTGGTGTTCGTGCTCGCGGTGATCGGATACGACCCGCAACGAGGGCTGGTGAGGAGGATGCGGCGACCCGGTTGATGCGGCGGGGAAGCCGCTTCGCGGCTATCCGTCGTTCCCCGCATCCGCGAGCAACCGCTTCCCCTGCATTTCCCAGGCCCGGCTGAACACCAGCTCCTTGCTGTCGGTCACCGTCACCGAGAGCTCCGCGGACTCCCGGGGCGTGTAGTAGAAGTGGATGCTCGGGTCCTCGCTCAGTGAAATGTCGGACTCGACGGTCAGCACCGGCTCGTCACCGTAGCGGACCTCGATGTTGTTCACGAAATAGGCCGGCACGTAGTGGCGCGTCACCTGGTCCATCTGCATCCCGGTGTGGTTCGGGTGGCTGACCAGGAGATGGGCCAGATTCGGTTCACCCAGAACGAGCGCGTCGGACTGGCGCAGCTTCATCTTGCCGAGCCGGGCCAGCGCCGCGTCGGGATCCTTGCCTGCCGGTGCGGAGCACCCGCCCGAAGCCTTCACGAAGCGCTTGGCCATGTGAAGCTCGCCGTCGTTCGTTTCGGCGATCGCGCGAATGTTGGTGTATGCGTTGACGCGCACGCGGGTGCTGAATGCGGCGCGTCCGCTGGCCGGAGTGAAGTGGAACCGGCCCGCCAACGGCAGGGGATTCTCGTCGATGAGCAGCGTGACGGACTTGATGTAGCGTTCCTCGGTCTGAGAAAACGCCGGCTCGACACTGATGGGAACGACCGCCGCGTCGTGGGCGCGGTAGGGGGCATCCAGCGTCAGAACATCGGCGGCGTCGTGAATCGGCCGGTCCTGGAACAGCATCTCGCGGAGCGCGTTCCAGCGGCTCTCGTCCTCGCCGGCGGCCCATGCGGGAGCGGCGAGAGAGAGTGCAAGCAGCGTGGTGAGAACGGGGGCGACTCTCATGAGCTGGTCCTCTGCAAGCAGACAGCCAACTCTATCACGAGACGCGCGAATGTCGCGCGGGAGCGATGCCGCCGCCTCTCCCTCACTCCCATTCCAGCTCGGTGAAGCTCGCGATGACGTTGCGCGGGTGGTTCTCGTCGAACGCGATCCATCGGTCGCGTTCCTCCGGAGCCACTCGTCCAATCGCCGATTCGATGCGGCCTCCGCCGGCGATCTCCCGCCTCACGTCGCGCAGCAGCGCTCGGAGGTATCGCTCCTGAGAGTCGAGCGCCCCGGGCCAGGGAACGGACGCCGGACCGTGACCGGGCACCACGTGCGACGCCGGTAGCCGGCGCAGCTCGGAAATCACTTCGAGCCAGCCCTTGAGGCTGCCGTCCACGACAGGCAGTCGGTCGACGAACACGAGGTCGCCGGCGAACAGGGTCCCGGTGCGAACGTCGAGGACCGTCAGGTCGTTGTCGGTGTGGGCGGTCCGCCACGCGGTCAGCACCAGCGCGCGGTCGCCGAGATCGATGCGGGTCTCTGCCGAGACCTCCATGGAAGGTGCAATGACCCGGGCACCATCGAAAGCCGGACCGACGAGGCGCTTGAAGGCGTCGAGGTAGAACGGACTCCGCGTCGCCAGCGCACGAGCGAGCTTCCGGTGCCCGACGAACGAGATGCCGTCTTCGTCGAACGCCGAGCTGCCGAAGACGTGGTCGGGGTGCGCGTGGGTGATGATCACCCAGGCGACGGGGAGATCGGTGAGCGCGGCGATGCTCGCGCGCAACCTCCTTCCGAATTCCGGGCTGCCGCCGGTGTCGATGACCGCGACGGAATCCCGCCCAATCACCACGCCCGCGTTTCCGATCGCGCCGAGGTTCCCGGGAGTCGCGTCTTCGTGCGGACCGGTGTAGACGTGCACACCCTCGACAACTTCCTCGAGTCGCAGCGGTTCCGTGGCCGCGACCGTCGTGCAGACCACCAGGAACGCCATCAGCGCGAGGTAACGGTGACGTCCGGTCCGGATACCGATTGACGTCAAACGCCGGGCCGACTCGACACGGACGCAGACCGTTTTCGTACAGCGGTTCGGTGGTTCGAGACGAGTGCGCATTTTGCCTCCCTTCGGGTTGCACCGGTATCCAGAGTGCGACGGCAGAGTGCATGGACAGCCGTGCAGCGTCTGGCGGCAGGCGTGCCGAGTTGCAACCGGCTCGTTCCGCATGGTAGCCGACGTGCATTTCGGCACGGAACCCGATCGGCACGGCAGGCTCGTGGCGGCGCGCATTCTCGGCTGCCCGGCGTGTCCTCTGGCGCGTTACCATGCCTGCTCGGTCTGCGCCTTTGCACCTCCAAGGGACATGAAGTGATCGATCCGTGGACAGCCTCCGGCAAGGTGGGCCGCCGTCTTGCGATTGCGGGCGCGCTGTGGGCTGTGTGTCTGTCCGGCACGGGTTCCGCCGCTGAGGAATGCGTTCCGAAAGAACCTTCCGACTACCGGATGGCCGACTTCCGTGCTCCGGTCCCCTGTACCCTGGCTGGCGCGACCGTGGTGTCCGCCGAGGCGTTGCGGCTGCGGATCGAACGCGAGTCGCCGCTGCTCGTCGACGTGCTCCCCTCCCCGCGACGGCCGCAGGGGCTGCCCGCGGGCACGCCGTGGCTTGCGCCGGTGCGGCTCAACATCCCCGGGACCGTGTGGCTCCCCAACACCGGCTTCGGTGAGTTGCCGGTCGAGGAGGAGAATTACCTGCGCGCGAACCTCGAGCGGCTGACGCGAGGCGATCGGTCGCGTTCCATCGTCTTCTACTGCCTGGCGGATTGCTGGATGTCCTGGAACGCCGCGCGTCGGGCCTTGGCGTGGGGCTACACCTCGGTGATCTGGTATCCGGACGGCACCGACGCCTGGGAGGCGGCAGGTCTGCCACTGGAGGAGTCGTTTCCCACACCGAGAAGCAAGGGAGAGTAGGCATTCTCGCAACCTATCTGCGCCGGGCCAGCCGTTCCACCAGGATGTTGTCGAGCAGGTAGGTCGTCGCACGGCTCCAGGATCGGTCCGTGTTGCCGCGCAGGTCGACGAACGCGCGAGCGACCGGCACGCCGGTCTCGACGTCGATGACCATCATGTTGAGATTGAGAATCAGGTAGCTCACGAACTGAATCCACCCGATCGCCACCCAGTCGGCTTCCAGGCTGCGGGCGATATGTCGCTCGCAGCCGTTGCAGGAATGCAGATACTGACCGGGGTCCGCGGCATGGATTGCGGCCCTGGTCCGAGCGGCGGGAACGGTGTCGTAGCCTTCGGCCCGCAGCCGGTTGCGGACGAGTTGCGCGACCATGTCCAGGCGGCGGCGCTCCTCGGGCATGATGCGGTCGGCGTTCGGGAGGTAGTCCGCCTTCAGCAGCTCGATGTCCAGCACCGCTACTCTGGGTCCCGCCTCGGCGAACCGGGCGGGCGCCATCTGCAGGACCGCGAGGATCAACGCCATCAGCAGCAACGCCGGTCCCGTCCGCCGCCCGCCGCAGGCCCCGGGCGAGGGCCACCCGCCGACGGCGATGTGTCCCGGCGCGGCAGACCGGCCGGACCCGAAGGCTCGGGTGACTCGGGTACGGGCCGACGAGCCCGACAGGCCGGTGCCCTGACAATCGGATGAACGTCCGATACCATCCCGCGCCATGAAATCCAACGTGGTCTTCATGTCATGAAACAACCTGTCTCGGTACTGGCCGTGGCCGCACTTGCCTCATTGTCCGTCATCACGAGCGCGGTGGCGAACGACTTCCCGACCCAGGCGCGCGTCGAGTTCGTGCTGAGCTGCATGGACGAGCGCGGTGGCCAGAGCTACAACTCCTTCTATCCGTGCATCTGCGCCATCGACAAGATTGCGTCGAAGATGCCGTACCGCGAGTACACGGCAGCGGAGACACTGAGCTTCCTGTACGGCACCCCGGGCGAACGGGGAGGTTTCTTTCGCGATGCGGCGCCCCGCTCCAGAAAGCGCATCAAGGCGTTTCAGGCCCTGCGGGCGGAAGCGGAGGCGGCGTGTTTCGTGCCCGGCGTGGCCAGCGTTCGGACGCAATGAGGCGAACGCCGAATCGCGAGCCGACGCTCGGTGATTGCGATGCGGCACATCAGGCGATCTCCTGCTGATTTCCAACGCCGATTGCGCTGGTTCGGCAGAGATTGGCGGGGGTGGACACATGAGGGAAGTTCATTGGCAACATGAGGAAATTGTGATGAAATCGGGCCGAGGAGGCTTTGGGAGCCTCCGACGGAGCGTAGCGCATGGGTATGCCATTGGATCCGGCCGTGTCGCAAGCTCCATTGACGTCCACTGAGGAATCTCCCGAGGCGGGGGAATCGTTCCCAGGCCGCGAGTGCATCTGAAATCTCGAACCGGTACTGCTCGATTCAACGCCCCGCGCACTGAAATCACAGCAAGGAGGGCAACAAATGACACCAAGAAAACTGCTGATGTTCATAGCTTCCATGACGCTGGGCGCGGCAGTGGCGGTGCCGGGCGTCGTCTCCGGCAACAGCGAAGTGATGGCGCTGTCGCAGAATGCCGACAACTGGGTCATGTGGGGCAGGACCTACGACGGACAGCGCTACAGCCCGCTCAATGAAATCAACAAGGACAACGTCGGGAATTTGCAGGTCGCGTGGACCTTCTCGACCGGTGTCCTGCGCGGACACGAGGGCGGGCCGCTGGTCATCGGCGACACCATGTGGATACACACCCCGTTCCCGAACAAGGTGTTCTCCATCAACCTCGCCGACCAGAGCATCAACTGGAGCTACGTGCCGAAGCAGGATGCGGCAGCCACGGTGCCGGTGATGTGCTGCGACACCGTCTACCGCGGCCTGGCCTACGCCGACGGAAAGATCTTCCTGCAGCAGGCGGATACGACGCTGGTGGCGCTCGACGCGAATACCGGCGAGAAGCTCTGGTCGACGGTGAACGGCGATCCCACGAAGGGTTCGACCAACACGAACGCGCCCATCGTGGTCGGCGACAAGGTCTACACCGGTATCAGCGGTGGCGAGTTCGGTGTCCGCGGGTTCCTGGCCGCCTACAACATCAACGACGGCAGCCTGGTGTGGAAGGCCTACAGCACCGGTCCCGACGACGAGATGCTGGTCGATCCCGAGAACACCATGTCGATGGGCAAGCCGGTCGGCAAGGACTCGAGCCTCAACACCTGGAAGGGCGACCAGTGGAAGATCGGCGGCGGAACCACCTGGGGCTGGTACACCTACGATCCGGAGCTGAACCTGATCTATTACGGCACCGGCAATCCCAGCACCTGGAATCCTGTCGTTCGTCCGGGTGACAACAAGTGGTCGATGACCCTCTTCGCGCGCGATGCGGACACCGGAATGGCCAAGTGGGCCTACCAGATGACGCCGCACGACGAGTGGGACTATGACGGCATCAACGAGAACATCCTTGCCGATATCGAGGTCAACGGCGAGATGCGCAAGGTTCTGGTTCACTTCGACCGCAACGGCTTCGGTTACACGCTGGATCGCGTGACCGGCGAGCTGCTGGTGGCGGAGAAGTACGACCCGGCGACCAACTGGGCGACCCACGTCGACATGGAGACCGGACGGCCGTCCGTGGTGGCGCGATACAGCACCCGCTGGCACGGCGAGGACGTCAACACCACGAACGTGTGTCCGGCGGCTCTAGGCAGCAAGGATCAGCAGCCTGCCGCGTTCTCGCCCGACACCGGGCTGTTCTACGTGCCCACCAACCACGTGTGCATGGACTACGAGCCGTTCTACGTGGAGTACGTGGCGGGCCAGCCCTACGTGGGTGCCACCCTGAGCATGTTCCCGGCCGGGCGCGTGTTGGGTGACGGCACCGACAACCTGGGCAACTTCATCGCCTGGGACGCGGCGAAGGGCGAGATCGTGTGGTCGATTCCCGAGCCGTTCTCGGTGTGGAGCGGTGCGCTGGCGACCGGCGGTGGCGTGGTGTTCTACGGCACCCTCGAGGGTTACCTCGTGGCGGTGGATGCCAACACCGGCGATGAGCTGTACAGGTTCAAGACCCCGTCCGGCATCATCGGCAACGTGAACACCTGGATGCACGACGGCAAGCAGTACATCGGAATCCTGTCCGGCATCGGCGGCTGGGCCGGCATCGGTATGGCCGCGGGCCTCGAAGGCGACACGGACGGCCTTGGTGCCGTGGGTGCGTACAGGGGCCTGAGCAAGCACACTCAGCTCGGCGGCGTTCTGACCATCTTCGCCCTGCCGGGCTGAATGCTCGACCGGCAACCCGGGGCCGCTCCGGCCACCGGGAGCCGGATACATTTCTGACCGGCTGCGGCGCTTCCGTGCCGTAGCCGGTTTCTTGTATGGCGTGCGTCCGGGGACGGATGTCCGGCGCGACGGTCCGCATCTCCTCAACGTCGTTCCAAGGAGGACCTTCCCAAAGTGCACCGGAAAATTCAGACAACACTCGCGAGGTGGACCGTGGCCGCCGTCGTCTGCGCCTTCGGCGGACTCGCGGCGCCCGCCGTCGTGGCCGAGGAGCCGTACGATGGCCATATCCAATGCGAGACGGAGGGTGATCCGAAGACCTGCAGGATCGACCTCTGGTTGACTCGGGGCTACCGGGCATTCAGCCAGTGTCAGGTCTGCCATGGGCTCGACGGAACCGGCAGCACCATCGGTCCGAGCCTCCTCGAGAAGCTCGGAGGCGAAATCGGCCGGGCGCGGTTCATGGAAGTCGTCGCCAATGGCTACCAGGGTCAGATCGGGGTCATGCCTCCCTGGAAGGAGAATCCCAACGTCATGAGGTATGTCGATCAGCTATACGCCTACCTGAAGGCCCGGGCGGACAAGGTGCTGCCCGCGGGCAAGATCAAGCGGTACGATCGATGAACCGCCCGACACCTTCGATGGAGGTTGGCCTATGACTGCCGCGAGACAGCTCGGAGTCGCCCTTGCAGCGGTGGCCGCCATCGCCGTGTCCGCAGGTGCCGTCGCGGCCGAGCGCACCGCCTTCAAGGTCTGCGCCGATCCTCACTACCTTCCGTGGTCCAACCAGGCGGGCGAAGGATACGAGAATCGAATCGCTGCGGTTCTGGCCGACGCACTGAATCTTCCGGTCGAATACACTTGGTTCCCGCAGCGCATGGGCTTCATTCGCAATACCCTCCGGTCCCGGGGGCCCGACGGCGAGTACAAGTGCGACGTGGTCATGGGACTGCCGACCGGATTCGAGCTGGCAATCACGACGGAACCCTACTACCACTCGACCTACTCCCTGGTGTACGTCAAGGGACGTGGATTGGACGACGTTCAGTCGGCCGAGGACCTCGTGGCCCTCGATCCCACGCGGCGCGACAAGATCCGGTTTGGCATCGCCGAGCGCAACCCCGGCACTGTCTGGCTGGCCAAGCACGGGATGCTCGACCAGATCGAGATTGCGTACGCGTCGCAACACGGAAACCCGGAGGTGCAACCAGGTCAGCTCGAACAGGAAGATCTCCTCGCGGACAAGATCGACGCCACTGTCATGTGGGGTCCCATTGCCGGTTATTTCGCCCGCAGCAACCCCGACGTCCCGGTCGCGGTCGTCCCGATGGCCTCGGAGCCGGGTGTTCGCTTGCACTTCGGGATTTCCGCCGGGGTCCGGTTCGGACAGAAGGAACAGAAGGAGGAACTCCAGAAGTTGCTGGACGAGCACGCGGAATCAATCGTCGCCATCCTGCGCGAACATGGGGTTCCTCTCGTGAATGCGGACGGCGCCCTGCCCTGACCGATCCGACGTCCGCCGCACGAATGCCAGGACGTCGAGTTCGAGGCGAACGAGCGCCGAGCCGGAAGGCGCGTCCAGGCCTCCACGCACTCGTTATCGATCCGGAAGAAGTCCACGCAATCCCTCGAATTTCACCGATCTCCGGCTGCGCATCTGCCGGCATCACCACGCCCTCGCGTCGCGAATCGGCGAAATACTCGCGTCAGAGCCGGTGCGCCCGGCGTCCACGCCGCGTTCTCGCGGACACCAGATAGCTTCCCGCGACCAGCAGCGCCGCAACCCCGCCCAGCAGCGGGCGCAGATCGGTCATCGATTCACGTTCGTTCGCGAATTCGGGGTTCCGAAGTGCGGATCGCAGGTCGTCTGCATGCTCCACGCGCCGATAGCGAATCCGCAGTCCGTCGGCGAGCGAGCGGAGATACGATTCCCGCAGCGCCGACAAGTGCTCGGTGCCCGAATCGATGCGGGCTTGAATGCCGCCGGCGTCGGTCCCCGCATAGCCTTCCGAAACGCTCGTCCCTCGCCCGAGTGACAGCTCGTCGACCTGCAGGACATCCTCGGCTCCCCAGTACCCGAGATTCTGCCCCTGGGGGTCCAGCTTGGGGATGGGAAGTGGGACAGGGCCGCCCACGCCGGCGAGCAGTCCCCTGACCGAACCGGGCTCTCCCCCGTATCCGGGTCTGAGCTCGGGGTGGAGCGGGGGTGCCTCGTGCCCGTCGGTCATGAAGACGAGGACGGTGTGCGGACCGAGGGCTTCGGCGATCCTGAGCCCCGAGTGCACTCCCTTGGAAATCTCGCTTCGCGCCGCCCACGCCATGCGCCAGTCCACCGCGTGCACCGTAGCGGCGATATCCGGATAGCTCTCGCAAATCTCGACCGGTGCGAGCAGAAGGAATGTCCGGTGACCGGTGAACAGACCCAGACCGAGTTCGGAGCCGCACGGGAGCGCGGTTGCCGCTTCCAGCACGGTTGCCTTGGCATGCTCGAGCCGCGTGAGGGAGTCGTCCCCGGAAACGGCGTCACCCACGTTCATGCTCTGGGTGATGTCGAACACCACCAGGTGCCGGAAGACGTCGGAAGGCAGCGGCAGCATCGGCCTGCCGAGTCCAGTCGCCGCGAGAACGAGCGCCGTCGTCAGCATCGCGAGGCGGGCACCCGAACGGGAGGCACGGCGCTCGCTGCGGGTATTCGGAGTCACGGGAGGCCTTCGTAGGTACGCGCCGCGCGCGGTGCCTGGGGACTGCGTTCCGGGTTGCGCTCGTTCTCGTAGTCCACCGCCGCGATGTCGGGGAGCATCTCGAGCGCTCGCGACAGGTTGTGCCGGGAGTCCCAGTGGGCTGGGTCCGCGACGAGGATCTCGCGGTAGTTCTGCTTCGCGAGTTCGACCAACGACATGGCTGGTTGCATCTGCTCCGAGCGTTCGAGTTCTGCCGCACGCTCCAGATAGAGGTTGGCCAGATTGAAGTGCCGCACCCTGTGCAACTCCGGCTCCGACTCCGTCGCGATGGCGCCGTAGGCCGCGATTGCCTCCTGAAGCTCCCCGCTTGCGTGCAATCCGTAGGCGCTCGCGAGCTGGCCGCGCAGCGTGTCTCGTTCCGCCAGGAGGGCAATGTCGCCTCGATCCAGCATCGCGTTGATCCGCCTCTGATCGAGCAACAGGAACGTGTCGACGACGAGGACCGCCAGCACCGGGACAAGCGCGTAGACGGGCCAGCGGGTACGGAATCCGGATCCGAGCGAGTCGCCGCCGACGCGTCCGAGTCGGGAATCCCGGCGCCGTCGCGCTACCACGACGAGCGCTCCAGGAGCTTCGCGGCGACCAGCAGCGAGAGGGCCGCAAACGCAACGGTGAGACAGATGGCGGAGAGATCGCGCCGCCCGATCGTTTCGCTGTAGCGCACCGGCAGGTTCTGCAAACGGTTCACGTCGGCAATCGCCCGCTCCAGATCTTCCGGGCTCTCCGCGGTATAGGCCTGGTAGGCGCTGCCCATCTGCGAGAAGAATGCGTGAAGGGCGAGTTCGGGAGTCATCTCCGTCGCCGCGGCGCTGCCGCCGGAGTCGGTCGAGTCGAAAATCACGGGACCCCGTGCGGACCGGATGTAGATCCAGTACAGCGACACCCGCAGTCGTTGCATCCGGTGCGCGATGCGCAGCCTCGGAGTCTGGCTGATCTCGCCCGCACCGTCGGATACGAGCACGACGATCCGTGCCCCGGTGTACGGCTGGCCCTCGAAGTACTCCAGCGCCTGCTCCAGCCCGGCGCCGATGTTGGTCTCGGCGAGTCCGCGCCCCGCGTCGCCGGCCGCGATCGACGCATGCACCACTTCATGATGGTCGGTGGGCCGCAGCACGGGAATGGGGAAGGTGCTGAACACGACCATTCCGAACCGGTCGTTGCGCCGTTCGGCGACGAACTTCGAGAGGAGCTCGCGTGCAACTTCTCCCTTTGACCGGCGCGTGCTCAAGGCAGCGGCGCCGACGACCTTCCTGACCGCAAAGGGCCGATCCATGCTGGTGCTGCGGTCGACCAGCAGCACCATGTGCGCTCCGTGCCCGATTCGTTCGACTTCGAACGCCGGCCGGTGCAGGCCGCTGGCCGCGAGTACCAGTGACAGAATGGCGAGCACGCCGATCGCGCGAAGAGCGCGGTCGAGCCACTGCGAGAACGGATCCGCGGTGACGAGCCCGATCCAGGAGAACGGGATTGCCGCCGGCAGCGGCCGCAGCAAGGGCAGCGCCGCCAGCGGGAGTAGTACCAGCATCCATCCGTGTGCCACGTCGAGGGTCATCCCGAGCAAGCTCACCGGCGCCGCTCCAGGACTCGGCACGTTCGGCACAGGTCGCGCAGGCGACCGAGGTGAGGGACGTTGGCGGGAGCGTCTCCGTCGGCTCCGTAGAGCAGCCTCCCGGACTCCGCGAAGAACTCCTCGATGCCCGTCCGTGCGGATTCGAAGCGGGGGTGCTCGGCGAAAAAGCGCGCCAGGTCATGTTCGAATACCGCACGTCCCGCGGTCGCATTGAACGCGGCGTGCACTTCGACCAGGGCCGCCGCGAAGGCGTCGGCCGGATTGCGTCCACTCGAGCCGCGTTGCAGACGGCGATACGCACGATCGAAGTGTCGCTCGGAGCGGGTCGCGAACCGCCCGGCCAGTCGCTCCCGCACGACCAGCACAACCAGCGCGAGTGCGAGAAGTCCGAATGCCGCGACTCGAACGGTGCGCATGTCGGTGTCGAATGGAGTCGGGAGGAGGGCCGGGCGCAGATTGGGCGGGTGGCCCACGGTACGATTCTCGGGAGTCACCACCGGTCCGAAGGTGAAGCTCCAGGCCGGAACGACAACCGGGAAGTCCCCATCGGGTCCGATGATTCGCAGACTCAACGGCGGGGTGCCGGCGCCGATGACGCTCGTCGCCGCATTCACGATCTGGTAGCGAAGACGAATCGAATGACGTGTCGTGCCGTTTCGCTCGTCGCTCTTCAGCACCGACTCGTTCAGGGTCAGCCAGCGACCGGCGCGCCCGGGCTTCGGGAGGGAATCGGGGTCGAGACCGAACCCGGCGTCGAGAACGAGCGAGATGTCGTGCTCGATCGTGTCCCCGATGACGTATCCGAACGGTCGCGGGGCCGTCATCCCGAGCTGTTCGACCGCCGCTTCCGCGACCTCAACCATGCTCGCGGAGGCAACGAGCAACGCGCCTGCCAGGCCTTGCCGCAAGTACCCCCTCGTCATGGGCGAGGCTTGCCGATGAACGACGCGCTTCAGGCGGTAGTGTGTCGCGCCTTGACGGCGCGCTCGATGGCCGAGGCAACGAGGGGGTCAACTCCCAGGCGATCACGCAGTATCTGGAGAAGCCGCACCTCTTCGCGCTGAACCTTCAGGTCGGCGGCGGCAATCTCGCAGGCCAGCGCGTAGCCGGTCTCCGAGAGGTTGTCCGGCAGCGAGCCCACGATGACGTCCAGGAAGCGATCGAGACCGCCCTCGCGGCCCAGGTGGGAGGCGCACTCTTCCGCGCTGGGGACGAGCTCGTTCTCGTCGAAATCGACGAATGCCGGCAGGTTGCGGACCTGGTCGCCGATGCGCTTCAGCTCGCGGTCCGTCATCTCCCGATCCGCGGCCGCCATCACCACCATGATGTAGATCAACGCCCGTTGCGGGCTCAGTATGTCGTCGGTCATCGTTCGCTCCGGAGAAGACCGCGGGACGATAAGGGAGCGCCTGGCCGCCTGCAAGCACGCCGCCGGTCGTCGAATCGCGGGCGCGATGGCGGTCGCGTCCGGCAAGGTAGCCGGCCGGGGTGCAGTGCCGGTGCGCGATCGCTCGCTACCGACGGAAGTAGTCGTTCATGCGATCGGCATCGAACCGATCCACGAGCTCGATCGAATCCACGCCGTGTGCCGCGAAACACCCGAAGAGCGCTTCTCGCCGCCGCCTGGTCTCCAATCGGAGGCGTCGCCGCAGAGCGGGGCGCATCAGGAGCGTGCGTTCTTCGCCGGATTCCGCGTCCGCGACTCGTACGAACCCGATACCGGGCGCGGGTTCGAATTCACCGCTGTCGGCGAGCACCACCGGTACGACCTGGTGGCGCGAGAGCCCGGTGAGCAGTTCGTCCAGCAGACCGAGAGGAAAATGGAAGTCCGAAGCGAGGAACACCATCGAGCGCTGACCACCGATCATCGGCAGTGCTTCAATCAGACCTTCCGATCCCTTCCCGTTTGGCGTGAATGCCTCGAGTCGTGCCGCGATTTCGATCCACGCGCCGGTCACCCTCGTCGGCGGAAGCACGAATTCGTCGCGCACGCCCTCGTCGCACCCGATGAACGCGAAGGCATCACCGGCACGTCCGGCGGAGTATCCAAGTGCCGACACGAGGTGGGCCAGAGTCTCGATTCGATCTCCTCGCCCGCGGAACCCGATCGAGGCGGACAAGTCCGCGAGGACATGGAGCCGAATCGAGGCGCGCTGTCGGTATCGTCGCACCAGAAGCCTTCGGAGCGGGTCTCGCAGGCTTGCCAGCAGGTCCAGGCGCCGGGTGTCGCTGCCCTCCAGCAGCGTTGCGTGCCGCAGCGGCTCGAGTCCGCCTCCCGCCTCGATGCCGGGATGCATGCCCGGGTGAATCCCGCTCGCCCGACGGTCGAGCCGATAGCCGATCTCGACCGGAGTGGATGTCGACCCGAACGGAACTGGAGGCGGAGAGGAGGTCCGGAAGTCGGTCACGGCGATGCGACCGTCTCCAGAATCCTCGCGATGAGACGCCCGGCAATCTCGGGACGACGCATCTCGTGGATCGGAGTGAAGAAGATGCGGTGAGCGACCGCCGGCTCGAATACAGCGTGAATGTCCTCGGGGACGACTTCGGTTCGTCCTGCCAGCCACGCCGCGACTCGCGCCGCCCGCAGCAGCATGCTCATGCCGCGCGGACTCGCCCCGGACTGCACGAGCCGAGTCACGTCCACACCCTCGATTTCGATACCGGACTCGGCCGGATTTCGGGTTGCGGCCCAGAGGTCGAGGGCATAACGCTGCAGCGTCTCGGTGGTTCCCACCGAGGCCTGGATGCGTGCGGCGGCATCGTTGAGCTCGCGGAACGGCACGGTGCCCGACTCCATCTCGGCCACCAGCGCCGCGGCATCGTGAAAGCGGGTGTCGGTCATGAGCGCGTGCAGCAGTGGCGGTTCGGTCGGCATCTCCACGGTGATTTCCATGAAGAAGCGGTCCCGCACCGCGGCGGGAATCTCGAACGTCTCCTCGCGCTCGATCCGATTGCGATCGGCGTACACCTGGAGGTGTGGAAAGCGGTGCTCGGCGTTGAACGCACTGACGCTTCGTTCGGCCATCGCCCGCAGCATCAGTGAGTGGACCTGGGGTCGGGCGCGGTTGATTTCGTTGAAGAAGAATATCGAAAGTTCGGCGCCGTGCCGGAGCAGCGGCCCGGCCTCCACGCGCGGCTGACCGTCCCGGGTGAGGTAGGTATAGTAGAGAAGGTCGCTCGGCATGAGATCGACGGTGCCTTCGATGCGCTCGAACGCACCTCCGATACCTCGCGCGAGCGTCTGGAGGAGGGTGGTCTTGCCCACCCCCACGTCCCCCTCGAGCAGGACGTGCCCGCGCGCGAAGGTGGCGATGAGCAACAGACGAACGGCCCGTTCCTGACCGACCATGATCCGGTTGGCACTCGCTTCGAGCCGCAGCGCCCGCTCGCGCCACGCTTCAAGTTCGTTCATCGCTCCAGTCGCCGGTTCGGACGGAGGGTGCGGCCGCGCGCCGGGTGCAGCACGACCCCGAATCGAGGACTGCGGCCGCCGTGGACGCGCGAACGATAGCGGCTCGGTCCGGCAACTGAAAGCGCCTGTACGGGCGCCGTGGACGGTCGCCGAGGCATCCGGACGCTTGTTCCCGGCCCGTGTGCCAACTGCGCGATCGGTACTTCGCCCCGAATCTCGTCCGTCCGAGTGGATTTCAGGGTTTGCGCTGGCGGGCTTGACGGTGGTCGCACTGTCCGGCTTTGCGCCCGTCACGTCGGCCGCCGCACCCGAGGCCGAATCTCCCCCCGGCATGCTGGTCGGCGTCGGGCTCCATCGACTGCACATCCACTGCACGGGAAGGGGGTCCCCGTCGGTCGTCTTCGAATCGGGCCTTGGCGGCACCTCGCTCGACTGGGTCAGGGTTCAACCCGAGGTCGCGCGGTTCACCCGGGCGTGCAGCTACGATCGGGCGGGCTACGGCTGGAGCGAACGCGGTCCCGAGCCCCGCCACGCGGACCGAATCACCGGGGAGCTGGAGAGACTTCTCCTGCATGCGGACATTCCTTCTCCCTACCTGCTGGTCGGACACTCCTTCGGGGGGCTCGCCGTCCGTCTGTTCGCGGCGCGCAACGCACCACGGTCGGTGGCGGGGCTGGTGCTGGTCGATGCGACCCACGAGCACCAGTTCCAGCGGATGGAGTCGGCGGGGGTGCGGCTACCGATGGCGCCGACCGGTCGGCGATTCGTCATCTCGAATCACGGACTCGTGCCCGATGCACTGCCCGAAAGCCTGAAACCCCTGGCGCAACGCCTCGCGCTGGCACGCAAGGCAATTCGGACGCTCTACGGCGAGCTCGGATCGCTGCGGCACAGCGCCCGGCAGGTGGGCGCAATCCGCCGGGTACCGGACGCGCCCGTCATCGTCCTGGCGCGCGGCCCGCCACGGGACGCGGGATCCGGTCACCATCGTCTCGAGGGGACGTGGCACGATCTCCAGCGCGAGCTGGCGGAATCGATGAAAGACGGCACATACCGGATGGTGGCCGGAAGCGGACACTACATTCATCTCGAGCGCCCGGAATCGGTTGTCGGGGCGATTCGGGCAATCGTCGACCGGTACCGAACCGTCCGGGCCCCTGGCACCGATGTTCCTTGAGTGTACCTCGAATGGATTGGCGTACTCGTAGCCATGGAGGTATCGTCCCGGTGGCGTCGTCCTGCCGGGCGCGCAGAAAGTGAGGGATCCCATGTCGGAACTCGCGGTCAACGGCGTCCCCATCCAGGACGACTATTCCGAAACCTTCAGCGGACGGCTCGCACGAATTCTCGTGACGAGCGTCAACCGAAAATGGGCGCTGGAGGCGGCCATGGAAACCAAGGGCCTCGGCCGCTCGGCCACGTCGCCTCCCTGCGAGGCGACTCTGGAGCGCGAGGTCGGGCCGGAAGAGACCCCTGACGGCCGTCCGGGGTTCGTCATCCAGATGATGGACCGGAAGCTCGAACAACTCGCCCGGTGCATGGTCCTGCGCATTCGAAAGGGAGCCATCCCGAACCCCAAGACCAGCGTGTTCGACGCCCTGCCGGACGAACTCGCCGAGGAGTCGATCGATATCGAGGGCACCATCATCCAGCGCTTCGGAGACGGCTACGAGGAGGCGATCGAAGCGTTCGGCCGCGAGCTCTATCGCGTACCGAAAATGGACGGCGCATTCCACGTCGAGCGCAGCTTCGGGGTCGTGAGCCAGGCCGTGACCGGAGGCATGTTCCTCATCCTCGCCGAGTCCGACGAGACCGCGCTCGCCGCGGCGGAGGCGGCGCTGGACGCGGCGTCGAAGATCCCGCTGGTAGTGGTCAAGAACGCGGCGAGCGGCTCCAAGGTGGGCGCCAGGAACTACCGCGACATGGTCGCCACCACCAATCATCACTACTGTCCGATGCTTGCCGGCGATTCCGAAAGCGCCCTCCCGGAGTCGGTCCGGTGCGTCTACGAAATCATCGTGAGCGCGCCCGGTCTGGAGGAAGTCCGCCGAGGCATGCGGGTCGGCATCGAGGCGGCCACGTCGATTGACGGCGTGAAGCAGATCCACACCGCCAACTACGGCGGCAAGCTGGGCAAGGGCAAGATCTACCTGCACAGCCTGTTCGAGTAGACCGGTTCGGCGTTCGCATGCCGAGTCGCTCAGTGCACCGTGTGTCCGTCCGGGCGCCCGCCAGGCTGCACATGGGATTCGTGGATCTCCACGGCGGCGCAGGTCGCCGATACGGGAGTCTCGGACTCGCCCTGGAGGGACCGTTCACCCGCCTGCGTCTGAGAGCGGACGCCGAAGTCGTGGCCGAAGGGCCTGACGCGGCGCGAGCGGCCCGCTACGCCACTGCCCTGGCGGAGCGCTTCCATCTCCCCGAAGGTGTCCGGATCGATGTGGACGAGGCCATCCCGCCACATGCCGGGCTGGGTTCCGGGACGCAGCTCGCCCTGGCAGTTGGCGCGGGCATGGCGAAGCTCTTCGATCTGGACGTGCGCACAGTGGACCTCGCGGCCGCCCTCGATCGCGGGACCCGTTCCGGTCTCGGCATCGGACTGTTCGACCACGGTGGGTTCGTGGTCGATGGCGGATCGGCGGGTGACGGCATCCCGCCGCCGGTCATTGCCAGGCAGCCGTTCCCTGGTGCGTGGTGCCTGCTGCTGGTGTTTGACCGCAGCCGCCAGGGGCCATACGGGGAGGCCGAACTCGAGAAATTCGCCGCCCTCCTCGAGTTTCCCGAAGCCGACGCAGCCGAACTCTGCCGCCTGGTGTTGTTGTGCGCGCTGCCTGGAGTGGTGCAGGCCGACCTGAACGCCTTCGGAGAGGCAGTCGGTCGGATTCAGGCACGGGTCGGCGACCATTTCGCGGGCGTGCAGGGCGGGCGTTTCGCGAGTCCGGGGGTAAGCCGCGTCCTGGATTGGCTGGGATCGCGCGGCCTGAATGCGGTCGGGCAGAGCTCCTGGGGTCCCACCGGCTTCGCGGTCTGTCCGAGCGACGCGACGGCGATTCACCTGAAGGCGGAGGCGGAGGCCCGATTCGGGCGGGAGTTCGGGTTAGACTTTGCCGTCACCCGCGCACGCAACCAGGGCGCCGATGTCGAGAGCGCTCTCGCTCCGCACTGACGAGGCAACGACCGCCATGGCAAAGCCCAGGATTCTTCACATGCTGGACCCCCGCGCCAACGTCAGCCCGTTCGACGTCAACATGGCTGCGGACGCGGGCTACGAGGTCGTCATGCCGTACTCGGGCGCCGCCCTCGACGACGTCACCGGGCTCGTCCAGGACGCCATCTTCTCCAGACCTCCAGGGCGCTACAACGACACCGGCGTATTCATCGGCGGGCACGACGTCAATCTGGCCGCCGACATGCTGGAACGCGCGAGGAGCGCAATGGTGGGGCCGTTCGAAGTTGCGGTGATGGCCGATCCGAACGGTGCCTACACCACGTCAGCCGCGCTCGTGGCGCTCATCGAAAAGCTCCTGCGTGCGAGGGGCGGCGCGGGACTGGAGAGTCGCAGCGTGCAGATCCTCGGCGGCGGGCCGGTGGGATTGTGCACCGCGGTGCTGGTGGCGCAATCGGGTGGGCATCCGAGGCTGATACGCCTCACGGAGATGACGCCGGCCAGGGCGGAGCCGGTCGAGCGCTTTGCGAGCCGGTACGAGGTCGAGCTGCCTTGGGTCACCGGAAGGGACGACGCGGAAAAGTCCGCCGCGCTCGAGAACGCGGAGGTCGCGGTATGCTGCGCGAAAGCGGGCGTCCAGGTCCTGTCCGCCGATCTGATGTCGCGATGCGACATGCTCTCGGTTGCGGCCGACGTCAACGCGGTGCCGCCTTCGGGCATCGAGGGGCTCTCGGTGACCGACGACGGCGCGGAGTTGTCCTCCGGCGCGCTCGGTCTCGGTGCTCTCGCAATCGGAAGCATCAAGTACAAGGTCCAGCGGGGGTTGCTGGAGCGCATGATGAGCGCGGACCGCGCCGTGGTCCTCGATTTCCCCGACGCGTTCGAGTTCGCTCGAGAAGTCGTCGCCTCCTGAGTCGTGGCGCGCATGAGCATGCTGCCCAGCGTGAACGCGGAGGCGGCCCCACTGGTCGCCGAGCTCAAGGAGCGTGCTGCTGCGTTGCGCGTCGGCGTTTCCTGCATGCAGGACGGAACCTGCGTCATCGATGCGGGCATCGACCACCATGGCGGCATCGAAGCGGGGCTGCTCGTCGCCCGAATCTGCATGGGTGGCCTCGGCCACGCGGTGCTGCGCTCGAATCCGGTGTTTCCCGACTGGCCGTGGCAGGTGGAGGTGCGGACCAGCCAGCCGGTGCTCGCCTGTCTCGGCGCCCAGTACGCGGGCTGGAGTCTGAGCTTCAAGGCTCCCCAGAAGTTCAGTGCGCTCGGCTCCGGGCCGGCGCGGGCGCTCGCGGCCCGCGAACCCTTGTTTGACGAACTCGGCTACCGGGACCGCTCCGACAGTGCCTGTCTCGTCCTGGAGACCGATCGCCATCCGCCCGCGGCGCTCGCGGAGAAGGTCTCGGCGAATTGCGGCGTGGATCCGGAGCGATTGACGCTCGTGCTCACCCCCACCGGCAGTGTCGCCGGCGTGGTGCAGATCGCGGCCCGGGTCGTCGAGGTGGCGTTGCACAAGGCGCACGAAATCGGTTTTCCGCTCGATGCGATTGTCGATGGAGCGGGCAGCGCTCCGTTGCCGCCCCCGATCGACGACGCATTGACCGCAATGGGACGGACCAACGACACCATCCTGTTCGGCGGTCAGGTCCAGCTCTTCGTGTCGTGCGACCACGAACAGGCTGAAGATCTCGCGCGCCGGCTTCCCAGCAGCAGCTCGAAGGACTACGGCAGGCCTTTTGCAGAGGTGTTCCGGGACTACGGCTACGATTTTTTCCGGATCGATCCGATGCTGTTCAGTCCGGCAAAGGTGGCGGTGACGGTACTCGGCAGCGGACGGACATTTCGCGCAGGCCGTCTCGACGGCGAGCTGCTGGAGCGGTCGTTTGGCGGTGGAGCCTGAGGCACGTCCCGCATACGAGGCGCCCAACCCGGTGGCCGCGGCGGTGTGGCGCGCCTGCATCGAAGAACTCGAGGCTCCGAAACCCGGAAATGTGAGCTTCGCCTCCCCCGGGCACGGAATGACGGCCGCTGAATTCGTGGCCAGCGCACGCTGCACGGCGGACGTGCTTGGCACCCCCGGTCTGTCGCTGGGCGAGAGGGTACTGCGGAGCATCGAGGCCACCCATGCGGCGACAGGGTGCAACACGAACCTCGGAATCGTGCTGCTGTGCGCCCCACTCGCGCACACTGCGCTTCACGGGAATCGGAAGGGTCCGCTGCGTGCCGGGCTTGCCCGCGTGCTCGACGAGGCCGGTGTCGCGGACACCGACAAGGTGTTTCGGGCCATCCGCCTGGCCGAACCGGCGGGACTCGGCCGGAGCGAGCGTCACGATGTCCGGGGCCTCGCCGCGGCCCCCCTGCGAAAAGTGATGCGCGAGGCCGAGAATCGCGATCGGGTGGCGCGTCAGTACGCTCGCTGCTACGAGGACATTTTCGACACCGGTCTGCCGGTGCTTGCCGCAAGCCGCAGGCGCTGGCCGGGTCCACAGGCGGTGGTGGCGCTCTACCTCGAGTTTCTTGCCCGCTTCAAGGACTCACACATAGAGCGTAAACTCGGGACCGTCGCCGCGCAGCGGGTTCGGCTCGAAGCTCAGCGGCTCGTCGAGAACCTCGATGTCTCCGGTTCGTCCGAAATGAACTTCGAGGACTTGATGAGGTTCGACCGCCTTCTGAAGAGGCGGCGCATCAACCCCGGTACGAGCGCCGACATGACGGTGGCTACACTGCTTGCCGGCAATCTCCTCCGCGAGGAGGGAAATCGCGTCGCGGCCCGACCAGCGCGGGACGCGGCTGGAATTGGAACTACGTAGAGGAGTTAGCGATGGCTATCACAAATGTTCGTGTGGGCGAATCCCTGGTTGGCGATGGCAACGAGATTGCCCACATCGACCTGATCCTGGGCCCGCGCGGGTCCGCAGCGGAGACCGCGTTCTGCAACGGCCTGGTCAACAACAAGGACGGCTTCACCAGCCTGCTCGCTGTCGTGTCGCCCAACGTGCCCGCAAAGCCCAACACCATGATGTTCAACAAGGTCACCATGAAGGGTGCGAAGCAGGCGGTGCAGATGTTCGGTCCCGCCCAGCGTGCGGTTGCCCGCGCCGTCATGGAGGCGGTGGCCGAGGGAACGATCCCTGCCGCGGAGGCCGACGATCTGTACCTCTGCGTCGGCGTATTCATTCACTGGGAGGCGGAGGACGACGCCAAGATCGAGCAGTACAACTACGAAGCCACCAAGGAGGCCATCGAGCGCGCCGTTGCCGGCAAGCCGACGGTCGACGAGGTGCTGGCCCAGAAGAACGCGGAGCATCCGTTCGCCGCCAACGTTTCCTGATGGCGTCATCGGCTCCCCCGGGACGTCCCGGGGGAGCCGAGCTCCCGCGAGGCTCAGGTCGGCGCCCGTCGGTAGACATCCCTCCGGTGGGCGACACGAACGACGAGAACGATGAGTTCATCGTTCCGCACTTCGTACACTACGCGATGATCGCCGACGCGTAGCCTTCGCAACCCCCGGAGGTCGCCCTTCAGCGCTGCGCCGAGATGCGGGGTCTCCGCCAACCGATCGATGGCCGCAACGATCCGGACCCGATCCGGCCTGGCCAGCCGCTTCAGTTCTCTGGCCGCACTCCCCTTAATCCGAATCGAGAAGCTCACGCCGGACCCGATCCCAATCCAGCACCGGATCGCCGGGATCGCGAAGCCGCTGGATGGCGATGGAGAGGTCGTCGAAGTCCTGGAGATAGCGTTCGACGGCCTGGCGGATGACATCCGCCCGGCTTCGCCTGAGCTGTCGCGCGGCCGAATCCAGCGCGTCGACCAGCGGGTCCGGCAGTCGTGCGGTGACCTGCTGAGGCATTGGCATTTCCGTTTCAGTCGAAGTCAACTGCATTGATTGACAGTACCACGAATCAACCTGGATCGCGCCGTCGCCTCGCTTGGTTTCTCAACGACGCGGGATCGCCAACTGCCGGTCAGGCCGTATCGAAGCGCGCGAAGAGCTGTCCGCAGTCGAGGTCCGGAGCCTCGTCCAGATACAGGGCGCTCAGGCGAAGTCGGCCCGCCACGCCCAGCGGCGCGTCGCCGCGCACCATGGTGTCGAAGCGGTCGCCTCCCACCAGGCGGTGGCTGATGGTGAGGTACAGGCGCGCGAGGACTCGCTCGCGCAGCGCGCTCTCGAGCATCCTGGGGCCCGTCTGAAGGTAGAGCCTGCGATAGCCGCGCTCGGCCAGCGCCTCGACCGCGTCGCGGGCTCGCACCCACGGCCCGGCTCCGGTTGCCACGACGTCGTACCCCGCCTCTTCGAGCGCCGCTCTCCGGTCCTCGTTCGCCGTGGTCGTCGTCAGGACGTGGACAGGCTGTGCGTACGTCGACAGCGAATCCGGGATTGGCATGTCGAGACTGGCACTCACGATGGCGACCGCGGGTTGCCCCGTCATTCCCTGCGCCGCGCGCCATCGCACGATGTCGCCGCTGCCGTCGCCCGTTCCCACCTGCAGAATGTTGCCGAGGCGGCCCGCCGCGAGTGCCCGCAGATAGCCGCCGTGGCTCACGAGGCAATCCGCGTGCGCCTGGAGTTCCTGAAAGAGCCTCCAGTCGCGAGAGTTGGTCAGTCCTTCGGGCAGGCGTGACGTTCCACCGTTGTCCGATACCGCGACCCGACCGTCGAGGCTCGTGACGAAGTTCGCATAGACCAGCGCCGGAACCCCCGCCACGGGCGCGGGCAGGTCCTCGTTCAGGTACAGCCCTTCGAGAGGTCGACTCCGGCTCGGAACCGGGAAGAGCCGTACCACCTGGCGGCGTGTCGGTGACGAGGACATGACGAATCGAAGTCAGCGGTGCGTTCGCCCGAGCGACCCATGGTCTCGCAGAGGCATCGGAAACGAAACGGATCGTGGATCGGCGGGGGTGCGGCGTCCAGTTGGGAGTACACTGATGTGCGACGAGTCCGCCGCACAGAGGGGTACGGCCATGTCTGCCGACCGAAGAGAGGACAGGACCTACAGCGAAGAAGAAGTCAAGGCGAAGCTCGAGTCCGAGCTGCCGCACTGGTACTACGAGAACGGCTGGATCAGGCGCCGATACCGGACCAGCGGCTGGAAGGGGACACTGATGGTGATCAATGCCGTCGGCCATCTCGCGGAAGCGGCCTGGCACCATCCCGACCTCACCGCGTCCTATGCCTTCGTCATCGTCAAGCTCATGAACCACGCGGCGAAGGGCGTGACCGACAAGGACTTCGAGCTCGCGCGCAAGATCGAGGAGTTCGTGCACTGGCAGCCGGGCGAGATTGACGGTGCGCTGGAGGGAACACCCAGGGATCAGAGGTTTCGCTACATCAAGTACGACTGAATGGACGAGCGTATCCTCTTCCTCACCGGTCGCCTCGCCCACGACAGCCTCTGCCGG
Organism: Gammaproteobacteria bacterium; assembly: GCA_022826505.1. GTDB lineage: Bacteria > Pseudomonadota > Gammaproteobacteria > HK1 > HK1 > HK1. The sequence continues at coordinate 66,104 of JAJDUQ010000177.1, forward strand.
GAAATCGAGGGGCTGGAGACGAGGAACTTTTGCTGGCGAGTGCATGAGCTTGGACTGCAGGTCGCGGGCCTGATGACGGCGGACATGATCAGACGCCGCCTGCCGCCTCCGGGCGACGTGCAGAGAATCATCGTGCCGGGCCTCTGCGGAGGCGACGTCGAAGCGCTTTCGCAGGCGTACGGAATGCCGGTCGAGCGAGGCCCCAAGGACCTGAAGGACCTTCCCGAGTTCTTCGGTACTACGGGCCGCACGACCGACCTCAGCGAGCACCGCGTCACCATCATCGCCGAGATCGTCGATGCCCCGAACATGGACGTCGCACAGATTCTCCGGCGAGCCGCCGCATACCGGAACGACGGGGCGGACGTGATCGACCTTGGCTGTCTGCCCGGCGTTGCGTTCCCTCACCTGGAGGAATCCGTCGCGGCGCTCCGCCAGGAGGGATTCGCGGTCAGCGTGGACTCCCTGGAGCGTGCGGAGCTGGTCCGAGGCGCCGCCGCGGGAGCCGACTACCTCCTCAGCCTCAAGGAAAGCACCCTCGGCATCGCGGACGACTGGGCGGGTGTTCCGGTGCTGATACCCGAGCACCCGTCGGACCTCGACTCCCTGTACCGGGCAGCCGAGGTGCTGGCCGCAAAGGAACGGCGGTTTCTGCTCGACCCCATTCTGGAGCCGATTCATTTCGGGTTCACGGAGTCGCTGCTGCGATACCACGCGGTGCGGCGCCGGTTTCCGGAGGCCGACATCATGATGGGCATCGGCAACCTCACGGAGCTGACCGATGCCGACACCACGGGAATCACCGCAGTTCTGATGGGCGTGGTGTCGGAGCTCGACATCGGAGCCGTCCTGACCACCGAGGTCAGTCCTCACGCGCAGACGTCGGTGCGGGAGGTGGACATCGCGCGCCGCATCATGTGGGCGGCGAAACGCGACGGCAACCTGCCGAGGCGCTATCACGAAGGGTTGATGGCGCTGAAGGACCGCAAACCCTTTCCGCATACCTGCGAGGAGGTGGCACGGACCGCGGCGGCGGTCAGGGATCCGAGTTTCCGAATCCAGCTCACCCGCGAGGGCATCCACGTCTACAACCGCGAGGGCCGGCGACTCGCCACCGATCCATTCGAATTCTGGCCGGAGCTTGCCGTGAACGACGACGCGAGCCACGCGTTCTATCTGGGTGTCGAACTGGGCCGGGCGCAAATCGCGTGGCAGCTCGGCAAGCGCTACCTTCAGGACAACGAACTGGAATGGGGAGCGTCGGTCCGGGGTGCGGCCGAAGAGTGATCTCCGAGACCATCGTCACCACCTTGGGAGCCGACGGCAGGCCGCACATGGCTCCCATCGGCACACGACGCAGGGACGGGTTGTACCTGATCGCACCATTTCGTCCTTCCCGAACGCTCGACAACCTCCTGCTCAGCCGACAGGCGGTGATCAACTACACCGATGACGTACGCGTGTTCGCGGGCTTCCACACCGGGCGCAGGGACTGGCCGACGGTTCCGGCCGCGGTGGTCCAGGGCGTACGGCTCGCGGGGGCACTGGCCCACGTCGAAGTCGAGGTTGCGCATTGGGAGGACGACGAGGTGCGCCCCCGGGTGTACTGCCGGGAGCTGGCGCACGCGACCCATGCCGCCTTCCGGGGCTTCAATCGCGCCCAGGCGGCGGTCATCGAGGCCGGGATACTCGTCAGCCGCCTGCGCAGGCTGCCGGCGGAAAAGGTCGCCCGCGAGATGGACTACCTGCGCATCGCGGTCGAGAAGACCGCGGGTCCCCGCGAGCGGGAGGCGTGGCAGTGGCTCGAGGCTCGGATTGCCGGCCGTCCGCGCGAGGAGACATGACCGGACGCCGAGGCGCGATTTGCGGCATGGCCCCCACGAAGGTTCGTCCCGAATCGGCGAGCGGCCAGGCCGGTTGTGGCGTCGGGTCTCGCAGGTCGGACGAGCCGACGGCCCAGTCCGGCAACACGCCGCATCGGACGTCGCTCCGCGTCGAATGAGGCTGCACCAATCCGACCGGGCGTTGCCGGGTCATCGCATCGGCAAGCCATCGTCCGTGATGCGGACCTCGAGCGCCTGTTGTTCTGCCCTGCTCCGGACGAGTACACCCGCTTTACTGGTGTGCCGTTTGCATTATTATTGGCCGCCGGCTGGGCACTCGCAGCTCCGTTGCGGGACTTGCACGAACCCGGACGGCATTCGTGATGCGTCCCCGGAGATACCACGCGAACAGTGCGGGTAGACTCTACCGCCAGGGCGGCGGCGCGGACACGGAAGGGGAGGAGACGATGCCCGAAGCAGATGGTGCCGGGTCCGGCGCAGACGCCGCGGCGGCTGACGACACGTTTCCCAAGCTGCTCGATCTCAACGCCCGCCGGTTCGCGGATCGGCACGCGGCGCGCGAGAAGGAGTACGGTATCTGGCAGAGCTGGACGTGGAGCGACCTCAGGAACGAGGTCGCGGGGCTCGCCAGCGGTCTCGCGGCGCTCGGCTTCGAACGAGGTGACAAGCTCGCGATCCTGGGGAGCAACCGGCCGCGGCTCTACGGAGCGATGTGCGCCACCCAGGCCCTTGGCGGCGTTCCCGTACCGATGTACCAGGACTCGGTGGCGAAAGAGCTCCAGTTCGTCGTCGAGCACGCCGAAGTTCGTTTCGCGATCGCGGAAGACCAGGAGCAGGTGGACAAGCTCCTCGAGCTCAAGGAACAGTGCCCGTCGCTGGAGGTCATCGTCTATGACGACCCCCGGGGCATGCGGCACTACGATCAGCCCTTCCTGCACTCCTACAAGTCGGTTCAGGAACTGGGGAGGACGTTTGCGACCGACCATCCCGCACACTACGAGGAACAGGTCGCCCGGGGCACCGGCTCCGACATCGCGGTCATTCTCTATACCTCCGGTACCACGGGTAACCCGAAAGGGGTGATTCTTACCCATGACAACGTCCTGTTCGCCGCGCGCAGCTCGGTGGAGTTCGAGAAACTCACGGCCGACGACGAGGTGCTCGCGTATCTGCCGATGGCGTGGGTGGGCGACCACATCTTCTCGTTCGGACAGAGCTACGTGGCCGGGTTCTGCGTGAACTGTCCGGAGAGCGCGGCGACGGTGATGCAGGACCTGAAGGAGATCGGGCCGACCTACTACTTTGCTCCGCCCGCAGTCTTCGAGAGCCTTCTCACCACCGTCAGCATCCGAATCGAGGACGCGAGCTTCATCAAACAGAAGATGTACCACTACTTCATGAAGCTCGCGAAACGGGTGGGCGTGCGGATTCTGGAACGGCATGCGGTGTCGTTCCCCGACAGGCTCATGTACTGGCTGGGCAATCTGCTGGTCTACGGGCCGCTGAAGAACACTCTCGGGTTCTCCCGCATCCGGCTTGCGTACACCGCCGGCGAGGCCATCGGCACCGAAATATTCGACTTCTACCGCTCCCTCGGAATCAACATCAAGCAGCTCTACGGCCAGACCGAGGCAGCGGTGTTCGTCACCATCCAGTCCGACGACGACGTGCGTGCCGACACCGTGGGCCCCGCCGCCCCGCAGGTCGAGCTGAAGGTCGACGACAACGGTGAAGTCCTCTATCGCAGCCCCGGCGTCTTTCACAGCTACTACAAGAACGAAGAGGCGACTCGGGAGACGAAAACCGAGGACGGCTGGGTGCATACCGGCGACGCGGGACTGCTGGATGCCGACGGACACCTGCGCATCATCGACCGCGCCAAGGACGTCGGGAAGCTCAACGACGGCGCCATGTTTGCTCCCAAGTACCTCGAGAACAAGCTGAAGTTCTTCCCCCAGATCGCCGAGGTGGTCACGTTCGGACACGAGCGCGACTACGCCGCTGCGTTCGTCAACATCGACCTCGACGCGGTGAGCAACTGGGCCGAGCGCAACAACATCGCCTATGCGAGCTACCAGGAACTCGCGGCCCACCCCGAGGTGTATGCGATGGTCCGGGACTGCATTGCGCAGGTGAATGCGGATCTCGCCGGCGACGCGCAGCTCGCGTCGTCGCAGGTCAAGCGGTTCCTCGTGCTGCACAAGGAGCTGGACGCCGACGACGGAGAGCTTACCCGCACGCGAAAGGTTCGCCGCCGCATCATCGCCGAGCGCTATGCCCCCCTCATCGACGCACTCTATTCCGACACGGACACGTGCCACATCGATACCGAAGTGGTCTTCGAAGACGGGCGCCGCGGTCAGATCAGCGCCAACCTGACGATCGACGACGTGCAGGTGTTTCCTGCCGCGATGTCCAGGGCGAGCTGATGCTGTCCGATGACCGATTGACGAAACGACGGAGAGCGCTCCGATGAGTGAGCGATCGATCGCGGAGCGCATCACCTTCCACAAGCACCGTGAAACCATGGAGGTCGACTTCTCGGGCATGACGTTCCGCGGCGCGGCGGAGGTCGAGGAGTTCTACGACGTCGTCGACGCCAGGGTCGGCGAGTCGGGTTCGCGCTGGTACTTCCTCGTCAACTACGAGGGCTGCTCTATCTCGCCCGAGGCCTGGGCCGCGTTCGCCGAGCGCGGAAAGCACGCGAACATCAGTTACGGGCTCGGGAGCGTGCGGTTCGGGGTGAATGTCGACGTGCGCGATTCGATCCGCTCGCACGCGCAGAGTGCCCAGTTCCGGGCCAACCTGTTCCAGTCGCGTGACGCGGCGGTACTCGCCCTCGCCGACATGCGTCGGCGCCATCAGACCACCGGTACGACGTCGGCGGAATCGTTTCTGAAGGTCGAGGACATCCTGCTCAGGTTCGGGGGGGTCACCGCGCTCGAGAACGTCGGCTTCTCCGTGCATCCCGGAGAGGTGTTCTCGATCATCGGGCCGAACGGCGCCGGCAAGACGTCGATGCTGAACGTGGTCAGCGGATTCTATCGGCCGACGAGCGGCCGCATCCTGTTCGAAGGACAGGACCGGACCAACCTCAAGACATACGAGGTCGCGCAACTCGGCTTCGCCCGGACCTTCCAGAACATCGCGCTGTTCCGTGGCATGAGCACGCTGGACAACATCATGACCGGCCGGCTGCTCAAGATGAAGTACAACTTCGCGACCGACGCGCTGTTCTGGGGCCCGGCGCAGCAGGAGGAGATCAGACACCGCGAGTTCGTCGAGCGCATCATCGACTTCCTCGAGATTCAGCCGATTCGCCGCACTCCGGTCGGTCAGTTGCCTTATGGTCTGCAGAAACGTGTCGAGCTCGCGCGGGCCTTGGCGATGGAGCCCAAGGTGTTGCTGCTCGACGAGCCGATGGCGGGAATGAACCTCGAGGAAAAGGAGGACATGGCCCGCTTCGTTCTCGACGCAAACGACGAATTCGGAACGACGGTGGTGCTGATCGAGCACGACATGAGTGTGGTCATGGACATCTCGAACCACGTGGTAGTTCTCGACCACGGCGTGAAGATCGCTGAGGGGACCCCTGACGAGGTGCGCAACGACCCGGTCGTGATCCGCGCCTACCTCGGCCAGGGATGAGCGCCGGAAATGGGTGACCAGGAATCGGGCGGATACGCAAATGGTTGAAGAATTCCTCTTTTTCCTCGAAGTGCTGGTCGGTGGACTGCTGACCGGCATCATGTACTCGCTGGTCGCGCTCGGTCTGGTGCTGATCTTCAAGGCGTCACAGATCTTCAACTTCGCGCAGGGCGCCTTCGTGCTGTTCGCGGCCCTGACCTTCGTGATCATGCTGGAGGTCGGACCGGGTTTCTGGAGCTGGACCGGATGGCTGGCGCTGGTCTTCGCAGGGCTCGCCGCCGCGATTTACGGGCTGCGACGTTTTACCACCGTGCTCGACGAACCCATCCGGTACGGGCGCACCCCGGTGGTGCTCGCCGCGATAGCGGTGGTGCTCCTGCCCATCGTGTTCGACGGCGGTCAGACGATGTGGCGCGCGGTGTTCATCGTTCAGCTCACGTTCCTGATGCTCACCGTCGGAGCCCGCACGCCGCACTGGGCGGCGGGGATCCTGCTCGGTCTCGCGTTCGTGTGCTTCTTCCTCGACGAGGCGATGCTGTGGCGTGCGCTCGCCGTGACCCTGCTGGTGATGATCATGATGGCCATCGCCATCGAGCGGATCGTGCTCCGCCCGCTCGTGAACCAGGAGCCGATCATCCTGTTCATGGCCGCCATCGGGCTGAACTTCGTCATCGAAGGGGTGGCGCAGGGCGTGTGGGATGCCGACGTGCATCCGCTCGACATCGGCATCCCCGACGTTCCGATTGCGTGGTTCGTCGACAGCCTCGGCCTGTTCATCAGCACCTTCGACGTTGCGGCGGCCGCAACCGCGGCGGCGATGGTCGCCGCGCTCGCGTGGTTCTTCAACAAGACCCGGGTCGGAAGGGGGCTGCGTGCGGTGGCCGACGACCACCAGGCCGCGCTTTCGGTGGGTATTCCGCTGAAGAACATCTGGGCGGTGGTGTGGGCCGCGTCGGCCATCGTCGCCCTGTTTGCGGGGCTCATGTGGGGGTCGAAGCTGGGGGTGCAGTTCTCGATATCCCTGCTCGCGTTCAAGGCGCTGCCGGTCATCCTGATCGGTGGCTTCACCTCCATCCCCGGGGCGATCGTCGGCGGCCTCATCGTCGGGTCGACGGAGAAGCTGTTCGAGGTCTACGTCGGAATTCCGTACTTCGGCGGCGGAACCGAGAACTGGAGCCCCTACATGCTCGGGACGCTGTTCCTGCTGGTATGGCCCCAGGGGTTGTTCGGGGAGAAGATCATCGAGCGCGTGTGACGCCTCCAGGGTGACCCGTCGTTTCGCGGCGGGACGCAGACGCAAGCACGGGTCGAGGAGCCCGGGACGAGAGGAAAGACATGTTCTACCGCGAGGCAGGCCAGTTCAAGACCACCTACGCCAGCGACCAGGCGATCTTCACCATCCGCCAGGACTACTGGTTCGTGATCGCATTGCTGGTCTTCGCGTTCGTCGTTCCCCCTCTCACCGGTTCGCAGTACCTGATGGGGCCGATCCTGACCCAGTTTCTCGTGTTCGGCCTTGCCGCGCTCGGGCTGAACCTGCTCACCGGCTACGCCGGCCAGATCTCGCTCGGCACCGGCGGGTTCATGGCGGTGGGCGCGTACTCCTGCTACAACCTGGTCCTGCGCCTGCCCGAAATTCCTCCCGTCCTGAGCTTTCTCATCGCGGGCGTGATCACCGCCCTGGTCGGGGTCGTGTTCGGGCTGCCGAGCCTGCGCATCAAGGGCTTCTACCTCGCCGTCACCACGCTCGCGTCGCAGTTCTTCCTGCTGTGGCTGTTCGACCACGTCGGCTGGTTCACCAACTACGATCCGGCCGGGGTCGCCTCCGCCCCCCAGAGCACGCTCTTCGGCCGTCTCGCCGAGGCCGGCGGCCCGCTCGACTTCCTCGCTCCGATCAACTTCGTGGTCTCCGGCCCCCATGCGACGCCGGAGGTCAAGTACATCGTGACCCTTGCGGTGGTCGTCGTCCTCACCCTGCTCGCGAAGAACCTGGTTCGCAGCGCCACCGGCCGCGCGTGGATGGCCATCCGGGACATGGACATCGCGGCCGAGATCATCGGCGTGCGCCCCTTGCGCACCAAGTTGATGGCGTTCGCGATCAGCTCGTTCTACTGCGGCGTGGCCGGCGCGATGTACGTGTTCACCTACGTGGGGAACGCCGATACCGAGGCGTTCGATCTCATACGTTCGTTCAACATCCTGTTCATGATCATCATTGGGGGCATGGGCAGCATCATGGGGTCCTATCTGGGCGCCGCGTTCATCGTGCTGCTGCCGGTGTTTCTCAACATCTTCGCCTCGGCGGTGATGGGCGGGACGCTCCACGGCAACGTGCTCTCCAACCTGGAGCTGATCGTGTACGGCGGCACCATCATCTTCTTCCTGATCGTGGAGCCGCACGGCTTCGCCCGGCTTTGGCAAATCGCGAAGGAGAAGCTGAGGCAGTGGCCCTTCCCGTACTGAGGCGCGTGGAGACGAAACAGGGAGGTCCGCATTCGAACGGATGGTTCCGCCGCGGTTCGGCGGGTCGCGTACGGAGATCGGGGGACACCGTTCGCGACAGCGGTCCGGCTGACTTAGAATCCCCCATCGCCGCCCGAGAGGCGGAAACTCGACAATGGAGGAGCATTCCATGAAATTCAGAACCGTCCTGCTCTCCCTGGCGGCCGCGGGCGTATTGACTGCGCCCCTGACGGCCGTTCAGGCCCAGAACGAGCAGTTCATCCCGTACCCGATCTACCGCGTGGGACCGTATGCCGCTGGCGGCACCGGAATCGCCGGCGGATTTTTCGACTACCTGTCTCTGGTCAACACCAACGGCGGCGTCAACGGCGTGACGATCACCTGGGAGGAGTGCGAGTTCGGCTACAACTCCGACCGCGGCGTCGAGTGCTACGAGCGCCTGAAGGGCAAGGGACCGACCGGCGGCAGCATGATCCACCCGCTGAGCACCGGCGTCACCTACCGCCTCATCGAGCGGGCGACGGTGGACAAGATTCCGATCATCTCGATGGGGTACGGGCGCACCGACGCGACCAACGGCAAGGTCTTCCCCTACGTGTTCCCGCTGGTCACCAACTACTGGAGCCAGAACACCGCCAAGATCAAGTTCATGGGCATGCAGGAAGGCGGCATGGAGAACCTGAAGGGCAAGAAGATCGCCAACCTCTATCATGAGTCGAGCTACGGCAAGGAGACGATCCCGGTCCTCAACAAGCAGTCCGAGATGTACGGCTTCGAGATCCGACACTATCCCGTCCCGCACCCGGGGCTCGACCAGAAGGCCACGTGGCTCGAGATCGCGCGCCGGTACAAGCCCGACTGGGTCATCCTGCGAGGCTGGGGCGTGATGAACCCGACCGCGTTGAAGGAAGCGTCACGTGTGGGCTTCCCGGCCGATCGGATCGTCGGCGTATGGTGGAGCGGCGCCGAAGAGGACGTCATTCCCGCCGGCAAGGCGGCGGTCGGTTACATCGCCGCGGGCTTCCACCCCTCCGGCGCAGACTTCCCGGTCATTCAGGAAATCCTCGACAAGGTCCACGGTGTGGGCAAGGGCGCCATCAGCCCGCAGCGTGTCGGGACGATTTACTACAACCGGGGCCTGATCGCCGCGATTCTGTCGGTGGAGGCGATCCGCGTCGCGCAGGGCAAGTTCGGCAATCAGCCGCTGACCGGCGAGCAGGTGCGCTGGGGCATCGAGAACCTCGACATTTCCGCCGAGCGCATCAAGGAGCTCGGCGCCGAGGGTCTGATGTCGCCGCTCAAGGTCACCTGCGCCGACCACGAGGGCGGCGGTGCGGTCAAGTTCCTGCAGTGGAGCGGAACGAGCTGGGAAGAGGTCAGCGACTGGATCGCGACCGACAAGTCGATCGTCGATCCGATGATCCAGGCCTCCTCCGCGCAGTACGCCGAGGAGAAGGGCATCACGCCGCGCTCCGGCATGTCGATGGACAGCGACTGCGGCTGACCGGTGGCGATCGAAACTGGCTGACAGCCTGAGACGGACGACGAGGCCATGGAGACGAACGGGACACCCCTGCTGAGCGTGAGCAACATCGAGGTCATTTACGACCACGTGATCCTCGTGCTCAGGGGGGTGTCCCTGGACGTTCCCGAGGGAGGCATCGTCACCCTGCTGGGGGCCAACGGCGCGGGGAAGTCGACCACGCTCAAGTCCATCTCGAACCTGCTCGGAGCCGAGCGGGGCGAGGTGACGAAGGGATCGATCACGTACCAGAACGAACGGGTGGAAGCTCGCACGCCGTCGGAGCTGGTCAGGATGGGCGTCATCCAGGTCATGGAAGGCCGCCACTGCTTCGAGCATCTCACGGTCGAGGAGAACCTGCTGACGGGCGCGTACACGCGTACGGACGGCAGGGGCGCGATCGAGCGCGATCTAGAGCTGGTGTACAGCTACTTCCCCCGCATCAAGGAACGCCGCCGGGCGATGGCCGGCTATACCTCGGGCGGTGAGCAGCAGATGACCGCGCTCGGCCGCGCGCTGATGGCCAAGCCGTCCATGATTCTCCTCGACGAGCCGTCGATGGGCCTCGCCCCGCAGCTCGTGGAGGAAATCTTCGAGATCGTGAAGCGGCTCAACGAGAACGAGGGGGTGACGTTCCTGCTGGCCGAGCAGAACACCAACATGGCGCTACGCTACGCTCGCTATGGATACATCCTGGAGAACGGGCGCGTGGTGATGGACGGCGAAGCCAGCGCGCTCGCCGACAACGAGGACGTGAAGGAATTCTACCTCGGCACCGCCGGAGGCGAGCGCAGGAGCTTCCGCGACACCAAGCATTACCGCCGGCGCAAGCGGTGGCTGGCGTAGCACCAACCCCTCCGGCGGTCATGAAGCATGGCGGCCGCTTCGGCATGCCCGAATTGCCACCACAACGTCGCTCTTCGCATACATGATCGCCGGGTACTACGACTCTCTCGAAACGCGCATCCCAGAGGCGCGCGTGGCGGAGCAGTTTGCATCCCTGCGCGACCACCTTCGCGCCGCGATGCGCGCCCCGGCCATCGCCCGCCTGCTCGACGGGGTCGACCCCGATGCGGTGACGGACCGGGACACGCTTGCGGCGCTTCCCGTCGTCCGCAAGTCCGAGTTGACGGCATTGCAGGCCGAATCGCCGCCGTTCGGCGGCATGATCCCCGGCCCGATCGAGGACTACGCGAACGTGTTCGCGTCGCCGGGCCCGATATTCGAGCCGATGCCGCGCCGCGACGACCCGTTCCGCATGGCGCGCGCGCTGTTTGCGGCTGGGGTGCGCAAGGGCGACCTGGTCCACAACACGTTCTCCTACCACTTCACTCCGGCCGGCGCGATGCTCGAAAGCGGTGCGCGGGCCATCGGGTGCACCGTGTTTCCCGCCGGAGTCGGTCAGACCGAGCTCCAGGTGCGGGTGATCGCGCGTCTTCGCCCGAACGTCTACGTCGGCACGCCGTCGTTCCTGAACATCCTGCTCGACAAGGCGGCCGAGCTTGGCGAAGACGTCGGTTCGATCACGAAGGGCCTCGTTTCGGGCGAGGCGCTTCCTCCCAGTCTTCGCGGCGCCATCGGTGAGCGAGGGGTGTCGGTCGCGCAGTGCTACGCGGTCGCCGATGTCGGACTGATTGCCTACGAATCGCCGGCGCTCGAAGGGATGATTCTCGATGAAGGCGTGATCCTGGAGATCGTCCGTCCCGGCACCGGCGATCCCGTCGCCGACGGGGAGATCGGTGAAGTCGTGGTGACCCCCTTGAATCCCGACTATCCCCTCGTGCGGTTCGCGACCGGCGATCTCTCCGCGGTGATGCCAGGAACGAGCCCGTGCGGGCGCACCAACACCCGAATCAGAGGCTGGATGGGGCGGGCCGATCAGACCACGAAGGTCAGAGGCATGTTCGTGCATCCGTCGCAGGTGGCCGAGGTCGTGCGGCGGCATCCGGAAGTCGTCCGGGCGAGGCTGGTGGTCGGGAGCGTGGACAACAAGGACGTCATGACCCTGCGATGCGAGAGCGAGACGGGTGACCCCAGCCTTGTCGCCGCGATTGCCGCCAGCGTGCGCGATGTGTGCAAGCTTCGCGGCAACATCGGAATCGTGCCGCCGGGCACGCTCGCGAACGACGGCAAGGTGATCGAGGACGTCCGCAGGTACGAGTAGCGCACGGCTGTTCGTCCCCGGGCCCACCCATCAACCGCCGGAGCTTTTCGAGGCGCCATCATCCCTACCGTGGAGCCAGGTATTGCACGAGGCGCCCCCGGGGGCTCGGGCGTCCTTCCCGCAACGGACCGCGGGCCCGCGGTTGTCCGTGCGGGCGTCTCGCCCGCGCTCCCGGGGGGCTCGGCACCTGTCCTGTCCGTCCGAGGCGAAGCCTTGCCGGCCCGTTCCGCCTGCCGAGCCATGGCGTGAAAGGCTCCGTTCGCGACAGTGAATCGCCGGCGCGGTCCTTCGATGCCGTCGTGGTCGCAGTGGAAACCGAGGGACTCGCGAGCCGGGGCGCGTTCCACGTCGCAGCGGACGACGCGGTCCCGCCGTTCGCGGACGGTACACCGGCGGCGACGCTCGTTCTGGTCGGGAACGCCGGTCCCGGGATGTGGCCCGTCTTTGCCGCATCGGAAGAAGCGAACGACGGCGGGCCGGACGCTCTCGATCGCTGGAGCCGGCGCGTGGTCTCGCGGCTCGCGCGCACCCTGGGAGGCGCCGCGCACTTTCCGTTCGGCGGCCCACCCTGGCTGCCGTTCATCGGGTGGGCGCAACGCGCTGGTCCCGTGTATCCGTCACCCATCGGTCCCCTGGTGCACCCGGATTTCGGCCTGTGGCACGCCTACCGGGGCGCCATCGCGTTTCGCGAGCGCCTCGATCTTCCGCCTCGCGACGACCGTGCCAGCCCTTGCGATACGTGCGTCGGTCGTCCGTGCCTGTCGTCGTGTCCCGTCGGCGCGTTCTCCGCCGACGGCTATGACGTGGAGGGTTGCGTCGGCCACATTTCCAACCCCGGCGGTGCGGCTTGCCTCGGGACCGGCTGCCTGGCCCGGCACGCGTGTCCTGTCGGACGGAATGCGACGTACGCCGCTGCGCAGGCCGAGTTCCACATGCGGGCATTCCTCGATGCAAGGTTGTGGACGCTGGGAGGAACCTGAATCTCTCCCTCCCGGTCTGGGGCATCGAGGTCCGCCGCGGTTGGGCGAGACGGACGCGGAGTCCGGCGGGAATGCCGATCCGACCGCAGAAGTCGCTCCACGGCACGGAGAATTGCCCCGCTTGTGGTGGTGCGAACCGCACGCGACGGTGCTAATGTTGATGCCGAGTTGCCGGCGCGCGGGAGGAGTGGAGTTGAAGGTCACGGTGAAGCTCTTCGCGTCGCTCGGACAGTATCTGCCGTCCGGCGCGAAGCGGAACCAGATCGAGATGGAGTTTCCCGAAGGCACGACGCCGGCTGACGTGGTCGAGCGGCTGAACGTCCCCCGGGACCTCGCCCACCTCGTGATACTCGACGGAGTGTTCCTGCCGCCGTCGGAACGCGGCACGCGGGTCCTGGCCGAACGCGAGGAGCTCGCGATCTTTCCGCCGGTGGCCGGCGGCTAGCCGAAGGGAATTTGCGGGAGGACGAGCAGCAAGCTGAAGCGTCAGTCATCCCGGCCCTGTAAGCCTTCGATTCGCTCGTCCCCACGTGGCGGCGGCGACCTCCGGCGGCGGGGCCGATACGGTTAGGACCCAGTCTCGGAAGGAGGTCGATTCATGCTGAGAGCCCTGAAACTCGAGCCGGAGAAGTGCACCGGCTGCCTGCAGTGCGAGATGGCCTGCTCGTACGAGAACGAAGGCGTGTTCAACCCTTCCAAGTCACGCATCCGCGTGTTCACCTTCCACTACGAAGGACGGTTCGCGCCCTACACGTGCACCCAGTGCGACGAAGCGTGGTGTCTGCACGCCTGTCCCGTCGATGCCATCGTGATGAATCCGCTCACCGGTTCCAAGGACGTCCTC
>JAJDUQ010000346.1 GCA_022826505.1 Gammaproteobacteria bacterium
GCCGCTGCGCGCGCAACGTCGGCGTCCGTTCCCGCTGCCTCGGCCGCCCGGCCCCACGCCGCACTGCTTCCGACGATGAGCGCCTTTCCGTCACGAGTCGTGTGGAAAGTTGCCCCGTCCAACTTGGGTTCGTTCGGCCGCGCAAGATGCAGTTCCATCCCCAGCAAGCCCATCTCCCAACCTACCCCGACGGCACCGGGACCGAACTTGTGCCAATGGTCCGACACCAGCGCGGAATGCGTAATCGCAAGGCGCGAGCGGCCGGTGCCATCGTTACACAGACGCGCCTCCACCCAGCTCACGTCACCGCCGAACTCCCACGTCAGACCGAGATACGAGGGACGCTCGCAGTGCCTGATCGTGCCGCCTGCGTTTCCCTCCAGTTGGTAGCGACCACCGAGTTCGAGGCGGCCGCTGACTGGCAGGAACCAGCGTGGGATTCGTTCCGCGCTCGTCAGGGCGTCCCAGAGGTCCTCCACTGTCGTCGCGTAGCTGCGGGCCAAGGTGACCGCGCGAGCGGCCTGTCCGTCACGCTCCAAGGACGACACTGTACGCTCCACGGCGCCGAGGAGGCGTTCGACATCCAAGTCCATGGCTTCTCCGTTTCGTCAAGCAGGCGATTATCCAAGTACATGCCACTGCGTACAGCAAATCAAGCCGCGTGGACGATGGCTCGGACCGTCCACAAGGTCGCAGACCGTCCGACAACAGCAAGTTGGCCAAGAAGCGGGGTGACGACGCCCTTCGGCGCGTGGTCCTCACACCCCACGCATCCCCAGTACCTTGCGATTCCCGTGCGGCTCGGGCTGACGAACGTATTGTCGCTTCGGCGACGGTCGATCGGGCAGATTCCAACCGGTGTCTCGATTCCTTTGCTCGCGAGCCGGCCGTGGACTTAGACTACATGGCACGTATGGCCAGCGATGACAAGAACGAACTCCGCGCCTTCGTCGGCGCGTGGAGAATCGCCGCCGCGCGGCTTGAAGCCCTGCGACGGGAGGATCTTCGCGACGTCAATGTGGCCCGCCACATCATGGCCCTGAACGGCGCGTTCGAGGCCACCCTCACGCGCCCAATCCGGAAGAGTTCCGGGCTGGTGGAGCAGCAGGTCATCTTCTCCAGGTTGAGGAATGCAGGACCTGTTCCGCCTGGCGGATGACATCCAGTCCTTCTGCCGGGATCGCGGATGGAGGTTCTGCTTCATCGGCGGCATCGCGCTCCAGCGCTGGGGCGAGCCGCGCCTCACCGCGGACGTAGATCTCACCATCCTGACCGGGTTCGGCGGCGAAGCTGCCTACATCGAGGAGCTCTGCGGCGCGTTTCCAGGACGGACTCCGGATGCCGCCGAGTTCGCGCACCGGAGCCGGGTGCTTCTCCTCCGGTCCCAACGCGGCATCCCGATCGACATCTCTCTCGGCGCGCTCCCGTTCGAGGAACGGGTGGTCGACCGGGCGAGCGACCATCGTTTCCTTGCAGACGCCTGCCTCACCACGTGCTCCGCAGAGGACCTCGTCGTGCTCAAGGCATTCGCCGATCGGCCCCAGGACTGGTCCGACATCGAGAGGGTGCTGATTCGCGCCGGTCGCGAGCTCGAATGGAGGACGATAGAGACCGAGCTTCCGCCGCTCTGCGAAGCGAAGGAAGCCCCGCACATTCTTCCCAGATTGCAGGCGCTCCGCACCTCGCTCGGAGCGTGAGTCGAGATCTCGCTCAGGTGTAGCCGAGGGTGCGATCGCGGGCTGCGGCGGCCGGATCGCGGGTGGCGGGGGGCCGTGGCCGCCGCCCCCCGGCGGTCGAAGGGTCACCATGTCGTCCGACCGGAGCACGTGCTGGATCTTCGGCTCGACGGGCAACCCGTTGATCTCGCGCGCACCGGTCGCGCCGACCCCGCCGCCGATGCCCTCGGCGGGGATCCGGACCCGCTCGAAAGATCGCTATACCGGGTTTGCGTCCGGGCTCGAAGCATGGTGTGATCGGAACGCGGCGAAGAGCGAGGATGGATGAAGCGACATGTTGACTCGCCTGGAAGTCGATGGATTCAAGAATCTGGTGGAGTTTTCCGTTGATTTTGGTCCGTATACATGCATTGCAGGACCAAACGGGGTCGGAAAATCAAATATCTTTGACGCGATACACTTCCTGTCCCTGTTGGCGGATCATTCGATTCTCGAAGCCGCCGTTCGCGTAAGGGCCAGAACTGAAGACACGGCCCGGCTTGATGATCTGTTCTTTCGAGGAGACTCGTTACGCCGGGACTCATTCAGGCTCGCAGCCGAGATGCTGGTGGAAAAGGATGTGACCGACGATTTCGGACGCCCCGGCAAGACCAGCTCGACTTTCCTGCGGTATGAGATCGAGATTGCAAAAAAGAAGGATGCGACCGACAATGCTTCCCACTCGATATTCGACATGGAGCTTCGTTCAGAATCACTGCACCATATTACCCAGGGTGAAGCCAGCAAAAGACTGCGATTTCCACACTCGAAGTCAGCGTTCAGAGACGGAGCGGTAATCAATCGACGCCGTGCAAGGACAGGATACATTTCGACAGAATCCAGCAAAGACGGACTTACGGAAATAATCATCCACCAAGATGGTGGTTCAAGAGGTCCGGGACAGAGGGCCCCGGCGCGTCTGGCGCCAAGAACGATTGTCGGCACCACGAGCACAATAGCGACCCCAACGATACTCGCGGCACGTCGGGAGATGCAGAGGTGGAGACTTCTCTCGCTCGAGCCCAGTGCCATGCGACGACCCGATCGGCTCGGTCGAGACCCCATTGTGGTATCCGACAACGGCGCCCATCTCGCCGCGGCTCTCAATCGGTTGAAAGAGAGGGAAGGCCCCGAGGACGATGTAGCGGCGAGAATATCGTCACGCTTGGCGGAGCTCGTTTCCGTGTCCAACGTCGACGTGGTTCGCGACAGGGTTCGTGAGTTGCTCTCGCTTTCCGTAACCGAGGTCGGCGGCCAGAACTTTGCCGCAAGTGCGATATCCGACGGTACATTGCGGTTTCTCGCCCTCTCCGTACTGGCCGAGGATCCGGAGGCAAAGGGGCTGATCTGCATCGAAGAGCCGGAAAATGGAATTCACCCCGAAAAACTGCCGGCAATGGCGAGCCTGATTCACGACCTGGCAGTTGATGTCGGCAATTCGGTGGATTCCGAGAATGTAATGCGACAGGTAGTTCTCGCGACCCATTCCCCTTATTTCCTGCAACTTCAGAAAAAGGACGACGTACTGCTTGCGATGGAAACCGTGATGCAATACTCCAATTCGTCCGTTCGTGCATTTCGATGTTATCCTCTGAAGGGAAGTTGGCGTGCCCACGCCAATGGTGAGCGTTCCGCCCTCGGAATGTCGACGATGCGCGACTACCTGCAGCCACCCGAAGGTGTTCAACTTCGCCTTCCGTTTGAATCGGTGTGATCGTTGTGAATGGTTCAACGGTCCGGTTCATCCTTCTTTGTGAAGGAAGCTCGGACCGTGCATTGGTTCCGCATTTGGAAAGGTTGCTGGTGTCCTGCGGTGCGCCAGCAACGGTCGGCTTTTCCGTCCCGCTTTCGACGGTAAAGGACCCCGGGGGAGGACGAGGCTCGGTGTTGGAAAGAAAGATGGAGGCGGTGCTGTCTGTTGAAACGGAGTACGACCTGCTCTTCGTGCATCGCGACTCGGACACGGCGGGCCACGAAACGAGAACGAGAGAGATCAACGAGGCATCGGCGAACGTAGCGTTGAACGTGAATCGGGTCCCGATTGTTCCCGTGAGGACCACGGAAGCATGGATACTGCTGGACGAGGTTGCCATCAGAAGGGTTGCAGGCAAACCAGGGGGAAGACAGCCTCTGAATCTGCCAAGACCTTCCAGGGTGGAGCATCTCGCCGACCCGAAGGGTGCTCTCGAAACGGCACTTGTCGCCGCAAGCGGTTGCAGTGGGAATCGACTCAGGAAGTTCAGGAACAAATTCGGACAGCATCGCCGAATCCTCCTGGAGCAGCTCCCAATCGGCGGCGCTTTGGATCACGTCCCGGCGTGGGCACGGCTCAGGGAAGCAATCTCTGCGCTTGTCGCCGCGCAACAGGCTCCGTAGGTCGAGCCGCGCCCGGAATCAGGTGTAGCCGAGGGAGCGGTCGCGGGCTGCGGCGGCCGGATCGCGGTCGGCGGCGGGGCCGTGGCCGCCGCCCCCCGGGGTTCGCAGGGTCACCACGTCGCCCGGTTGGAGGAGGTGCTGGACCTTCGGATCGACGGGCATGCCGTTGATCTCGACCGCTCCGGTCGCCCCCTCTCCGCCGCCGCCGATCCCTTCGGCGGGGATCCGGACCCGCTCGGCGGAAAGGAACGCCACCGTCGGCGTCGGCGAGGTGTTCAGCATCCGGATCTCCTGACCGAGGCCGCCCCGGCGGCGCCCCGCCCCGCCGCTCCCCGGGACGAGCCCCCGACTGAGCACGCGGAGCGGGCTCAGCTTCTCGATGACCTCGGTCGGGGTCGAGGAGATGTTGCTCGGCCAGCTCAGGCAGCTCTCGCCGTCGCCCGAAGCCGTGGCGCCCATCCCGCCGTTGAAGAAGAAGAGGTTCGAGAACGGCTTCCCCGCCTCGTCGACCCCCGCCTGGGTGATGGACCAGAGGGGGGAGCCCGCCATCGCCATCACCCGCTCCGGGATCGCCCCGGCGAGCGCGGCGAGGGCGAGACTCGGGATGAAGTGCCCGGTGAGGGCCCGGGACACGACGGGGGCGGGATAGACAGGGTTGACGAGGGAGCGCTCCGGCGCGCGCACCGTCACCGCCTCGAGCGAGCCGCCGTTGTTGGGGACCTCGGGGGCGGCCACGCACTTGATCGCGTAGGCGGACATCGCCTCGGTGTAGCA
>JAJDUQ010000325.1 GCA_022826505.1 Gammaproteobacteria bacterium
CCTATAACAGGAGGAGTTGGCTCCGCTCTGCTGCCCTGCTCTCGCGGCTTCCGCCGCTGAACACGCGCATACGGCCGTATTGCTTGTCCGTGAAGACCAAGATGCTGACGCGTCCCTGCGCTGGCACTTGGCGTCCGACCCGCGTGGCCAGCGCATCCGCGGCAGCGCGCCCCCCACAGAACTTCATGTAGACCGAGAACTGCGCCATCTCGAAGCCGAGGTCCAGCAGATCGTTGCGGAACTTCGTCGCCCGCTTGCGCTGGCGCTTGGTCACGACCGGAAGGTCGAACATGACCACCATCCACATGAATCGGTACCCGCTAAGCTCGCTCATGCGACCGCGGCGACCACCCCTGGCAACCAGAGGCGATCCTCACCTTCGGTGACGGACTGGGCGAGCGACTGCGCGGCCCGCTCAACGCAACGGCTGAGCGGCACCACGCCGCGCTCGGTGCCCACGCTGCGCGCCATTACCGCCACCATTGATGACTTCGTCTCGGCTGTTACCTCGTCCTGGCCCTCGCGCCACAGCGCAAGGACGGCGTGGTCAACCGCCGGGCGGAAGGGCTCCATGAGGTCATCGGCGAGGCAGAAGGCATTGAAGCGGTTGTGGTGGTGGAGCCCGAGCGAAGGGTGGAGTCCTGCCGCGCAGAGGTGCCTCGCGACCGTCGCCCGGAGGATGGCGTAGCCGTAGTTGAGCAGGCCGTTCGGTGGCGGGCCGTGGCGGTGACGGCGGAAGAAGTCGTCGAACAGCAGCTTCCAGTAGAGCCTCGCCGCCTGTGCCTCGACGTTGCCGCGATCGCCGGGACGTACAGCGCGGGCGAACTCGAGCAGGCCCTTGTCGGCGAGCCCTTCGTCGCGCACCACGACGGCCTGCTCTGTGAGCTTGGCCCGCACGATGCGTGCCCATAGGGCGTCCCTCAGCTCGTCCGGCATCGCTGCCTGCGCGGCCATGCGCCGACTCTGCTCGAAGTTCGCTTGGGCTGGCCAAAGCCAAGCGACGGGCGTGTGCGTCTCGTCGCAGCACACGAGTGGAATGCCGCGACGAGAGAACTCGACGAGTGCGGCGTTCGAGTACGACGCTTGCGGAGCATGCACGATCACCGACTCGATCTCGTCGAACGGGACGAGAGTCTCAGACGCCTCGGGCTCGCCGGGGTCTCGTACGACCGCGAGCGACCCGCGCTTCTTGTAGAGGTAGCGCCGTCCTTCCGCGATGTCGAGCACGCGTCGCTCCATCGGGTCAACTCCTGCTGCTTCTGCCCCGTCCGTCCGGGCCGAACGGTCCGCCGTCCTGGACGCGCCCAAGCACATCGACGGTTACCTTGCGCAGACCTGCTTGGATCACACGGCTCGCGCTGACCCGGAGCGGGACATAGCGCTCGGCATCGTCGCCAGCCCGCACACGGGCACGGAGGTCTCCGCCTTCGTTGTGGTCGACTGCGGTGATCATCTGTCCTGACAGAAACTGCACACGGAGAAGTCGCCGTTCGTCACCCTCGCCGACCGCGACCATATCGTTGATCTGGAGCCGCATGAGTTTCCTCGCCGTCGGGTATTCGGCCTTGATCGGGGACCGGAAGTCCGGCTGGTGAGCGTTGAAGCGGGAGACAGTCTCGCCTGTGGTCTTCTTACCCTCGGGCAGCAGCCAGATGTCCATGTATGCGTTGCCGTCGGTCTTGTAAGCCTTGTAGACACGCCGATTCCTGTCACGGATGAAGGCGAGGCCGTCTTCGCTAAGGCGCACGAGTACCCGCACACGTCGCACGCGCAGTTCCTTCCAGGCGCGGTCGGTGAACCGCCGCCAAGTCACGGTGGCGCTCTCGTCCGTTCCCTCCGCCTCGACACGCTCCCACAACTCACAGAGGCGGCTGCGGAGTGCGAGGTCACGGGCCGTGGCGAGCTTCGCCGGGTCGAGCGCGTCGAGCGGCTTCGTCTCCACCAGCGTCATGTACCCCTGCTCATCGGGACCGTCGACGATGCCGTACGCCGTATCGTTGTGCAGGCTGCCGCTCGATACGTCCCTGCCCACCCTGCGCCGTGCTTGCTTGTCGTTGAGCACCGTGAAGTGGTCCGGGCGGTGGCGCACGATGCACCGTTCGACAAGGTTAGCTACATCGCTGCGGAAGCCCTCCCACGGCTGCTCCGCGACGGCGATCACGCTCTCCCGGTCCTCGCCGCGTCCGCTGGCACGAGCGACTTTCTGCAGCAGGGAACGCGAGGTCATCCCGATCACCGCAGCGTCCACTAGGTGATGACGGTGATCGTCGCGGTTCTTCCAGTCGCTGCTGGGACCAGAGAGGATGCTGTTGAGGCCCCAGCCGCGCCGCAGCATCGCGGTCATCCGGCCCGGCGTTACCCAGATGCGGTTGGGCGCCACGGCCGCCTCGAGATACTCGCGGACGAGCCGGGACAGGTAGCTGTTCTCGTTCAGTTGGCGTTCTAGGAAGTCGCGCTGCGACTCCCAGCGTTCCATCGCGTCCTCGTCGAAGCGCCACCGCTTTCCGAGCGGCAACAGGCGCGCCCGCTCGATGATGTCGTCGAAACGATCTTGGTCGTGACCCCATGCCTCGAACGGCGTGCGGTTCCCTTTCTCGCGGTTCGCAGCTCGCATCGCGACGACCGCGTTGTTCATGCTGTTGTCGAGGCTGCGGCTGTAGGGCAGGAGGTGCTCGATCTCCGTGGCGGCGGAAAGCACGCGCTCCACTGAGAGCGGCTCTCCGGTGAACGGGCAGAG